>NZ_JBFAPI010000001.1:0-62078 GCF_040676615.1 Asanoa sp. NPDC049573
CGCGCGACGGCCGGGCCGCGCGACGGCCGGGCCGCGCGACGGCCGGGCCGCGCGAAGGCCGGGCCGCGCGAAGGCCGGGCCGCGAAGGCCGGGCCGCGCGAAGGCCGCGCCGCGGGGGACTTGGTGGCGGTGTCGCCCATGCGGCGGCCGGGCCGCGAAGGCCGCGCCGCGGGACGTGGTGGCGGTTTCGCCCATGCGGCGGCCGGGCCCCGCGCGAAGGCCGCGCCGCGGGACGTGGTGGCGGCGTCGCCCATGCGGCGGCCGGGCCCCGCGCGAAGGCCGCGCCGCGGGACGTGGTGGCGATTTCGCCCATGTGAAGGCCGCGCCACGCGGAGGCCGTGCCGCACGACGTGGTGGCCGTCGCCCATGTGAAGGCCGCGCCACCAACGGGTGGTGGCGCGGCCTTCGGGCGCTCAGCGGGCCCGGTTGGTGAGCAACCGCCGCGGGCTGAGCCGCCCGATTCGTTCGCGTAGCCGGGACACGGTCGTCACCGCCGAGGTCGAGACGTCGACCACCGCGCCCTTCCAGCGGGCCACGACCGAGGGCGGGAAGACCGCCGCCACCAGGCGGACGCGCCTTGTCGCCCGGCTGGACAGGCCGCGGCGGACCGTGCGGACCGCCTCGGTCAGGCCCGGGCCGGTGAGCGGGCTGCGCGCGTAGCGGGCCCGTTCCTCGGCCCGCCCCAGCAGCCGCACGCCGTCGATCGCGCCGGTCGCGTCGCCGCGCAACTCGGCCACCGCCAGGCGTTCCGCGGTGGCCCGCGGGGTTTCGGTCAGGTCGACCGGGACCCGGTAGTCGACCAGCGTGTCCATCAACTCGTCCCACGCCGCGTGGGCGTGTGCCCGGCTGCGCCGGGCCTCGTCGCTCGTCGGCAGCACCGTCGCCGCGCCGGGCTGCAGGTCGGCCGCGGCACCGGCCGCGGTCGAGATGCGGCGCCGGCGGCGCAGCGCGGAGCGGCGGAACGCCGGCGCGCCGAGCAGGAGCACCACGAGCAGCACGGCGCCGGCCGTGTAGAACGGCCACTTCGGGGTGGTCGGGGCCGGGCCGGACGGTAGCGCCTCGTTGCCACCGGGGTCTTCCTTGCCGGGCAGGTCGCTCTGGTCGTCGCTGCCCGCGCCGGCCGCTGCCGACGGGGTCGCCGACGGGGTGGTGCGCGGCTGGTCCGGGTCGGGGGCGTAGTCCGGGCGCAGCGCGCCGGGAACGCCCGTACGCGGGGTCGCGTCGAACGGCACCCAACCGTATTCGGGGCCGAAGTAGACCTCGGTCCAGGCGTGCAGGTTGTAGTTGGTCAGCACCATCGCGTCGCCGTCGCGGGAGGTGCCGTTCGTGAAGCCGAACGCCACCCGCGCGGGGATGCCGGCCTGGCGGACCATCCACGCCATCGTCGCGGCGTACTGCTGGCAGTAGCCCTTCTTGTTGGTCAGGAAGTTGACGATGTCTTCACCGGAGGTGCCGCCTTCGGTCTGCAACTCGTAGCGGAAGCCGTTGGCCGACGAGAAGAAGCGGTAGATCGCCATCACCCGGTCGTAGGTGTTGGTCTTGCCGACGATCAGCTCGTTGACCTTCGTGCGGACCTGCTGGACCTGTGGCACCTGGGTGAAGCGCTTGACCTCGAGGCTGTCGGGGTTGGGCGGATCGGCCGCCCGCAGGGCGTCTTCGGTGTAGTTGGCCCGGACGAAGTCGAACGAGTAGTCCTTGTCGCGGGTGTTCGCCCGGTTGGAGAAGATGACCTGCTGGTTGGTGTCGTAGAGCCACTGGTTGTCGAGGCCGTCGGTGCCGATCGGGACGCCGTAGATCGGCGCGAACTGCATCTGGAAGTCGGTCGATATGTCGACCGACGCCGAGTACTGCTCGTAGGTCACACCGGCGCGCGGCGCGGCCCGCGGGTCTTCGAGTTGGCGCAGGCTGCGGCCCTGTGGCGAGCGGCTGCGGAAGCCCTGCGACGTGACGTCGTCAGCGACCGCGAAGCGAAGGTAGAACGGGTCGGGGTCGGTTGTCGTCACGCGCGCGTAGGTGACGAGCCTGTTCTGCCGCAGTTGACCCTGCAGCGCGGCGAACAGGTTGACCCGCCCGGGCTGGCCGGACCCGTCGCCCATGCCGGTGCCGTCGCCGGCGCCGTTGTTGAAGCGCGACATCAGCCCCGAGGTCATTCCCGGGATGGCGACCGGGAGCGCGACCGCGAGCAGCACACCGACGACCGCTAGCCGGCGGCCGGCCGCGGCCAGCGGTGACGGTTCCCAGACGTCGACGTCGCGGCCGTCGCCGGTGAACCGGCGGCCGAAGCGGCGCACGCCGTCGACCTTGTCGGCGACCAGCAGCCAGAGAAAGCCCATCGCGCCGACGACGAACGGCAGGAACGAGACGCTGCTGGAGTAGACCGCGACCGGCACCGAGTAGATGGCCAGCATCGGCAGCCCGGCCAGCGCCGGCCGGCGCAGGCCGACCACGACCAGGTCGACGACCACCGCGACCGCGCCGATGCCCAGCACGGTGACGAACAGCAGCGGGTCGCTGTCGGGGACCAGGACGGCGAACGTGCGCATGTCCTGACCGGACTGGCTGAGCAGGTCGCCGAAGTGCTCCAGCGTACCCGTCCAGGGCACGATCCCGGCGATCTCCTCCCCGCTCGGGAACAGCCAGGTCAGCGCCAGCAGCAGGGTGACCCCCATGGCGATGAACTGGGCCCAGACCGGCGCCCGCGCGGTGCGGGCCACGGTGGCCGCGCCGGCGATCAGCGCAACCGCGATGGTGCACTGGATCAGCCACGTCCACTGCTCGAAGATGGTGCTCAGGGGCGCCGCGGCCATCAGCGTGGCGACCGCCGCCACCAGACCCATGTGCCGCCGGCTCCTCATCGCGCCACCCCCAACGTTCCGGCGACGGTCTCGGCCATGGTGGCCCGGTAGGCGAAGCCCTGCGATCCGCGCGCGGCCTGCGGCCACAGTGCCGGCAGCTTGTCGCCGTGTGCCGCGCCGACCACCCGCCAGCCGCTGCTCAGCAGGCCGAGTGCGGCGGCCTCCTGCGCGGCGTCGGCCTCGGCCCGGGCCTCGGGCGCGAGGTTGAGCCAGGTCGACGTGTCGACCAGGACGGCGATGCAGGTGGCGTTGTTGCCGCGCAGCGCGGCCAGCAACTCGGTCTCGCCGGGCTCCAGGCCGCCCAGGACCGCGATCACCAGACCTCCGTCGGAGCGCCGCCGGACCCGCTCGACCAGCAGGCCCACGTCGCCGCGCGGGGTCAGCTTCACGTCGGCGAGGTGGTCGAGCAGGGTGCCCTCGCCGGCCGCCTCGCCCGCGTCGACGTCGACGCCGGCGTCGGTGACCAGGCGCAGTTTGTAGCCCGCGGCCCGCAGGTGCACCGCGATCGAGGCGGCGGCCGAGACCGCCCACTCGAAGCTCGACGTCGGGCCCTCGCCGCGGTGCCCGTACTGCCGGGTGTCGAGCACCACCGTGGCCCGGCTCTCCCAGGGCTGCTCCTCGCGGCGGACCATCAGCTCGCCGACCCGCGCGGTCGACTTCCAGTGCACCCGGCGCAGGTCGTCGCCGCGCCGGTATTCGCGGGTGGCGGCGTCGTCCTCACCGTGCACGGCGACCGACCGGGCCCGGCTGTCGCCGGTGCCGTTGAACTCGCCGACCAGCCGCACCGGTGGCAGCGGCACCACCTGCGGGATCACGGTGAGCCGGTCGACCGACGGGAACGACCGGGACAGCTCGCACAGCCCGAACGGGTCGGTCAGCCGGACCACCAGCGGGCCGACCTCGTAGCGGCCGCGGACGTCGGCCCGCACCGTGTAGGCCACGGAGCTGGCCTGGTGGGCGCCGAGCCGTTCGAGCACCACGCGGGGCCGGCTGCCTAGCGCGTAGGGCAGCCGGTCTTCGAGCAGCAGGGTGCCGGTCGGCAGCCGGGACAGGTTCTGCAGCCGCAGGATCACCCGCGAGCTGGCGCCGACCTGCACCCGGTGCGGGTCGAGCGACCGGCTGCAGGCCAGCTTGTAGCGGCTGCGCCCGACGTAGGCGGCGGCGAGCAGCGGCAGGACCATGAGCAGCACCGCGACCCGGAGCAGGTCTTTCTCGCCGAGGATCAGCGCGGACAGGGCGGCCGCGCCGCCGGCGGCGACGAACGAGCGACCGCGCGTGGTCAGCCCGCGCAGTGCCTCGCGCACGTCACATCCTCCGGTAGTCGCCGCGGCCGTCGCTCTGCGGTGCCCTGGTGTCGTAGGGGGACTGGGGGCGGTGGTGTGGCAGCGGCAACCGGTGGACGATGTCGGCGACGATCGCGTCGGTCGTGCGGCGGGCGAGCTGCGCGTCGGCGGTCGGGATGATCCGGTGCGCGAGCACCGGCACGGCCAGCGCCTGCAGGTCGTCGGGGAGCACGTAGTCGCGGCCCTCCAGCGCGGCGACGGCGCGGGCGGTGCGGATGAGCTGGAGCGCCGCGCGGGGGGAGGCGCCGAGCCGCAGGTCGGGCGCTTCGCGGGTGGCGGTGACCAGGTCGACCGCGTATTGCTTGACCGCGTCGGCGACGTGCACGTCGCGAACGGTGGCGATCAGCCGGCGCACCGTGGCGGCGTCGGAGACCGACCGCAGGCCGTAGATCGGGTCGTGTGCCCCGTGCGCGTCGAGCATCTTGAGCTCGGAGGCCTGGTCGGGGTAGCCCATCGCGATCCGGGCGGTGAACCTGTCGCGCTGCGCCTCGGGCAGCGGGTAGGTGCCCTCCATCTCGATCGGGTTCTGCGTCGCGATCACCATGAACGGCGTCTGCAGCTCGTAGGTGGTGCCGTCGACGGTGACCTGATGCTCTTCCATGCACTCGAGCAGCGCCGACTGGGTCTTCGGCGACGCCCGGTTGATCTCGTCGCCGACGACCAGGTTGGCGAACACCGCGCCCGGCTTGAACTCGAAGTCGTGGTTCTCCTGGTTGTAGACACTCACCCCGGTGACGTCGCTGGGCAGCAGGTCGGGGGTGAACTGGATGCGCCGCACCGAACAGTCGATCGACCGCGCCAGCGCCTTGGCCAGCTTGGTCTTGCCGACACCGGGCACGTCTTCGATCAGGAGGTGACCCTCGGCGAGCAGGACGGCGAGCGCGAGCCGCACCGTGGCCGTCTTGCCCTCGATGACCTGCTCGATGTTGGTCACGATGGCATCGCTGGCGGCTCGGAACTCGGGACCGGGCAGCGGTGCGCCCAACTCGTCCCAGGTCTGTTGTGTCACGGGCCTCCTCCTCGGGGGTGCTGCGGCTTCATACTCAAGAGCGTCTGGGCCCGTGGTTTGGTTCACCCGGTGCAGTGGGGAATTCGGCAAGCCGCCGCAACACCGCCGGCCCCAGCTGTCCCATCAGGCTATCTGGATTTTTCGGCGCCGCCGACCCGCGTACCCCCGCTGTCCAGGTTGGGTGATTTGACCGTGGGGTGGGCCCTTGAGCGGATAACTGAAAACAACGACAAACCGCGTCATGAATTGGCGGATCGATATCTTTCACAAACGATCATCGACCACTATCGTGACGCCTCATGGCTTCCCCTCAGGCGGACGCGAGTCCGCAACCGGCAGAGGGACCGGCATCCCTCGAAAACTTCGGTTATCGCCAAGAGCTTCGGCGGGAGCTCCGCTTCGTCGACATGCTGGCCTACGGCCTCGTGTTCATGGTGCCGATCGCCCCCTTCGCCATCTTCGGCTCGGTCTTCCAGGTCTCCGGCGGCATGGTCGCGCTGACCTACGTCGTCGCACTCGTGGCGATGCTGTTCTCGGCCAACTCGTACGCGCAGATGGTGAAGGCCTTCCCGATGGCCGGATCGGTCTACAACTACGCGAGTCGCGGAATCGCGCCCCCGGTCGGATTCGTCGCGGGTTGGGCGATCCTGCTCGACTACATCCTCGTGCCGAGCCTGCTCTACGTGGTCGCGGCATTCTCGATGAACGCCATCATCACCGCCATTCCGACCGCGGTCTGGCTCGTGGTGTTCGTTCTCGTCAACACTCTCGTCAACTATCTCGGCATCAAGATCACCGCCACCGTGACCCGTTGGTTCCTGATCGCCGAACTCGTCGTGCTGGCCCTGGTCGTCGTCGTCTTCCTGATCGCGCTGGGCCAGGGCAAGGGCAACGGGCTCTCCGCCGGCACCGCGCTGTTCAACGGTGACCTGTTCGGCTGGTCGCTCATCTTCGCCGCGGTCGGCGTCGCGATGCTCTCCTTCCTCGGCTTCGACGGCATCTCGATGCTGGCCGAGGAGAACCGCGAAGAGGCCAGCAAGATCGGTCGGGCGATGGCCGGCGCGCTGATCGTCGCCGGCGTGCTGTTCGTCCTGCAGACCTGGCTCGCCTCGATGCTCGTGCCCGGGGCCGACGGGTTGCTCAACGGTGGCGCGGTGGTCGGCGACGAGTTCGCGCAGGCGGCCGAGGCGGCCAGCGGCCACTGGATGTATGTGCTGACCTCGCTGGCCACGGCCCTGGCCTGGGGCATCGCCAACGCGATGGTCGCGCAGGGCGCCACCTCGCGGCTGCTCTTCGCGATGGCCCGCGACAAGCAGTTGCCGGCGTTCCTGGCCAAGGTCTCGCCGCGGCACGCCGTGCCGACCAACGCGGTGTTCCTGGTCGCCGGCCTCTCGCTGGTGCTCGGCCTGACGCTCTGGTTCACCCGCGAGGCCCAGGCGATCACCGACCTCGGCCGGCTGGTCAACTTCGGCGCGCTGATCGCGTTCATCGTGCTGCACGTGACCGTGTTCTGGTGGTACGTGGTCCGCAACGGCAGCCGGGACTGGGTGCGGCACCTGATCCTGCCGGCGCTGGGCCTGGCGATGCTCGTCTACGTGGTGATCAACCAGAAGATCTTCGCGCAGCTCATCGGCGGGATCTGGGTGCTCATCGGCATCGTGGTGGTCAGCGTCCTGGTCGCGACCAAGCGCACCCCGATGCTCTCGGGCCTCTCCGAGGAGACCACGGTGGACCCCGACGACAATCTCACCGCGGCTCCCTAAGATCACGATCACCAACACCCGGAAGGCGGAAGCGTGACCGACGTCCTCCGCTACCGGCCGGCGGCCGCCGAACTGAGCTACACGTTCGGCGGCCGCGAGCCGGTGGCCCGCATCAAGCCCGGCGACATCCTTTCGACCTACACCGAAGACTGCTTCGGTGGTGCCGTCCGGGGTGTCGGCGACCTGCCCTCGCGGGTCTGCGAGTTCCCCTACCTCAACCCGGTGACCGGGCCGTTCCACGTGGAAGGCGCCGAACCCGGCGACACGCTCGCGCTGCACTTCATCTCGATCACCCCGGCCCGCGACTGGGCCATCTCCTCGACGTTCCCGCACTTCGGCGCCCTCACCACCACGCACACCACGGCGATGCTGCACGAGCCGTTGGAGGAGCGGGTCTGGGTGTACGAGCTCGACAAGGCCAACTCGCTGGTCCGCTACACGGCGCGCAACAGTGACTTCACCGTCGACCTGCCGCTGGACCCGATGCACGGCACGGTCGGCGTGGCGCCGGGTGCGTTCGAGGCCCGGATGACGATCGTGCCCGACGCGCACGGCGGCAACATGGACACACCCGAGTTGCGCGCCGGCAGCACTGTCTACTTCGGTGTCAACGTGCCCGGTGCGCTGTTCGCCCTCGGCGACGGCCACGCCCGCCAGGGCCAGGGCGAGGTGAGCGGCGTCGCGGTCGAGGCGGCGATGGACACCGTCGTGGCGGTCGAGCTGATCAAGGGGGTCGCCACGCCGTGGCCCCGGCTGGAGACCGACGACCATCTCATGTCGACCGGTTCGGCCCGGCCGCTCGAAGACGCGTTCCGGATCAGCCAGCACGACCTGGTCACCTGGGTCGCCGACGCGGGCAAGCTCGACGTGCTCGACTCCTATCAACTGATCAGCCAGGCGGGCGAGGCCCCGGTGGGCAACGTATGTGACGCCAACTACACGATGGTCGCGAAGGTGGCGAAGCGCTACCTTCCCTCCGTCGACATGTATCAGGGCGTCCACGCCCGACTACGCGCCCTCGCCGACAGCTACCGCTGAGCGCCCGTCGAGGGGGAGGGACGGACGCGGTGCGACTGCGCGAAGAGCTGTTCCTGCTCGGCTACGACAACGCCGGGAAGCCAGCCGTTCACGCCGACAGCCTCGACATCGGTGTCGCCGGGGCCCGGCTGATCGAACTCGTGCTCGCCGGCCGGGTGGCTGTCGCCGCCGGCCGGCTCAGCGCGGTCGAGGCGCCGGCCACCGGCGACGCCGACGACGACGGTCTGCTCGCGGCGATCGCCCGGTCGCCCCAGCCGCCGCCGCTGGCCGGCGCCCTCTCCCAGTTGCGCACGGGCGCCATCGACGCGGTGCGTGCCGACCTGCTCGCCGAGGGCGTGTTGACCAAGGCCGTGCAGCGCCGGCTCGGCCTGGTGCCGGTGACCCGCTACCCGGCCGACGAGGCGGTGGTCCGCACGATCACCGTCCGGCTCTGGTACGCCGCGCACGGCCGCTCGCAGCCCGACGAGCCGACCGCCGCCCTGTGCGGCCTGGTGCACGCCGTGCTGTTGCACGAGCACGTCTTCACCACGATGCCGATGGCCGGCCTCGAGCCGCGGCTGCGCGACATCCGCTCCCGGCTCGCCCCGCCCGTGCGCGAGATCGTCGATGGCGTCGGCACGCTGGTGGCCAGCGCCGCGTTCGCGATCTATCGCTGATCCGGGTAGACTGCCGGCATGGCCAGGGCCTTCCTGCTCCTTATCGAGCCGTGCTGACGCGCTGACGCGTTCGCACGGCTACCCCTCCTGCGTGAGGGGCTTTTTTATGCCCTGAGATCGCCAGACCCAACCCCCGCGCGCCACACCCCTGGCCGAGACGATGAAAATACCGAGGTGGCGAAGATGAGCGAGGCAGCCGAGCGTCCCGACCAGGACGTCCCACCGTTCCGATACACGGCCGCGCTGGCGGGCGACATCGAGCAGCGGTGGCAGGACTACTGGGAGGCCCGCGGCACGTTCCGGGCGCCCAACCCGGTCGGCGAACTGGCCGACCCCGAGCACCCCCGGGCCGGCGCCCCCAAGATCTACGTGCACGACATGTTCCCCTACCCGTCCGGCGACGGGCTGCACGTCGGTCACCCGCTGGGCTACATCGGCACCGACGTCTACACCCGGTTCAAGCGGATGACCGGCTTCAACGTGCTGCACCCGATGGGCTTCGACGCCTTCGGCCTGCCCGCCGAGCAGTACGCCGTGCAGACCGGCACCCACCCGCGGATCACCACCGAGCGCAACATGGTCCGCTTCTGGGCCCAACTGCGCCGCCTGGGCATGGGCTACGACGACCGCCGCAAGATCGCTACCAGCGAGCCCGAGTTCTTCCGCTGGACCCAGTGGATCTTCCTGCAGATCTTCAACTCCTGGTACGACACGGACGCCGGCCGCGCCCGCCCGATCGACGAACTGGTCGACCAGTTCGCGACCGGCACCCGCCCGACGCCCGACGGCCGGCCATGGGCCGAGCTGTCCGGGGTGGAGCGGCGCGCGCTGCTGGACGAGCACCGGCTGGCCTACGTCTCCGAGGCGCCGGTCAACTGGTGTCCGGGCCTGGGCACCGTGCTGGCCAACGAGGAGGTCACCCCCGACGGCCGCAGCGAGCGGGGCAACTACCCGGTGTTCAAGCGCCGGCTGAAGCAGTGGATGATGCGGATCACGGCGTACGCCGATCGCCTGGTCGACGACCTGGACGCGCTGGACTGGCCGGAGCCGGTCAAGCTGATGCAGCGCAACTGGATCGGGCGCTCGACCGGCGCGCACGTCGACTTCCCGTTCGAGACCCCGGCCGGCGCGCGGGGCACGATCACCGTGTTCACCACCCGGCCCGACACGCTGTTCGGCGCCACCTACATGGTCGTCGCGCCGGAGCACGAGATCGTCGACACGCTGACGGCGGTGACCTGGCCGGAGGGCACCCACGCACGGTGGACCGGCGGGCACGCCACGCCGGCCGAGGCGGTCTCCGAATACCGGCGGGCCGCAGCCCGCAAGACCGAGGTCGAGCGGGCCGCCGAGGCGCGCGACAAGACCGGCGTCTTCACCGGCACCTACGCGGTCAACCCTGTCAACGGCGCGCGCATCCCGGTGTTCATCGCCGACTACGTGCTGGCCGGCTACGGCACCGGGGCGATCATGGCGGTGCCCGGCCAGGACGAGCGCGACTGGGAGTTCGCCGAGGTCTTCGAGCTGCCGATCGTCCGCACGGTGCGGCCGAGCGACGGCTTCGACGGCAAGGCCTTCACCGGCGACGGCCCGGCCGTCAACTCCTCCGCCCCCGACCGCGGCCTGGTCCTGGACGGCCTGGGCGTGGTCGAGGCCAAGGCGACGATGATCGCCTGGCTGGAGGCACACGGCGCGGGCAAGGGTGCGACCACCTACCGGCTGCGCGACTGGCTGTTCAGCCGGCAGCGCTACTGGGGTGAGCCGTTCCCGATCGTCTACGACGAGACCGGCCTGCCGGTCGCGCTGCCCGACTCCATGCTGCCGGTGTCGCTGCCCGAGGTCGACGACTTCGCGCCGCGCACCTTCGACCCCGACGACGCCGACAGCAACCCGGAGACGCCGCTGTCCCGCGCCCGTGAGTGGGTCGACGTCGAACTGGACCTGGGCGACGGGCCCAAGCGCTACATTCGCGACACCAACACGATGCCCAACTGGGCCGGGTCGTGCTGGTACGAACTGCGCTACCTGGACCCGCGCAACGACAAGCACGCCGTCGACCCGGAGAACGAGGCCTACTGGATGGGCCCGCGGCACGAGGGCGACTGCGGCGGCGTCGACCTGTACGTCGGTGGCGTCGAACACGCGGTGCTGCACCTGCTGTACGCCCGGTTCTGGCACAAGATCCTGTTCGACCTGGGCTACGTCTCGTCCTTCGAGCCGTTCCGCCGCCTGTTCAACCAGGGCTACATCCAGGCGTACGCGTTCCGCGACGCGCGGGGCATGGTGGTCCCGGCCGAGGAGGTGGAGGAGCGCGAGGGCACCTGGTTCCACGACGGGGTCGAGGTGCGCCGCGAGTACGGCAAGATGGGCAAGTCGCTGAAGAACGTGGTGACGCCCGACGAGATGTGCGAGGCCTACGGGGCCGACACGTTCCGCGTCTACGAGATGGCGATGGGCCCGCTGGACGTCTCCCGCCCCTGGGAGACCCGGGCGGTCGTGGGTGCGCAGCGCTTCCTGCAGCGCGTCTGGCGCCTGGTCGTCGACGAGGAGTCCGGCGCGACCCGGGTCAGCGACGAGCCGGCCGACGAGGCCACCCGGCGCCTGCTGCACCGCGTCATCGACGGCGTCCGCGGCGACCTGGACGAGCTGCGCTTCAACACCGGCGTGGCGAAGCTGATCGAGCTGACCAACGGGCTGACGGCGCTGGGCTCGGCCGCTCCTCGCGAGGTCGTCGAGCCGCTGGTCCTGATGACGGCACCGTTCGCGCCGCACGTGGCCGAGGAGCTGTGGCAGCGGCTGGGGCACACGTCGTCGCTGGCCTACGCCGACTTCCCGGTCGCCGACCCGGCCCTGCTGGTGGCCGAGGAGGTCACCTACCCGGTCCAGGTGAACGGCAAGGTCCGCGGGCGCGTCTCGGTCGCGGCCGATGCCGGAGACGACGAGGTCCAGGCGACCGCACTGGAAGCCGTTGCCGACGCGCTGGCCGGCAAGGCGCCGAAGAAGGTCATCGTCGTGAAGGGACGGATGGTCTCGGTCGTGGTTTAGGCCGCGTCCCACGACCGGTCCTGGTGCGACGTACGGGCCGCGATCATCGGTCGCGGCCCGGCGGCCACCGTGCTTCGCGGCGGTCGACCGCCGGCTCCGACGGTCAGGCGGTGGCGCCGCCGTCGACGACGATGTCATGGCCCACGACGAAGCTGGACTCGTCGGACGCGAGCCACAGGACGACCGCCGCCACCTCCGTCGGGTCGCTCACCCGGCCGGCCGGGACGGCGCCGCGCACGCGGGCGTCGCGGTCCGCCCTCGTCTCGCCCGGCCGGAACGACATCGGTGTGTCGCTGGCGCCGGGGCTGACCGCGTTGATCCGGATCCCGTCACCGATGTGGTCGCGGGCCGCCGTGCGGGTCAGCGCGCTCACCGCGGCCTTGGTGGCCGCGTAGGCGGCCATCCCGGGCCGGCGGCCGTGCGCGCCGATGTTCGACGCCATGTTGACGATCACTCCGCCCCCGTTGCCGCGCATGTGGGCGATCTCGTGCCTCATGGCCAGGAACACCCCGGTCAGGTTGACGTCCACCTGCCGCGCCCAGTCGGCCTCGTCGAGGTCGCCCAGCGGCACCGGCGCGGTGAACACGCCGGCGCTGTTGACGGCCACGTGCAGACCACCGTGCCGGCGAACCACCTGGGCGACCAGATCGGCCACCTGCGCGCTGTCCGTCACGTCGGCGGCAACCCAGTCGACCGTGCCGCCGGCGTCGCCCGTCGCGGCGGCCGCCGAGGCGAGCTTGCGCGGGTCACGGCCCGTCAGCACGACGGTCGCGCCCTGCTCGGCGAACGCTCGCCCGGTGGCGCCGGCGATGGCGCCCGAGCCACCCGTGATGAGGACGACCCGGTCGGCGAAGCGCGCTGTCATGGTCAAGTCCTACCGTCCGGCACCGACCGGCGTCACCGTGAGGCTGGTCTCCCGCGGGACGGTCGCACCATGAAGACATCGATCGGGTCCTGCGCCTCCACGGTGAAGCCATGGCGCTCGTACAGCCGCTGCGCGGCGCTGCCGCGGAGCACGTTCAGGCGGACCGGCGCGTCCTCGGCGTCGGCCCGCTCCAACAACGTTCGCAGCACCGCGGAGCCGAGGCCGCGGCCCTGCACGCCCGGCACGAGATAGAAGTGCTCGAGCCACCGCCCGTCGTCGGCCGGCCGAAGGGTCACGCAGCCCGCGAAGGTGTCGTCGACGACGATGACCGAGGTGTGCACCGGCGAGAACGAGTCGCGCAGCCGCTGTCGGACCCGCCGCTCGTCGAACCGGCCCAGTCGCTCCAGGTCCGGCCGCATGACGGTGGCCCGCAGCTCGGCGATCGTCTCGACGTCCGCCGGATCAGCGGACCGCAGCGTCCATCGCGCCGTGTCCTGCGGCCTGTGCACGGCGGCTAAGCCGGACCGGTCGTCGGGCGGCTCGACCGGCGCCAGCGCCAGATGATGACCGCGGTGGCGAACAGGCCGAAGGTCGCCGGCGCGACGGCGAACCAGTTGATCGAGCCGGGCGAGACCACCGCGGACCCGATCGCCGCGTAGCCGAACGCCGACGGGATCGACGCGATCACGCTGCCGGCCAGGTAGGGCAGCAGCCGGGCCCCGGTGGTGCCGTAGCCGTAGCTGACCAGGCCGAAGCCGCCGATCGGGAGGAGCCGCACGGTGATCACGCCCAGCAGGGACTGGCGACTGAACCAGCCGTCGAGCCGGGCCAACCGGCCACGGACCCGGGCGGCCACGAAGTCGCGGCCGAGCCAGCGCCCGACCGCGAAGCCGAGCAGGGCCGCCAGCAACGCGGCCGCCAGGGTGTAGCCCGCACCACCGAGCGGACCGAACAGCGCACCCCAGGCCACCGTGATCAGCGTCCGCGGCACCAGCACGATCAGCAGCGCCGCGCCCACGCCGACCGCGGCCAACGGGGCGAACGGGCCCAGCCGGTCGACCATGTCTGGGATGGCGCGCAGGTCTGGCGGCGCCACCAGGAGCAGCAGGCCGCAGGCGCAGAGCAGGCCGACCAGGATGGTGAACCGCAGCACCGGCCGCCGGTGCCAGCGCGCGGGCGACGGGGGCGAGGTCACTGCTGGACGGCGAGCTCGCGCTCGTGGCGCAGGCGCTCGGCCCAGGTGTCGTCGAGCGGCGGCAGGTAACCCGCGCCGGTCGCCCAGCGCAACAGCAGGTCGGCCAGGGCCGGGTTGCGGGACAGCGCCGGACCGTGCGAGTAGGTGCCGAGCAGGTTGCCCCGCCAGGCGCCCTCGCTGGTGCCGTCGTTGCCGATGCCGGTGGTCACCTGGGCCAGCGGCGAGACGCCGGGACCGAGGTGGGTGCGGCCGCCGTGGTTCTCGAAGCCGGACAGCGGCGGCAGGCCCAGCCGGGGGTCGACCGTGCCGTGCAGCTCGCCGACGGCCCGCGACGGGCCCCGGTCGGAGTTCAGGTCGAGCAGGTTGAGACCGGGATACTTGGCGCCCTTGGCGAAGAACGAGCCGCCGAGAAGCTGGTAGCCGGCGCAGACCGCGAACACCACCGAGCCGCGGGCGACCGCCCGGTGCAGGCCGCCGTCGGCGTTGAGCCGCTGCGCGGCCAGCGCCTGCGGGCCGTCTTCGCCGCCGCCGAGCAGGTAGAGGTCGGCCGAGTCGGGCAGGGCCTGGTCGGAGCGCACCTCGATGGTCTCGACCGGGATGCCCCGGGCCCGCGCCCGGGCGGCCAGGATCAGCATGTTGCCCCGGTCGCCGTAGGTCGACAGCAGGTCCGGGTAGATCCAGACGATCCGCAGGTCTTCAGTTGACACGGTCAAGCTCCGCTCGAATGTCCTGGAAGGCGGTGTAGTTGGCGATCACTTCGAGCCGGCCCGGCGGCACCGCCGCGACGGCGTCGGCGAACGACGTGACGTGTTCGAAGGCGACGCCGTTGACCTGGAGACGCACCGCCAGGTCGTACGCCCGGTCGCCGGTGATCAGCACCCGCCGGCCGCGCAGGGGCGCGAAGTCGACGTCGAACAGCCACGACGTGTCGAGGCCGTCGGGGTCGCGGGCGTTGATGGACAGCAGCGTCGGCGCCACCTCGGCCATGTCGAACGCCTCGAGCCAGCTCGCCGGGTTCTTCGCGAGCAGCAGCCGGATCAGCCGACCGTCGCGCTCGACCTGGGCGTAGCGGCCGGCGACCGACGTGACCGCGCCGAGCCGCTTGACCGCGTCGGCCGGGCGGACGCCGAACTGGGCGGCGACGGCGAGCGCGGTGGCCGCGTTGCCGACGTTGACGGTGCCGGGCAACTGGAGGTGGACCTGGTGCCAGGCGCCGGTCGGGTCGATGACGCCGTCTTCCTCGACCACCCAGTCGGGCTTGGGGCGGCGCAGCGGGCAGTTGGTGCAGCGCCAGTCGCCGTGGGCGCGCTCGATCGCACCGCCGCACTCGGGGCAGACCCACGAGTCGTCGTGCCAGCGCTGGCCGGCGCTGAACCAGGTGACGGCGGGGGAGGCCAGCGCGGCCCAGGTGACCATCGGGTCGTCGGCGTTGGCGACGATGTGCACGCCGGGGTGAGCGGCCAGGGCGGTGCGCCACATCTGCGCCATCATCGCCACCTCCTTGGCCCGGTCGAGCTGGTCGCGGGAGAGGTTGAGCAGCGCGACCACCCGCGGCTGGGTCTCGTCGAGGACCCGCGCGAGATAGTGCTCGTCGACCTCCAGCACCGCGAAGGGTGTGGTGCCGGCCTTGGCCAGCGCCGAGGTGTGGCCGGTCGGCATGTTGGCGCCGAACGCGTTGGTGGCCACCCGGCCGAGCCCCTCCAGGGCCGCGACGGTGAGCTTGGTGGTCGTCGTCTTGCCGTTGGTGCCCGAGACCAGCGCCACCGACCGGCCTGCGGCCAGGTGGGTCAGCAGCTCCGGATCGATTTTCAGGCCGATCCAGCCGCCGATCACCGAGCCGTCGCCGCGCCCGGCGGCCCGGGACAGCGCGGCCGCGGTGCGCGACACCGAGCTGGCCACCTTCGCCCGCAGGGGCATTTTCGCGTCAGTCACGCGAGCGAGGTTACCGGACGGGACATAGCACGCGACCGGTCGCGCGCGGACGCTGGGGCTACCAAAAATGCCCGGTTTGTACTTACAAACACGAACGAGTTGTGTGCGTATCGTCACTGATCGTTATTACGCTCGGCGGATCGGACAGTCACCGACTGTCGGTGATGAATCGGGCACGCGTTGTCGGATGGGGCGAGACGCCGCATGCCAACTTCAGTGTGTAGTCAAGCGATTCCAGTGCGTATAACACGCGATCGGCTACAAACTGAGGGCCGGTCGCGCAGCGTTGCGCGGCCCAGCGCCGCGTGGGACACGTCGAACCCCGCTCATCCCGGCGGCGCCGCCATGACGTCTCACCTACGGCAAGCCAGAGCGGGGATGGGGGGAACCAGCTTCGCCACGCCGCGGCCAGCGGCGAGGGGCGACGCCGGGTGTCGGACGGCACGGCCAGCGCCGTGCCCGCACACCGGGCGGCTCCTTCCGCAGGCGTGCCGGAGGGATCTCGTTCGTGCTCGAACTCCGTTCACGCCGGCCGGGGCGGTCCGCCGCCCGTGCCGGCAGGATCGCCGCGACCACCGCCGCCGCCTGCCTGTGCGCCGGCCAACTGATCGGCACGCCGCCGGCACACGCCGAGGTGGCGGCCGCAGCGGTCCGGCCGGTGCTCACGGCAAGCAACAGCCGGCCCAAACTCCCGTGGGGCGCGACCGCCACGTTGCGGATCGTGGCCAAGGACCCACGGACCGGCAAGCCGGCCGGTGCGGGGACGGTGGTGGCGCTCGAGGAGTACGCCGCCGCCTCGCGGACCTGGAAGGCCCGGACGACCAAGAAGTTGTACGCCAACGGCTACAACTGGTTCGCCGTCAAGCCGGGCGCCACCACCTCGTACCGCATCGTGTTCCGCGGCGGTGGTGGCTACGCGCGCTACTGGTCGCCGACCATGCGGGTCACCGTCACGCCGAGCGGCGCGAAGGTGCTCGCGGAGGCCAAGCGCCACGTCGGGCAGCCATACCGCTACGCGGCGGCGGGACCGTCCGCGTTCGACTGCTCCGGCTACACGATGTACGTCTACCGCAAGGCCGCCGGTAGGAAGCTGCCGCACAAGGCGAACAGCCAGCAGCGCTACGGCCGCGCGGTGTCGAAGTCGGGCGCCCGGCCGGGCGACCTGGTCATCGTGCGCAGCGGTTCGTACGGCACGCACGCCGGCGTCTATGCCGGTGGCGGCTACATGTACGACGCACCGCATCCCGGTAGCCGGGTCGGTAAGCACAAGATCTGGACGAGGAACTACGTCGTCCGTCGGCTCGTCTGAGAAACAGTAAGGAAAGTCCCGGGGCACGGCGGCGCGGCCGCCGTGCCCCGGGACCATCTCCACTTCCCTCCACCACACCGACAGGCGGTGCCCGTTTCCCGCGACGGGTGTGGTTAACGAGGCCATTGGGCAAATCGTTACGCGCGAATTGGAGCTTGTCGGCATTTGGACAAGCTCCTCGGTCGCTGCGCCCTCCACCCGGCTCCACCCCCTTTGACGTGCGGTTTTGCGCGCGTGGCGGCGGGATGTGAAGGCGGATTCTGGTTGCGGGTGGAGGGAAGTGGAGTAGAGTGGGGATCAATGGCGGGGCCGAGAGGGTCCGCCGGCCTCGGGCGGACCGCGAATCCGCCCGCCGCGCGAGGGGGTGGGCCGAATGTTTCTCGGCACGCATACCCCCCGCCTGGACGAAAAGGGCCGGTTGATCCTGCCGGCGAAGTTCCGGGACGAGCTGGCGGGAGGTGTCGTGATCACCAAAGGACAGGAGCGCTGTCTCTATGTCTTCCCGACACCCGAGTTCCAGCGGATCGCGGGGCAGTTGCGCGAGCAGCCGATGACCCACAAGGCCGCACGGGCCTACAGCCGGGTCTTCTTCGCCAGCGCACATGACGAGGTGCCCGACAAGCAAGGTCGGGTCACCATCCCGGCACACCTGCGGGAATACGCGGGTCTGTCCAGGGAGCTGGTCGTTATCGGCGCCAGCACCCGGGTAGAGATCTGGGACAAGCAGGCCTGGGACACCTACCTCGCGGAGAGCGAAGACGACTTCGCCGACATCGAGGAGGGGGTGCTGCCCGGCGGACTGTAGGGCGACGTCGCACCGGGTTCCGCGAAAACCCGGATCGACCGCCGTTCGCCCGTCGTACCGCGAGATCTCCACCCGCTCCCGTCCCTGGCGTCCCTTCCCCGGTGCCAGGCATGGCGGCGGATGGGGATCTGGCGGTACGGCGAGCGATGCAGCCGCCTGGCACGGCGGAAGACGGCGGGTCACTGGGGGGACAACCGATGCAGGAGCCACGCGGCACGCATGTGCCGGTGCTGCTCGAGCGGACGCTCGAGCTCCTCGCTCCGGCGCTCGGCCGTCCCGCCCGGCGGGCCCCGCGGGTCCATGTCGACGCCACCCTCGGTCTCGGCGGGCACGCCGAGGCGGTCCTGGCCGCCTTCCCCGAGGTCACCCTGGTCGGGCTCGACCGCGACACCGAGGCGCTGGCGGCGTCCCGGCAGCGGCTGGCCCGGTTCGACAAGCGGGTCCGGCTGGTGCACGCCGTCTACGACGAGCTGCCCGAGGTGCTCGACGACCTGGGCATCGCGGCGGTCGACGGGGTGCTGATGGACCTCGGCGTCTCGTCCCTGCAGCTCGACGTGCCGGACCGGGGCTTCTCCTACGCCCAGGACGCGCCGCTGGACATGCGGATGGACCAGACCCGGGGCAACACGGCCGAGACGGTCGTCAACACCTACACCGCGAGCGAGCTGACCCGGGTGCTGCGGGTCTACGGCGAGGAGAAGTTCGCGAACCGGATCGCGGCGGCGATCGTGCGGGAGCGGGCGAAGCAACCGATCACGTCCTCGGCGCGGCTGGCCGAGCTGGTCCGGGACTCGATCCCGGCGGCCGCCCGGCGCACCGGCGGGCATCCGGCCAAGCGCAGTTTCCAGGCGTTGCGGATCGAGGTCAACGGCGAGCTCGAGACGTTGGAGCGGGCGGTGCCGGCGGCACTGGACGCCCTCGACCTGGGTGGCCGGATCGTCGTGCTGTCCTACCACTCGCTGGAAGACCGGATCACCAAGCGGGCGATGGCGCCCCGGGCCAGGTCGTCGGGGCCGATCGACCTACCCGTGGAGTTGCCCGGCACGGGGCCGACACTGCGCCTGCTCACCCGCGGCGCCGAGTTGCCCACCGACGACGAGGTGACCGCCAACCCGCGGGCCGCATCGGTGCGGCTGCGGGCGGCGGAACGGATCGATCCCGACGCGGTCGTGCGCACCGACCGACCACGCCGGGTGAAGGCATTGCACCAACCCGCCGCGCGAACGGCGGGCCGGTCCGGGGGCGGAGACCGCCGCGCCCCGGCCGAGCAGTCCCACGAGGACGAGCACAAGGGGGAGGGAACATGACAGATCAGAAGAGCGCACCGCGGTCGGGGGGCCGGACCACGGAGCGCCAGATCGGCCGGAGCACCCGACCGCACCGCACCGACCCGCGCGCGGCGGCGCGTGACCGCGTTGACACACCACCGCGCGAGGGGGGTCGCGCCGCCGCCCGGGAGTTCCCCACCGACGGCACGGCCGCGCTGCGGCCGAAGGAGCGGTTCAGCAAGCCGGCGGCTGGCGGGCCGCGGCTGAAGGTCGCACCGCCGCCGCCGGTGACCGGTCCGCGGGTGCCGTTCGTCGCGCTGATCCTGCTGCTGGTGGTCGGCGGCGTCCTGGGCATCCTGGTGGTCAACACGAAGATCGCCGAGAACGCGTTCCGGATCGAGCGGCTCAAGCAGAACGGGGCCGCGCTCGACATCCAGCAGCAGGAGTTGCAGCGGGAGATCGCCCAGGCGGAGGCGCCGGGCAACCTCACCGCGGCGGCCCGGAAGCTGGGCATGGTGGCCGGCGGCAACCCGGCCTACATCCGGCTGCAGGACGGCAAGATCATCGGAATCCCGAAGCCGGGTGATGGCGCGCCGTCGGTGACGAGCGACCAGACCCCGGGGCGGTAGGCATGCCGCCGCGGACGCCGGACCCCCGGCGGACCCCGCCCCGCACCGGTCGCCCGTCCACCGACGACGGTTCCGCCCCGGCCCGCAGCGGTCGGGGCGGGATCTTCGAGGCGCAGGCCTACACGCCGCGCGGCCGGACGGTGCGCGAGCAGGCGCGCGGGCGGGCCCGGGAGACCCCGGAGCAGGCACCGCCCCTGTTGCGGGTGGTCGACGGCGGCCGGGCCGACGAACCGCGCACCTCCCGCACGGCCGCCGCGACGGCGGGCACGGCGGCGAAGAAGAAGACGGCGGCACCGGGCCGCCCACGGTCACCGCGCGACGACGACGCGGACACCCCGCCGCGCCGCCGCACGCCCACGAAGACCACCGACGCACCGACCGGAAGTCGCTCCGCCACCACGTCGACCAGCGGCCGGTCCACCGGGTCATCCACCCGGTCCGCCGGCGCACCGGCCCGGTCCGGCGGCGGTCAGGCCCGGTCCGGCGGTGGCGGTCAGGCCCGGTCCGGCGGTCAGGCGCGGTCCGGCGCCGGGCAGGCCCGGTCCTCCGGCGCCGGGAAGGGCCGGCCGACCGCGCCGCGCCCGCTGCGCCGCAAGCCGCGGCCGCGGACCAAGCTGGCCGACCCCAACCGCCGGCTGCGGCTCGGCGCGTTCCTGGCGCTGGCCATGTTCGCCTGCATCGGCATCCGGTTGGTCACGCTGCAGATGCTGCCGACCCCGGCGTACGCCGACGGCGGCGTCAACGACCGCCTGCGTACCGTCACGCTCTTCGCGTCCCGGGGTGGCATCTACGACCGGTCGGGCGTGCCGCTGACGCACAGCGTCGAGGCCCGCTACGTCTTCGCCGACCCGACGCTGGTCAAGGACCCGAAGGACGCGGCGGCCAAGCTGTCGCCCCTGCTCGGCGTGGCCCGCTCCGACCTGGAAGCCCGGATGGCCAAGCGCAACCTGCCCGGCGGCACCCCGTCGCGGTTCGAGTGGCTGGCCCGCGGTGTGCCGATCGAGAAGGCCAACCAGGTGATGGCGCTCAACATCCTGGGCATCGGGATCGACCACGACGAGCGGCGGGAGATCCCCGGCGCCGACCTGGCCGCCAACCTGATCGGCATCACCAGTGAAGACATGACGGGCCTCGAGGGGCTCGAGGCGCGCTACGACGACGTGCTGCGCGGCACCAACGGCAAGCACCGGTTCGAATACGGCAAGAACGACCTCAACGCGCCGATCCCGGGCGGCTACAGCCAGGTGGTGCCGGCCAAGCCGGGCAGTTCGCTGACCCTGACCATCGACCGCGACCTGCAGTACGAGATCCAGCGGTCGCTGAGCGCCAACGCCAAGGAGCACAGGGCCAGCGTCGCCGCGGCCGTCGTGCTCGACGTCAAGACCGGTGAGGTGCTGGCCCAGGCCAGCCAGCCGACCTACAACGCGGCCGACTGGGAGGACTATCCGCCGATCGACCGGGAGGACGCGGCGACCTCGTTCGTCGTCGACCCGGGCTCGGTGCACAAGGCGATCATCTTCGGGGCCGGCCTGGAGGAGGGCGTGATCACGCCGAAGACGGTGTGGCCGACCGCGTCGACGATCACCAAGGCCGGCGTCACCTACGAGGACACCCACAAGGCCGACGGCCGGAAATTGTCGATGGCGGGCGCGCTGGCGTTCTCGTCGAACGTCACGACGATCAAGATCGCCGACAGGCTCGGACCGCAGAAGGTGTACGACTACCAGCTCAAGTTCGGCCTCGGCAAGGCGACCGGGGAGGGCATGCCGGGCGAGGCGACCGGTCACGTGCTGCCGCCGGACGAGTGGAACGGCTCGTCGCCCGGCTCGATCCCGATCGGACACAGCGTCGACGTGACCCCGCTGCAGATGGCCGCCGTCTACGCGGCGATCGCCAACGGCGGCACCTGGGTCCAACCACACCTGATCAAGGACACGGTGAACGCCGACGGCACACACGTGGCGCCGCCCGCGCCGCAGAGCCACCAGGTGATCAGCCCGGAGCACGCCGCGCAGCTGCGCAACCTGATGGAGGCGGTCACCACGATCCCGCACGCGACCGGCCTCAACGGCCGGATCAAGGGCTACCGGGTGGCCGGCAAGACGGGCACCGGCAAGCGGGTGGTTGACGGTGAGTACGCGCCCGGCGACGTGGCGTCGTTCATCGGCATGGCACCGGCCGAGGCGCCGCGGTATGTGGTGGCGGTGTTCGCGTACACACCGGGCGGGGGCGGCGGCGACGTCACCGGGCCGGCGTTCCGCGAGATGATGCAGTACACGCTGCAGCACTACCGGGTGCCGCCGAGCACCAAGCCCGCACCCAATTACGTCGCCTTCCCGTAGATCAGCGTGGGTATGCGGAAGCCGGGCACGGACCGGGTAGGGTCTGACGCCGTGCCCGGCAATCCGCGCCCCCGCGCCGTCGTTCCCGTCCGGCTCGCTGACCTGGCGACCCTGGTCGGAGCGGGTGTGCCCACGCCCGACGCCCCGGTGACCGGGATCACCCACGCGAGTGGCGAGGTGCGCCCCGGTGACCTCTACGCGGCGCTGCCCGGCGCCCGCCGGCACGGTGCCGAGTTCATCCCGGCCGTCGCCGCGGCCGGCGCGGTCGCGGTGCTGACAGACCCGGCCGGCGCACCGGCCGCCGCCGCGGCGGGGCTGCCCGCGATCGTGGTCGACGACCCGCGCGAGGCGCTCGGCCCGGTCGCCGCGGCCGTCTACGGCGACCCGACGGCCGGCCTGGTGGTCATCGGCATCACCGGCACCGCCGGCAAGACCTCGACCGCCTACCTGGTCGAGTCCGGGCTGCGCGCCGCCGGTCACGTCACGGGGCTGATCGGCACCGTGGAGACCCGCCTCGGCGACTTCGTGGTCGACAGCGTGCGCACCACCCCCGAGGCCACCGACCTGCACGCGCTGCTCGCCGCCGCCCGCGAGCGCGGGGTCACGGCCGTGGTCATGGAGGTCTCCAGCCACGCCCTGGCGATGGGCCGGGTCGGCGGGGTGCACTTCGCGGTCGGCGGCTACACCAACTTCGGCCAGGACCACCTCGACTTCCACGCCGACCGCGACGACTACTTCGCGGCCAAGGCCAAGCTCTTCGACGGGCGCTGCCGGGTCGAGATCCTCAACCTCGACGACCCGGCCCTCGAGCCGCTGCGCAAGCCCGCGACGGTCACCTACTCGGCCGCCGGCGACCGCGCCGCGACCTGGTGGGCCGACGCCGTCGCCGACGCCGGCTACGGCCAGGCGTTCGCCGCGCACGGCCCCGACGGTGTCCTGGTCGACGCCGGGGTCGCGCTGCCCGGGCTGCACAACGTGGCCAACGCGCTGCTGGCGATCGCGTCGCTGGTCGCCGTCGGGGTCGACCCGGCGACGGCGGCGCGGGGCGTCGCCGACTGCGCCGGGGTGCCCGGCCGGCTCGAGGTGGTCAGCGCGCCCGGCCCGGTGCTGGGCGTGGTCGACTACGCGCACAAGCCCGACGCGATCGTGGCGGCGCTGCGCGCCCTGCGGGCCCGGGCCACCTCCCGGGGCGGGCGGCTGATCTGCGTGATCGGCGCGGGCGGCGACCGCGACCGGGGCAAGCGCCCGCTGATGGGTGCCGCCGCCGCGCAGGGCGCCGACCTGGTGCTGGTCACCGAGGACAACCCGCGCACCGAGGACCCGGCGGCGATCCGGGCCGAGGTGCTGGCCGGCGCGACCGGGCCGGCGGTGGTCGAGGAGGTCACCGGCGGCCGGCGGGCGGCGATCGACGAGGCGGTCCGCCGGGCCGGTGACGACGACGTGATCGCGGTGCTCGGCAAGGGGCACGAACGAGGGCAGGAGGTGGCCGGCGTGACGCACCCGTTCGACGACCGGGTCGAGCTCGCGGCGGCACTGCGGGCCCGGTTCGGCCACCTGGTGGGCCAGCGATGATCAAAATGCGCCTCGACGAGGTCGCGGCGGCGGTCGGCGGCCGGCTGGCCGGCGCCGACCCCGCGGCGGTGCTGACCGGCGACGTCGAGTACGACTCGCGCAAGGTCGGGCCGGGCGGGCTGTTCGTCGCGTTCCCCGGCGAGAAGGTCGACGGCCACGAGTTCGCCGCGGCCGCGGTGGCCGCCGGCGCGACCGCGGTGCTCGGCAGCCGGCCGGTCGAGGGCGTGCCGATGGTGCTGGTCGACGACCCGCTGGCCGCGCTGGCCGCGCTGGCCCGGGTGGTCGTCTCCCGGCTGCCCGACCTGTCGGTGATCGGGCTGACCGGTTCGTCCGGGAAGACCACCACCAAGGACCTGGTGGCCCAGCTCGCGGCCAGGCTCGGCCCGACGGTGGCACCGGCCGGCAGCCTCAACAACGAGCTGGGCTATCCGCACACGGTGCTGCGGTCCGACGAGGCGACGCGCTTCCTGGTGCTGGAGATGGGCGCCCGGGGTGCCGGGCACATCAGCTACCTCGCCGGCATCGCCCGGCCCCGGGTCGGTGTGGTGCTCAACGTGGGCGTCGCGCACATCGGCGAGTTCGGCTCGGTCGAGGGCATCGCCGCCGCGAAGGGCGAGCTGCCCGAGGCCGTACCCGTGGACGGGGTCGCGGTCCTCAACGCCGACGACGAGTGGGTCCGCAAGATGGCGGTGCGCACCCGCGGCAAGGTCGTGCTGTTCGGCGAGTCGGCGGACGCCGACGTGCGCGCCGACGAGGTGACCCTCGACGAGCGCGGCCGGGCGTCCTACACGCTGCGGGTGGCCCGGGGCAGCGTGCCGGTCCGGCTGCGGGTCTCCGGCCGGCACCAGGTGGCCAACAGCCTCGCCGCCGCCGCGGTGGCCCGCGAGCTCGGCATGCCGCTGCGCGAGCTGGGCGAGGCGCTGGGCGAGCTGGAGCTGCGTTCGGCCCGCCGGATGGACCTGTTCGACCGCCCCGACGGGGTGACGGTCATCGACGACTCCTACAACGCCAACCCGGCATCGGCCTCGGCGGCCCTGCGGGCGCTCGCGGCGGTCGGCGCGGGGCGGCGTACCGTCGCGGTGCTCGGCTACATGGCCGAGCTCGGCGAGTTCGAACGGTCCGGCCACGAAGAGGTCGGGCGGCTCGCCGCGGAGCTGGGCGTCGACCGGCTGGTCGTCGTCGGCGACGCGGCCGGGCCGATCCACGACGGCGCGATCGCCCATCCGGGCTGGGAAGGTAGGTCGGTGGTGGTGGGCGACCAGGCGGCGGCGATCGACGCGCTCCACGCCGAGTTGCGGCCGGGCGACGTGGTGCTGGTCAAGGGCTCGCGCTACCGCACCTGGGACGTGGCTGACGCTCTGCGCGCAGACGGGCACGCCGCGTGAGGGCGGTCATCGTCGCGATGGCGGTGGCGTTCCTCGTCTCGCTGTTCGGCACGCCGCTCGCGATCAAGGTGTTCACCCGGCTCAAGGCCGGCCAGCCGATCCGCGCCGACGGCCCGCAGATGCACATGGGCAAGAAGGGGACGCCGACGATGGGCGGCGTGGTCTTCATCGTGGCCACGATCATCGCGTACGTGGCCGGCCACATCGCCCTGACCACGCTGCCCAGCCAGCAGATCTTCCAGGTCGGCCCCACGATCACCGCGCTGGTGCTGCTCGGCCTGCTGGTGTTCTGCGGCGCGGTCGGCTTCATCGACGACTTCCTGAAGGTGCGCCGGCGGCACAGCGGCGGCCTCAACAAGCGCGGCAAGCTGCTCGGCCAACTCCTGGTCGGCGCCACCTTCGGCGTCATCGCGCTCTACTTCCCGAGCACCATGCTCGACAGCACCGGCGGCCGCACCAACTCGGAGACCGTCGGCAGCACCGCGATCTCGTTCATCCGCGAGGTGAGCTGGCTCGACATCGGCAAGGTGGGCTCGGTCATCCTGTTCGTGGCCGTGGTGCTCAGCGCGACCAACGGGGTCAACCTGACCGACGGCCTCGACGGCCTCGCGACCGGCGCCTCGACGATGGTGCTCGGCGCGTACGCGCTGATCGCGTTCTGGCAGTACCGCCACTGGTGCGCCGACCCGAGCTACGTCAAGGCCGGTGCCAACACCTACTGCTACGCCGTACGCGATCCGCTCGAGATAGCCCTGATAGCCGGCGCCGCGGCCGGGGCCTGTGTCGGCTTCCTGTGGTGGAACACGTCCCCGGCGCGGATCTTCATGGGTGACACCGGCGCGCTGGCCCTGGGCGGCCTGATCGCCGGCATGGCGATGTCGACCCGCACGGTGCTGCTGCTGCCGATCATCGGCGGGCTCTTCGTGATCATCACGATGTCGGTGGTCATCCAGGTCATCTCGTTCCGGACCACGGGCAAACGGGTGTTCCGGATGTCGCCACTGCAACACCACTTCGAACTCGCCGGGTGGAGCGAGGTCAACATCGTGGTCCGCTTCTGGATCATCGCCGGCATCGGCGTCGCGATGGCCCTCGGCCTCTTCTACAGCGACTTCCTGGCCGCCGTCACCTGAGGGTTTAACCGACACGCCGAGGTTTTCTCCGGTGTGTGGGCGCGGCGAGCGTCGATGATAGGCCGGTGGGGGAGGAAGCGAAACCGGCCAAGGGCGCGCGGGCGCGCCGCTCGCCGTTCGACGGCGGGCTGGCGGTGGCGGCGCTGCGCGGGCTGCTCGGCCGTCCGCTGGCGTCCTACTACCTGCTGATCTCCAGTTCCGGGCTGCTGCTGGTCATCGGTCTCACCATGGTCTTCTCGGCGACCGGCCCGCGCGACATCGCCGACGACGGCAACGCGTTCGCCGCGCTGGGCAAGCAGGGCCTGTTCGCGCTGGTCGGGCTGGTCGTGTTCTGGATCTGCCAGCGGCTGCCGGCCGGCACCTTCCGGGCGCTGGCCCGCCCGGTGCTGGGCGTCTCCATCGCGCTGCTGCTGTTCCTCAACGGGCTCAACGCGCTGGCCGCGATCCGAAAAGTCGACGTGGTGCACCTCGGCCCGATCCAGAACGACAAGCTCAAGCTCTGGCTGCACATCGGCTCGTTCCAGGTGCAGCCCTCGGAGTTCCTCAAGCTCGGCCTGATCCTATGGGCGGCCGGCGTGATCGCCCGCAAGGGTCCGGCGCTCAACCACTGGCGCGAGCTGGCCATGCCGCTGTTCCCGGTGGTCGCGTTGCTGTTCCTGCTCGTCGGCTACGAAGACCTGGGCACCATGCTGATCCTGCTGGCCATCGTGGTCGGCCTGCTGTGGGCGGCGGGCGTGCGGATGCGGGTCTTCGCCAACCTCTCAGTGGTCGGTTTGGTCGGCATCGGTGGGCTGATCGCGGCGGCGTCCGGCACCGGCTCGGAGGGGGAAGGCGGCAACTACCGCTTCGCGCGGCTGCTGACCTTCTTCAACCCGCCCGCGGACTGCGCCGACAGCGGCTGCTACCAGGGCATCCAGGCTCGCTACGCGATCGACAACGGCGGCTGGTTCGGTGTCGGGCTTGGTGAGGGCCGGCTCAAATGGAACTGGCTGCCGGCGGCCGACAACGACTTCATCTTCGCCGTCATCGCCGAAGAGCTCGGCGTGATCGGCTGCGTGGTGGTGCTCGCCCTGTTCGGCGTCATCGCCTACACCGGCCTGCGGATCGCCCGCCGGATCGGCGACCCGTTCCGCCGCCTCGTCGCGGCCGCGATCACCACCTGGCTGGTCGCACAGGCGCTGATCAACATCGGTGGCGTGGTCGGCCTGATCCCGATCACCGGCGTGCCGCTGCCGTTCATCTCCGACGGCGGCAGCGCGCTGGTGGCGAACCTGGCCGGTGTCGGCATCCTGGCGTCGTTCGCCCGGGCCGAACCCGACGCCGCCCGTGCCCTCCATGCCCGCCCGCCGGCCCGGTGGGTCCGGCTACTCTGGGCCCCGCTGCCTCCGTTGCCTCAGACTCCGGCGGCCAGCCGTCCGGCGGCGCCCGCCGCCGGTCGTGCCACGCGGGAACGCGCAGGCGTGAGCGGCGAGAGGAGACGGTGATGGGTCCGCTGCGGTCGGTCGTGCTGGCTGGCGGAGGGACGGGTGGGCACATCTACCCGTTGCTCGCCTTCGCCGACTGTCTCCGGCGGCACGATCCATCGGTCCGGATCACCTGCCTGGGCACCCCGAAGGGCCTGGAGAACGAGCTCATCCCGCCGCACGGCTACGACCTGCGGCAGATCCCGGCGTTCCAGCTGCCCCGGTCGATC
Source organism: Asanoa sp. NPDC049573 (assembly GCF_040676615.1). Classification (NCBI taxonomy): domain Bacteria; kingdom Bacillati; phylum Actinomycetota; class Actinomycetes; order Micromonosporales; family Micromonosporaceae; genus Asanoa; species Asanoa sp. NPDC049573. The sequence continues at coordinate 27,838 of NZ_JBFAPI010000001.1, forward strand.
AACATGGCGCTGCTGCGTACTCCCGACCGGATGTTGACCTCCTCCCGCGCGGCCGGCAAGGTGCTCGACGAGGTCCGCGCCGACGTGGTGGTGGGGTTCGGCGGCTACGTCTCGGTGCCCGGCTACCTGGCCGCGTGGCGCCGCGAGCTGCCGATCGTGATCCACGAGGTCAACGTGCCGCCGGGGGTCGCCAACCGGATGGGCATGCGGTTCACCAAGCACGTCGCGGTCGGCTTCCCGCACCAGCCGCGGCAGGCCGACTCGCTGAAGGACGCCCGGGTGGTCGGCGTGCCGCTGCGCGCCTCGATCGCCCACCTCGACCGCCGGGCCGCCTCGGCCGCCGCCCGGGCCCGCTTCGGCCTGCGGCCCGACCTGCCGGTGCTGTTCGTCTCCGGCGGTTCGCAGGGCGCCCGCTCGATCAACCTCGCCGTCGCCGGTGCCGCCAAGGAGCTGTCCCGGGCCGGGGTGCAGGTGCTGCACGTGATCGGCGCCCGCAACGAGCCGGTCTCCGTGCCCAACGACCTGCCGGTGCCCTACGTGACCGTGCCCTACCTGAGCGAGATGGAGCTGGGGTACGCGGCCGCCGACCTGATGCTGAGCCGGGGCGGCGCGATGACCGTCGCCGAGGTCTGCGCGATCGGCCTGCCGACTATCTACGTGCCCTACCCCTACAGCAACCAGGAGCAGAGCCGCAATGCGCAGCCGGTGGTCGACGCGGGCGGCGGGCTGCTGGTCGAAGACGGTGAGATGACCCCGGCGTGGGTCGAGCGCACCGTCATCCCGCTGCTGCACGACCGGCACCGGTTGGCCGCGATGGGCCACGCCGCGGCGGGCTACGGCCGGCGCGACGGTGACGAGGCACTGCTCGACTTCGTTTACGAAGCGGCGACGCACGGCTGAGAAGCACTGACGAGAGCGAGGCACGGTGGCAGGGCTCAACATCGCGGACTTCACCCCGGCCGGCATCCTGGCCGCCGAAGACCTGGGCAAGGTGCACCTGATCGGCGTGGGCGGTGTCGGCATGAGCGGCCTGGCCCGGCTGCTGCTGACCCGGGGGATCCCGACGTCCGGCAGCGAGCTGCGGGAGTGGCCGGCGCTGGCCGGTCTGCGTGCCCTGGGCGGCACCATCCACATGCAGCACGTGCCCGCAAACCTCGACGGGGTCGACACCGTGGTCTACTCGACGGCCATCCCGCAGGACCACCTCGAGCTCGAGGAGGCGCGCCGGCGCGGGCTGCGGATCATGCACCGCTCCGAGGCGCTGGCCGCGGCGATGACCGGGCGGCGCACGGTCGCGGTGGCCGGCACCCACGGCAAGACCACCACCACCTCGATGATCACGCTGATCCTCCAGCACGCCGGGTTCGACCCGTCGTTCGTGATCGGCGGCGAGATCTCCGAGGTCGGCTCCAACGCCCACCACGGCAGCGGCGACCTGTTCGTGGCCGAGGCCGACGAGAGCGACCGCTCCTTCCTGCTCTACCGGCCGTTCGTCTCGATCATCACCAACATCGACGCCGACCACCTCAACACCTACGGCGACCTGGCCGGGCTCGAGGCGGCCTTCCTGGAGTACGCCCGGCTGACCGACCCGGCCGGCTTCATCGTCACCTGCGCCGACAACGACGGCACCCGGCGGCTGGCCGAGACGCTGCGGGCCGAGGGGCGCACGGTGCTCACCTACGGCACCGCCGCCGACGCCGACCTGCGGCTGTCCGACATCTCCTCGTCGGTGCTCGGCGTGCGCTACCGGGCCGCCCTGCGCGGCCAGGACGCCGGCGAGATCCGGCTGCCGGTGCCCGGCGGGCACTTCGGGCTCAACAGCGCCGCCGCCGTGCTGGCCGCGGTCGAGCTGGGCGTGCCGCTGCGCGACACGGTGGAGGCGCTGGCCGTCTTCCCCGGCGTACGCCGCCGGTTCGAGCGCAAGGGCGTCGCCAACGGCGTCGTGGTCTACGACGAGTACGCGTACCACCCGGTCTCGGTCACCGCCGCCCTGGAGACGCTGCGCGAGGTGGCCTCCGGTGGCCGGCTCGTGGTGGTCTTCCAGCCCTACCGGGTCTACCGCACCCGCGACATGGAGGCCGAGCTGGCCGCCGCGCTCGGGCTGGCCGACGAGGCGATCATCCTGGAGGTCTTCGGCCCGGGTGAGACCCGCGGCCCGGGCGAGGGCGGCGTCGCGCTGACCGCGGCGATCGACCTGCCGGCCGCGCACAAGGTGTTCGTGCCCGACTGGGACGCGGTGCCGGCCGAGGTGGTCCGCCGGGCGCACCCCGGCGACCTGGTCGTGACGATGGGCGCACCGCCCAGCTCGCTGCTCGGCGACGAGCTGCTGGCCGCACTGACGGCGGCCGACCCGGCCGTGGGCGGTTCGGTGTCGCCGGTCGCCGGCTGATGACCGTCCGGCCCGGCGGCGGCGCGCCCGAGCGGCGCCGCTGGACCCTGGTCCGCGCCGGCAGCGACGCGATGCCCTCGTCGGTGCGCCGGTTCATGCGGCGGGCCCGGCGCCGGCGGCTGAGGGCGGCGCTGCCGTGGGCGGTCGGCGCCGGCAGCCTCGCCGTGCTCGGCCTGCTGGCCTGGGCGATCTTCGGCTCCAGCCTGCTCGGCGTCCGCGCGGTCACGGTCGACGGCGCCTCGCTGGTCAGCCCCGGCGAGGTGCGCGAGGCGGCGGCCGTCCGCACCGGCACGCCGCTGGCCGGGCTCGACCTCGACGCGGTCGCCGCCCGGGTCGGCGCGCTGCCGGCCGTGGAGAAGGCGACGGTCACCCGCGACTGGCCCGACGGGCTGAGCATCGTGGTGGTCGAACGCACCGCCGAGGCGGTCATCCCGCAGGGCAGGACGTTCCTGGTGGTCGACCGATTCGGAGTGGTGTTCCAGGAGCTCACCCGCCGGCCCGCACACCTGCCGCTGGTGCGCCTGGCCGACCCGCGCCACCATCCCGACGCCGCCAAGGGCGCGGTCGCCGTCATCGCCGCGCTGTCGCCGGCCACCCGGCGCCAGTTGGTCGACCTGAGCGTGGCCGGTCCGGCCCAGATCAGCCTGCGTTTGTCGGGTGGGCGCACCGTCGTCTGGGGCGACGCGAGCCGCAACGCCGACAAGGCGACGGTGACCACGGCGTTGCTTCAACGCGACGGAAAGACGATTGACGTCAGCGATCCCGAGGTCGTCACGATCCGCTGAAGAAATACCGCGTGGCGACACGCCGTAGCTGGTCCTTGGATCACGGTCGTGTCCCGCTTACGTTGCCCCAGAGGCCGAGCAGTTGACATAACTCTAAGCCTCTAGTAGAGGGTGAGGGTTTCCTCCCTTGCCCTTCGCGTAGCGGCGGCATGCCGCGTCCGGCCGCACACGGGAAGGGAAGGCACCCCACATGACACCTCCGCACAACTACCTGGCGGTCATCAAGGTCGTCGGCATCGGTGGCGGTGGCGTCAACGCCGTCAACCGGATGATCGAGGTCGGCCTCAAGGGCGTCGAGTTCATCGCCATCAACACCGACGCGCAGGCGCTGCTGATGAGCGACGCCGACGTCAAGCTCGACGTCGGCCGCGAGTTGACCCGGGGCCTCGGCGCCGGCGCCAACCCCGACGTCGGCAAGAGCGCGGCCGAAGACCACCGCGACGAGATCGAAGAGGTGCTCAAGGGCGCCGACATGGTGTTCGTGACCTGCGGCGAGGGCGGCGGCACCGGCACCGGCGGCGCGCCCGTCGTCGCCAACATCGCCCGCAAGCTCGGCGCGCTGACCATCGGCGTGGTGACCCGGCCCTTCTCCTTCGAGGGCAAGCGCCGCCAGGTGCAGGCCGAGTCCGGCATCGACGAGCTGCGTAACCAGTGCGACACGCTGATCGTGATTCCCAACGACCGGCTACTGGCGCTCGGTGACCGCGGCATCAGCATGATGGACGCGTTCCGCCAGGCCGACCAGGTGCTGCTCTCCGGTGTCCAGGGGATCACCGACCTGATCACCACGCCCGGCCTGATCAACCTCGACTTCGCCGACGTGAAGAGCGTGATGAGCGGCGCCGGCAGCGCGCTGATGGGCATCGGCAGCGCCCGCGGCGACAATCGCGCGGTCGAGGCCGCCGAGGCCGCCATCTCCAGCCCGCTGCTCGAGCAGAGCATGGACGGCGCGCGCGGCGTGCTGCTCTCCATCGCCGGCGGTTCCGACCTCGGCCTGTTCGAGATCAACGACGCGGCGCAGCTGGTCACCGACGCGGCCCACCCCGACGCCAACATCATCTTCGGTGCGGTCATCGACGACGCACTCGGCGACGAGGTGCGGGTCACCGTCATCGCGGCGGGCTTCGACGGCGGCACGCCCGCCTACAAGCCGGCCGAGCAGGTGCGCAAGGCCAGCCAGCCGCAGCCGGTGGTGACCAGCACGGTCACCGAGACCGTGTCGCCGCCGGTGACGCCCACCCAGCCGTCCCGCCGGGTGCTCTTCGACGACGTCGACGTGCCGGACTTTCTCAAGAACGGTTCCTAGGCCTTGAGCTGTGCCGTCCGGAGGACCAGGCACCGCCAGAGGCAGGGCACGGCTCCTAATAGCCTGTTCGGGTGAGTAGCGATGACACCCGGCGCGCCGAGTTGGCGGCCAACCTGGCGCGGGTCCGCGCCCGGATCGACGCCGCCCGCTCGGCCGCTGGGCGCACCGACGATGTCACCCTGGTCGCGGTCACCAAGACCTACCCGGCCAGCGACGTCGCGCTGCTCGCCGACCTCGGCGTCACCGACATCGGCGAGAACCGCGACCAGGAGGCGGCGCCCAAGGCCGCCGAGCTCGGCGACCGGGTCCGGTGGCACTTCGTGGGCCAACTCCAGCGCAACAAGGCCAGGTCTGTCACGGCGTACGCCGATGTGGTGCACTCCGTCGACAGCGTCCGGCTGGCCGCCGCTCTCGATCGGGGCGCCGCCGGGCACGACCGGGTCGTCGACGTGCTGATCCAGGTGAGCCTCGACCGCGACCCGGAGCGGGGCGGCGCGCTGCCGGGCGACGCCGACGCCGACCGCGGTCTCGACGCCACGGCGGCGGCGGTCGCCGGGGCCGAGGCGTTGCGGCTGGCCGGGCTGATGGCGGTCGCGCCGCTGGGTGAGCCGCCGGAGAAAGCGTTCTCCCGGCTGGCCGAGATCGCGGCGGCGTTCCATGTCGATCATCCGACAGCCACGGTCCTGTCGGCGGGAATGTCCGATGACCTGGAAAGCGCCGTTTCATACGGCGCGACACATGTGCGTATCGGTAGCGCGTTGCTCGGTAAGCGTCACTAGCTGGGGTAGCCTGGCGGCGGACACCAAACTACATCGGTGTTGTTTCCAAGCCGACCTTCGCAGCGCCGGGGGGCGTGCCGTCAACCGGGAGGATGACGGCGCAGGAGGGTCGGCCTGGAGCCGATGCATAGGCGGAGTCCACGCGCGTGACAGTGGCTCGAGCAGGGGGGCGCGTGCCACACGGCGGACGGAGGGGCGCGGCACATGGGAGCGTTGCGAAAGGCGGGCGTCTGGCTCGGGTTGGTCGAAGAGGAAGACGACGACCGGGGCTATGACGACGGCTACGAGAGCCGGTCCGGCGGAAGCCGGTCCGGTGATGCCGGCTACCGCGAATCACGCTACCGGTCCAGCCGGTACGCCGACGAGTTCGCCGATGACGAAGAAGAGGCCGACGACCTGCCGGCGGTGCCGCGGGCGCGGTCGACCCGGCACACCGACCGCGCGCCGAGCCGCCTGGAGGCGGCCGAGGCGGAGCTGGCCGAGACGCGCGACGCCCGTGAGTCCCGCGCCGAGCGCGCGCTCGAGCGGTCCAGCAGCGTGCGTTCGATCACCCGGTCGCCGGCTCCGGAGAGCCCGGGCCCGGTGAGTTACCCCACCCGCGACAACCTCGCCCTGGCACCCCAGGTGCAGTTGCGCGAACGCGCTGTAGTCGCCGACGACGAGCAGCGTTACCAGATCACGACGCTGCACCCGACCACTTATCGCGAGGCCCGCACCATCGGTGAGCATTTCCGGGACGGCGTTCCGGTGATCATCAACCTCACCGAAATGGATGAGTCTGATGCCCGCCGTCTGGTGGATTTTGCGGCGGGGTTGGCGTTCGGTCTGAGGGGTACCATCGAGCGCGTCACCAACCGGGTGTTCCTGCTTTCACCGGCCAACGTCCAGGTCACAGCCGAGGACAAGGCGAAGATCGCTGAAGGCGGTTTCTTCACCCTGCCATAGCCCTGAGCAGGGCAGAGTCGGCCAGACGGAGGGTCCTGCGAGTCGTGATGTCGATTCTGTTCCAGGTTCTCTACCTGCTGTTGTACTTCTTCCTGATCACTCTGCTCGCACGATTCGTATTGAGCGCGGTGCTTCAATACGGCCGTCGTTGGCAACCAAGGCGAGGTGCGGCCGCCGGACTCGAAGTGGTGTGGAGCGTCACCGATCCGCCCCTCAAGGCGTTGAGGCGTGTGATCCCACCACTGCGGATCGGTAACCTCAGCATCGACCTCGCCTCCCTTGTGCTCTTGGTTATTCTGTTCGTGCTGATGACGTTCGTGGTGGAGCCCTGGATCTGACACCGTGTCTGACCAGGAGCTACGCGGCCGCAACTGACCCGAGGAGTTTCGATGCCGCTTACCCCGGCCGACGTGCACAACGTCGCCTTCAAGAAACCCCCGATCGGCAAACGGGGGTACGACGAGGAGGAGGTCGACGCATTCCTCGATGAGGTCGAGCGCGAGCTCGCCCGGCTGATCGAGGAAAACAACGAGCTGCGCGCCCAGGTCGAGCGTGGCGGACCCCGAGGCGGCGCGCCAGCCGGCCCGGGTGCCGACCCGCGACTGGCGGCGGAGCTCAACGACCTCAAGGCCCAGCTCGACCGGATCCAGCGTGACAAGGCCGCCGCTGAGCAGGCCGCCCGCGCCATGCAGGGCGAGCTGGAGCAGATGCGCGCCCAGGGCGCCCCGGTTGTGGGTGGCGATGGCGAGCAGCAGGCCCTCCGGGTCCTGATGATGGCCCAGCGCACGGCGGACGACCACGTGTCCGACGCCCGGCGCGAGGCCGACAAGCTGCTCTCCGACGCGCGCACCAAGGCCGAAGAGGTCACTCGCGAGGCGCGGGCCAAGGCCGACGCGCTCGAGCGTGACGCGCGGCAGCGGCACCAAGAGGCCATGGGCGGTCTCGACGCCAAGCGCACCGCACTGCAGAAGCACATCGAAGAGCTCAAGCAGTTCGAGCGGGAATACCGCACCCGGCTCAAGGCCTACCTGGAGAGCCAGCTCCGCGACCTCGACGGTCGTGGGCAGGGGCTCGAGGCCGAGATGACCCGGACCGACGGCAATCGGTCTGTGGCGTCCGGCGCTCCTGGTCTGGCCACCGCCGGTCTCGCGGGTTCCTACGGCGGCGCGGGACGCTCCGGCTCCCTCGAAGCCGGCCGCTAGGGCTCTTCGAACCGACGACGGTTCCGTAAGCCCAACCGGGGGCGGGCATGCGTCCCCCGGACGGTGCCGTGTCTCCGGCGTTCCCGGGTCCCCCGGGCGCACGCCGGACCCACGACATCTATACAGAAAGCGGCGGGGGTGAGCCGTGATCGTTGCAAGTTTGGTGCTCATCCTCGGTGCTGTCACGCTGCTCGTGCTCGGACTCGCAGGTGGTTCGAGCGTGTTGCTGGTCCTGTCGATCGCGGCGAGCCTGCTCGCCGCCGTCGCGCTCGTCGTCGGCGCCCGCCAGGCCGCCGCCGCCCGCGCACAGGCCAGCTACACCGATGACGAGCGCTTTCCGCGTGCCGGCGACGAGGATGACGCGAGAGTGTTCCACCACCGCTCGACGGTCCGGGGCAACGAGCCCGGCCGCCGGCGGGCGACCGCATGGGGGGCAGACGAGACGTCTGTCGCGGTCGCGGATCCCGTCGCTCCACCGAGCGTGCCCAACCAGGGCACCTACCGGTCGGGCGATGGCACCGAATACGGTCGGCGCAGAGCGGCGACATCGACCGTCGACGAGCCGGGGGGCCTTGTCGACGACCGGACCGGTCACTACGACCGGGGTTTCGCCGATCTCCGCGCCGAGCCGGCGCCACCGGGATGGCCCGGCCAGCAGCAGCAGGTCCCGCCGCAGCAGGCCTACGCCCCACCCGGGCTTGACGACGACGATGACGATGACGACGACGAGGATCCACCGGACGAGCCGGCGGCCCAGTTCGTCTCGGCCGCGGACGCGGCCCGGGTCGCGCGGATGTCCGCGCCGGTCCTGGTGATCGACGGACGCCCGCGATACCACATCTCGGGGTGCGTCCACCTGCTCGGCCGCGAGAGCGAGCCGTTGCCGGTCAGCGAGGCGGCGGATCTCGGTTTTACGCCGTGCAGCCTCTGCGAGCCCGACAGCGCTCTGCTCGCGGGAGCGCGCCGGGTCTGACGAGTAGGCAGCTGAGAAGGGCACCCGCGTCGCGGGTGCCCTTCTTGGCACAATGAGGCATGGTCAGCAGGTCTGTCGTGCTAGCCGTCCGGGTCAAGCCCGGCGCTTCGCGTGCCCGGGTCGGGGGACGCCACGACGGTCCGCATGGGCCGGCCCTGGTCGTGGCGGTCACGGCGCGCGCGGTCGACGGCGCGGCCACCGAGGCGGCGCGCAGGGCGGTGGCGCAGGCGCTCGGCGTGCGTGCCAGCGCGGTGTCGCTGAAGACCGGCGCCGCCAGCCGCGACAAGCTCTTCACGGTCGACCTCCCCGACGGCGCGCCCGGCGACACGGCGCTCGGTCGGGTAGCGCAGCTCCGTCAGACGGAGACGTGACCGAGAATCTGAACCTCGCCCTTCTCCTCGGGGCGGGGGTGCTGCTCGTGGCGGTGGCCGCGGTGCGGCTCTCGACCCGGCTCGGCCTGCCCAGCCTCCTGGTCTACCTGGGCCTCGGCCTGCTGATCGGCGAGTCCGGGTTGGGCATCCAGTTCGAAGACGTGTCGCTGACCCGCACGCTCGGCTTCGCCGCCCTGATCGTGATCATCGCCGAGGGCGGCCTGACCGCGCGGTGGTCGACGCTGCGCCCGGTGCTCGGTGTCTCGCTGACCCTGGCCACGGTCGGCGTGGCGGTGAGCATCGCGGTGGTCGGGCTCGCCGTACACCTGCTGCTCGGTCTGGGTTGGCAGTTGTCCCTGCTCTACGGCGCGGTCGTCGCGTCGACCGACGCCGCGGCGGTGTTCGCGACGTTGCGCAAGCTCCGCCTGCCGGCGCGCCTGGTGGCCACCGTCGAGGCCGAGTCCGGCATGAACGACGCGCCGGTCGTGCTGGTCGTCGTGCTGCTGTCCACGGTCGGGCCGTTCGTGCACCCGTGGTGGTGGGAAGTCCTCGTGATCATCTACGAGCTGGTGGCCGGCGGGGCGATCGGTTTCGTGGTCGGTATCGGCGGCCGCTGGGTGCTCCGCCGCGCGGCACTGCCGTCCTCGGGCCTCTATCCCATCGCGGTGATCGGGCTGACCGTGCTCGCCTACGCGGCCGGGTCTGTCGCGCACGCCTCCGGCTTCCTGGCGGTATATGTGGCCGGCGTGGTGCTCGGCAACGCGCGGCTGCCGCACCGGCAGGCCATCCTGGGTTTCGCCGACGGCCTGGCCTGGCTCGCCCAGATCGGCCTGTTCGTGCTGCTCGGCCTGCTCGCCTCGCCCGGCCGCCTCGACAACGTGCTGGTCCCGGCGCTGGTCGTCGGTGTGGCGCTGGTCTTCTTCGCCCGGCCGCTGTCGGTGCTGGTGTCGGCGATCCCGTTCGGCGTGCCGCTGCGCGCCCAGGCGTTCCTGGCCTGGGCCGGCCTGCGCGGCGCGGTGCCGGTCGTGCTGGCGACCATCCCGCTGTCGGCCGGTTATCCCGGCGCGACCCGCCTGTTCGACGTGGTCTTCGTGCTCGTGCTGATCTTCACCGCGCTCCAGGCGACGACGATCGCGCCGGTCGCCCGCGCGCTGCGGGTGATGGCGCCGGGGGAGGCCGCCGAGCTGTCGGTGGAGACGGCGCCGCTGGAGCGGATGGGCGCCGACCTGCTCCAGTTGGAGGTGCCGCCGGGTTCGATGCTGGCCGGGGTGCACCTCGACGAGTTGCGGCTGCCGGTCGGTGCGTCGGTGACGCTGGTGCTCCGCGACGGCACCGGCATCGTGCCGGGCCCGGACTTCCGCCTGAAGGTCGGCGACAGCATGTTGATCGTGGCGACGGCGGCGGTCCGCGACGTGGCCGAGCGCCGCCTGCGCGCGGTGAGCCGCCGCGGACGATTGGCCCGCTGGTTTGCCGAGTACGGGGAGGAAAGGCGCTAACCATCGGTTAAGGTTCCTTTTGCCCCGATTACCGGCCAATCAGTGGCGGAACAGGCGGAATCGGTGCGGCATGTTGTCGGACGTCTTCACGTTCCGTATTCTTGCCAACCTCCGGAGTGCGCGGCGGCCCGCCGCGCGCCCGTTTTGCACGTGGGGGAACGTGATGGCCGACCGCGCGAGCATGACCCGGAAAGCACCGGCCGCAGCCGGCGCGCCGGGCGCGCGCGCCGCCGCGGCCAACGCCGACCCGACCCGCGACCGCACCCGCCGCCGCGCCGAAACCGGGCGTGCCGGGCGCGCCGCCGGTCCCGTCGAGAAGACCGCGACCACGTCCAACCGCAAGCCCAAGCGGGCTGGTGCGGCCACCAACGCGCGGCGCGCGGCCGGCGGCGAGCGCCGCAACAGGTCCGCCGCGACGGCGCCGGCCGAAACCGCGGCCAAGGTGGTCACCACGGCGCGGATCGAGCCCGAGTCCGGTTCGGCTCGGCGACCCGCCGCGGGCCGCAAGAACGTCGTGGCGGCGCAGGCCGGATCGGGGCGCAAGGCGGCCTCGACCGCCGCGGCCAAGAAGGCCGGCAGCGCCAAGCGGAGTTCGGCCAAGAAGGCCCCGCCGCCGGAGACCGAGACCGCGGTGGACGCGGCGGCGTCGAACGGCCGCAGGTCGGGCGCTCGCAAGACCACGGCGAAGGCCGGGTCGACCGCGGACGCCGGGACCGCGGCGGCGAAGGCGACTCCAGCCGAGGTCGAGCCGGCCGAGGGTGCGGCCAGGGGCGGGCGGGCTAAGAAGGCCGCGCCGGCAAAGGTCGCCCCTGGGAAGAAGGCCGCAGCTGCGAAGAAGGCGGCGAAGGCTGCTCCCGCGAAGAGCGCTGCCGAGGTTGCGCCTGCCAAGACTGCTGCCGAGGCTGCGCCTGTCAAGACTGCTGCTGCGACGAGCGCAGCCAAGGCTGCGCCTGCCAAGGCGAAGGCGGCTCCCGCGGCGAGCGCTGCCGAGGCTGCGCCTGCCAAGACCGCTCCGGCGAGGAGCGCAGCCAAGGCTGCGCCTCGCAAGGCTGCGGCGAAGGCTGCGCCTCGCAAGGCTGCGGCGAAGGCTGCGGCCGCGACGAGCGCTGCCGAGGCTGGGCCTGGCAAGGCTGCGGCGAAGGCTGCGGCCGCGACGAGCGCTGCCGAGGCTGGGCCTGGCAAGGCTGCGGCGAAGGCTGCGCGCGGGAAGAAGGCCGCGGCTGTGAAGAGCGCGGCGAAGGCTGCGCCCGCGAAGAGTGCTGCCGAGGCTGCGCCCGGCAAGACCGCGGCGAAAGCAACCGCCGCGAAGGCCGGGCCGCCTGCCAGGACCGCGACGAAGGCGGCCGCCGCGAAGGGCGCCGCCGTCCCCGCGAGTGCCGCTGAGGCCGCGCCCGCTGAGAGCGCCGCAGAGGGTGCGCCCGCGAACGGTGCACCCGCGAAGGGTGCGCCAGCCAAGGCGGGGGCGGCGAAGAAGGCGGCGCCGGGTAAGGCCGCTGCCAGGAAGGCCGCGCCTCCGAAGAAGGCGGCGGCGAAGGCCGCGCCAGCGCGGAAGGCGCCGGCCAAGAAGGCTGGCAGTCCCGTGGCCGGGACTGAATCGGCGACCGGGGCCGCCGTGAAGAGCAGCCGGCGGGGCTCCGCCTCGGCGGCGGCACGGAAGAAGGCCGCGCCAACGGCGGCGCCGGCGTCGGGGCGCCAGACCGGTCGAAAGCCGGCCGCCTCGAAGGCGGGGTCGTCGACCCGCGCCACCAGGTCGGAGGTGGGCGCGCCGGGCGCGCCGGCCGGAGCCGACACCTCGATCCAGACCGGGTCTGCCGACCCGGTCGCGTCGCGGAGGAAGCGTTCGTCCTCCGCGGCGGCAGCACAAACCGCCGCGGGGGCCGCGGCTGAGGGAGAAGCCATGGTGAAGCCAGCCGACACGAAGACCGCCGCCAGCAGGAAGGCGCCGAAGGGCACCCGGTCCGCCGCGGAGACGGAGAAGATCCGTGCGGCCCTCTCGTCACGGCGGGACGAACTGACGGTCGAGCACAGCCAGACGCTGACGGAGATCACCGTCTTGCAGCGCGACCGGTTCACCGACTCGGCGGGCGACGACCAGGCCGACACCGGCACCAAGACCTTCGAGCGCGAGCAGGAGATCTCCCTCGCCAACAGCATCCTCGACCGGATCAGCCAGGTCGAACGGGCGCTGGAACGCCTCGACGAGGGTGGGTACGGCTGGTGCGAGCGGTGCGGCAACCCCATCCCGGTGGAGCGGCTGGCCGCCTTCCCCTCGGCGACCCTCTGCGTCACCTGCAAGCAGTTGGAGGAGCGCCGGTAGCCGCGGCGCGCGGGCGTTCGCGTAGAGTTGCCCGGCCGGGCCGTGTGGAACAACGGCCCGACCGGGCACTGCCTTAGCTGGCACCCGGCGAGACCAGCCGACGAGGAAGCAGGCCGAGCTGAACGCCGCCGAAGAGGGACAGATGACCGCGACCACGCCTGCGGACGAAACCCCGGCGCCGCCCACGCGTGCCCGGGCCACGGCGGTCTGGATCCTGGTCGGCGTCGCCGCCTTCATCATCCTGCTCGACCAGATCACCAAGCACTTCGCCCTCGAAGAGCTCACGGGGCGCGGCCCGGTCCGGATCCTCGGCGGTGCGGTCTACCTCAGCCTGATCCGCAACGGCGGCGCCGCGTTCAGCCTGGCCAGCGGCCACACCTGGATCTTCCCGCTGGTCGCCCTCGGGGTGGTCGGCTGGATCACCTGGATGGCGTTCAAGCTGCGGTCGATGCCCTGGGCGATAGCCCTCGGCCTGGTCGCGGGCGGCGCGCTGGGCAACGTCGTCGACCGCCTCTTCCGGGCGCCGGGCCCGTTCCAGGGCCACGTGGTCGACATGATCAGCCTGTTCGCGCCCTACGGTGAGAAGTTCGCCGTCTTCAACATCGCCGACAGCGCGCTGACCTGCGGTGTCGTGCTCGCGATCATCCTGGAGTTCACCGGCCGCCAGCGCGACGGCTCGCGCGTACCCCTGCGCAAGGCGAAGGCCGGCGACAAGTGACCTCCCGCGCCCTGCCCGTTCCCGACGGGCTCGACGGGATGCGCCTCGACCAGGCCATCTCCCGGCTGTTCGGGCTGTCCCGCACGGCCGCCGCCGCGATCGTCGAGGCCGGTGACGCGGTCGTCGACGGCACGCCGCGGCCCAAGTCCGACAAGGTCGCCGCCGGCGCCTGGCTCGAGGTGCGGCTGCCCGAGCCGCAGGCACCGACCGACGTGGTCGTTCCGCAGGCGGTTCCGGGGCTCCTCGTCGTCTACGCCGACGACGACATCGTGGTGGTCGACAAGCCGGTCGGCGTGGCCGCGCACCCGAGCCCGGGCTGGACCGGGCCGACCGTGGTCGCCGGCCTGGCCGCGATCGGCCACCGGATCTCCACCAGTGGCGCCGCCGAGCGGCAGGGTGTGGTGCACCGCCTCGACGTCGGCACCAGCGGACTGATGGTGGTGGCGAAGAGCGAGCGCGCCTACACGGCGCTGAAGCGGGCGTTCAAGGTACGCGAGGTCGACAAGCGCTACAGCGCCGTCGTGCAGGGCCACCTCGATCCCCTCCGCGGGACCATCGACGCACCGATCGACCGGCACCCGCACCACGACTACCGCTGGGCGGTGGTCTCCGGCGGCAAGCCGAGCGTCACCCACTACGACACGGTCGAGGCGTTCCCGTCGGCGAGCCTGGTCGACGTGCGCCTGGAGACCGGCCGTACCCACCAGATTCGCGTGCATTTCTCGGCTCTGCGGCACCCCTGCGTGGGCGACCTGACCTACGGCGCCGACCCGACGCTCTCCGCCCGCATCGGGCTCGCCCGCCAGTGGCTGCACGCCCGCGCGCTGTCGTTCGTCCACCCTGGCACGGGCGACGAGGTGCTCTTCGAGAGCGGCTACCCTGACGACCTGCAGCACGCGCTGGACATCCTGCGCGACTGAGATCGCGGGGGATCGCGGGGGAGGGTGATCGTGCGCGTCGACGGCCTGCTCCGCAAACTCGACGAAACGCTCGTGCCGCCGCTGGGTCGCCTGCTCGACCGGTTGCGCCGCCCGACCGGCCACACCGGCCTGGTCACCGCGGTGGCGCTGGCGTCGGCCACCGCCGTGATGGTGACCGCGGTCTGGGTCGCCGAGCGGCCGAAGGAGACGCCGACCGACACCGAGGTGGTCCGGGTCGGTGTGCCCGACGGCGAGTCGGTGCCGACCTACCTCGCCGAGTCCCGCCGCGAACTCGACGCGCTGTCCGCGAAGGCGTCCGGCGACGGCCCGCCGTACGCCCTGGTTATGTTCTCCGCCTATCTCGCTCCCGACCGGCTGCCCACCGTGCTGGGCGGCGCGCCGGTCGCCGAGGTGTTCACCCGGGTGCCACTGCCCGGCATGCAGACCCAGATCGCCCGGATGCCGGTGCACCAGGTGCCCGACGACGTGGTCGCCGGCATGCTGCTGTTCGCCGAGCGCAAGGAGCGCGAGGCGCACGACTACCAGGAGCGCGCCGCCGAGGTCACCGGCACCAGGGACGAAGAGCGACTGCGTCCCGTGTACGAGACAGCCGCGCAGGTGGCGATCGCCGAGGCGACGGCCTACCGTACGCATTGCTCATGTGTCTACGCGGCGGTCCTGCGCGCGGGGGCGCCCGACCTGAAACGGCTGGCCGCCCGCCCCGGCGTGCGCGCGGTCGACCCGGCGCCGGAGGTGCGCGCACTGGACCGGGCGGTGTTCCTGCCGCCGCTGCCGGAACCACACCCCGCCGCCGACCCGGCCGGCGCCGGTCCGACGCCGACCGCGCGGCCGCCGGAACCGACACCGTCGGCGGCACCGCCCGAGCCCGGTCCGCCGTCGCCGGAGCCCGGCGCTCCGACCGGCGAGCCCGCGACCGCCGCGCCGACGGAGGCCGCGCCGACGGTTTCACCAGAGCCGGGGTAATCGTGGAGTGGCCCACATCCGGTGACCGGTCCGGCACGTTGGACCAGTCTGACGGTGTGCCATGTGCACAGTGGGGATATGCGTGCTGGTGTGGGCCGCATAGGGTTGCGTCGTAGCCGGATCTGTCGAGCGGGAGTACGCGTCGGGAGGGCGAGGCGTGGAGGGCACCGAAACCGGATGGGGTCGACCGGCTGAGCCGGCCCCACGGTGGCGAGCACTCCTCGACCGCGCGCTGCTCGGCGGCCGCACCGGTGAGAACAGCGAAGTCCGGGAAGCCAGAGTTGCCGCGCCGCGGGCGCCGGCGGAGCGTCAGGAGCAGCCGATCGCGCCGGTCAACGGGTTCCAGGGCCGCGCGGTCGCGCCGGTTGCCTACCCGCCGGAGCGGCGCTACCCGCCCGCGGAGGAGACCTTCCCGCCGCCGGTGCCGGAGCCCTTCGCGCCGCCGGTGCCGGAGAGCTTCGTGCCTCCGCCCGCGCCGCCGCCTGCCCCGGAGCCCTACGAGCCCGGCGCCTACCGCTCCGGCGCCTACTACGGCGGCGAGCGCGAGCCCGACTACGCCTACGGGTCGGGTGCGGGTGCCGGCTACGGCGACGACCGCTACACCGGCGACAACTTCGACGGCGGCGACTA
This sequence comes from Asanoa sp. NPDC049573, assembly GCF_040676615.1. NCBI lineage: Bacteria > Bacillati > Actinomycetota > Actinomycetes > Micromonosporales > Micromonosporaceae > Asanoa > Asanoa sp. NPDC049573. The sequence continues at coordinate 43,656 of NZ_JBFAPI010000001.1, forward strand.
CGCCGAGAGCTACGCCGGCGGCGGTTACAACGGCTTCGCCCGCGCCGAGCCGCGGCTGGTCGAGCCGCCGCCGGTCGCCGCGCCGCCCGACCCGGGCGGCCTGGAGTGGCGCGCGCCGGCCGCTGCCAACCTCGAGGTCGAGCGCGCCGTCGGGGTGCTGCGCCGCGAGCTCGGCGGCTCGCGGGTGGTGGCGTTCGCCAACCCCAAGGGCGGCGTGCACAAGACCACCGCGACCGTGCTGGCCGCCGCGACCGTCGGCAGCGTCCGCGGGCAGGGCGTGCTGGCCTGGGACGACAACGAGCTGCGGGGCACCCTCGGGCTGCGCGCCGGCAGCGCCCGGCACGCCCGCACGATCAGGCACCTGATCGCCGACCTGGCCGAGGTCGAGTCGCAACACGGGTACGCGCTGACCGAGGCGCTCGACGCCTACCTGCGGCACGCCTCCGACGGCACCTACGACGTGCTGGCCGGCGAGGAGAGCCCGCGGTTCGCGCAGCGGCTCGACCAATACACGGTCCGCCGGGTGCTCGAGTTGCTCCGCCGCACCCACGACGTGATCTGCGTCGACACCGGCAACAACGTGGAGAGCGCCAACTGGCAGACCGTCCTGCAGGCGGCCGACCAGTTGGTGATCACCACGGTGCCGCGCGAAGACGCCGCGTTCACCGCCGACTGGATGCTCGACCTGCTCTACGACGTCGGCATGGGCGACCTGGCCACCAACGCGGTGACGCTGCTGTCCTGCCCGACGCCGGGCAAGTCGCCGCTGCTCGACGACTTCGCGGCCCACTTCGCGACCCGCACCCGCGCGGTCGCCGTGGTGCCCTACGACCCGGCCCTCGAGGCGGGCTCGTCGATCGAATACCAGCAGCTCCAGCCGGAGACCAGAGACGCCTGGCTCAAGGCGGCCAGCATCATGCTGGAGCCCTTCGCCCGCTGACCCCCGTGATCGCCGCGTGCCATGGTGCCCGCGCCCACGACGCCGGGCATCGACCGGACCCGGGCCTGCGACTCTGGCCGGCGAGGCCGAATGGCTTTCGTCCTAGGATGTTTTGGGGGGTGTGTGCCGCGGGCCTGGCAAGCGCAGCGAAGCGGAGCGATCCCCGGCGGGAGCGACGGTCTGCACCACCGCGGGCCCGGGAACATCATATGAATTTGATCTTCAACTCACCCCCGGGCCTGATGCCGACTGTCGTACCGCGCGACTAGGGTGGTCGCGGCGCTTGAGTTAAGGGGGTCCGGGTGTCCGATTCCTTCGTGCATCTGCACGTGCACACGGAATACTCGATGCTCGACGGTGCCGCCCGGCTCAAGGAGCTGTTCGCCGAGGCCAACCGGTTGGGCATGCCGGCGCTGGCGATGACCGACCACGGCAATATGTACGGCGCCTACGACTTCTTCAAGCAGGCCACCGGCGCGGGGATCAAGCCGGTCATCGGGGTCGAGTCCTACGTCACGCCCAACACGGCGCGGCAGGACCGGGTCCGGGTGCGCTGGGCCGACGGCGGCGAGAACGACGTCTCCGGTGGTGGTGCCTACACCCACATGACCATGCTGGCCGCCGACGCCGACGGGTTGCGCAACCTCTTCCGGATGCAGTCGCGGTCGTCGCTGGAGGGCTACTACTTCAAGCCGCGCGCCGACCGTGAGCTGCTGCACGAGCACGGCAAGGGGATCATCGCGACCACCGGGTGCCCGTCCGGCGAGGTGCAGACCTGGCTGCGGATCGGCGACTTCGAGAAGGCGTGCGCGTCGGCGGCCGAGTTCGCCGACATCTTCGGCAAGGACAACTTCTACCTCGAGCTGATGGACCACGGGCTCGACATCGAGACCCGCGTCCGGCAAGACCTGCTGCGCCTGGGCAAGCGGCTCGGGCTCAAGCCGGTGGCCACCAACGACCTGCACTACACCTACGCGAAAGACGCCGACGCGCACGAGGTCCTGCTCTGCGTGCAGTCGGGGTCCACGATGGCCGATCCCAAGCGCTTCAAGTTCGACGCGCGCGACTTCTACCTGAAGTCGGCCGACGAGATGCGGGCGGTGTGGGAGGCCGAGGTGCCCGGCGCCTGCGCCAACACGCTGGAGATCGCCGAGAAGATCGGCGACTACTCGTCGGTGTTCGCGCACCGCAAGCTGATGCCCTCGTTCCCGGTGCCCGATGGCTACACCGAAGAGTCGTGGCTGCGCGCCGAGGTGCACCGCGGGCTGCGCGAGCGGTTCCCCAACGGCGTCCCCGACGACCGGCTGCGGCAGGCCGACTACGAGCTCGACGTCATCTGCAAGATGGGCTTCCCGGGCTACTTCCTGGTCACCGCCGACCTCTGCGAATATGCCCGCAAGGAGAAGATCCGGGTCGGCCCCGGGCGTGGTTCGGCCGCCGGCGCGCTGATCGCCTACGCGCTGAAGATCACCGAGCTCGACCCGATGGACCACGGCCTGCTGTTCGAGCGGTTCCTCAACCCCGACCGCATCTCGATGCCCGACATCGACATGGACTTCGACGAGCGCCGGCGCGGCGACATGATCCGCTACGCCACCGAGCGCTGGGGCGAGGAGCGGGTCGCCCAGATCGTCACCTACGGCAAGATCAAGGCGAAGGCGGCGATCAAGGACGCGGCCCGGGTGCTCGGCTACCCGTTCGCGGTCGGCGACAAGATCACCAAGGCGATGCCGCCGCCGGTGATGGGCAAGGACATCCCGCTCTCCGGCATCTTCGACCCGTCGCACAACCGCTACGCCGAGGCCGCCGAGTTCCGCACGCTCTACGAGACCGACCCCGACACCAAGAAGGTCGTCGACACCGCCAAGGGCATCGAGGGCCTGATCCGCCAGCCCGGCGTGCACGCGGCCGGCGTGATCCTGTCCGGCGAGCCGCTGATGGACGTGCTGCCGATCTGGCGGCGCGACAACGACGGCGCGATCATCACGCAGTGGGACATGGGCGCCTGCGAGTCCATCGGCCTGCTCAAGATGGACTTCCTGGGCCTGCGCAACCTGACCATCATGGACGACTGCCTCGACGGCATCGCCGACAACCGCGGAGAGACGGTCGTCCTGGAGAAGCTGCCGCTGGCCGACAAGCCGACCTACGAGCTGCTGGCCCGCGGCGACACGCTCGGCGTCTTCCAGCTCGACGGCGGCCCGATGCGCTCGCTGCTGCGCTCGATGATCCCCGACAACTTCGAAGACATCTCCGCGGTGCTCGCGCTCTACCGCCCCGGCCCGATGGGCGCCAACGCCCACAACGAATACGCCGACCGCAAGAACGGCCGCAAGCCGGTCGTGCCGATCCACCCCGAGCTGGCCGACGCGCTCGAAGACATCCTGGGCGACACCTACGGGTTGATCGTCTACCAGGAGCAGGTCATGGCGATCGCGCAGCAGCTCGCCGGCTACACGCTCGGCGCCGCCGACCTGCTCCGCCGGGCGATGGGCAAGAAGAAGAAGGAGATCCTCGACAAGGAGTACGTGCCCTTCTCCGAGGGCATGCGCGCCAACGGCTACTCCGACGCGGCGATCAAGACGCTGTGGGACATCCTGGTCCCGTTCTCCGACTACGCCTTCAACAAGGCACACACCGCGGGGTACGGGCTGGTCTCCTTCTGGACCGCCTACCTCAAGGCCAACTACCCGGCCGAATACATGGCGGCGCTGCTCACCTCGGTCGGCGACGACAAGGACAAGGCCGCCGTCTACCTGGCCGAGTGCCGCCGGATGGGCATCAAGGTCCTGCCGCCCGACGTCAACGAGTCGGTGGCCCGCTTCGGCGCCGTCGGCACCGACATCCGGTTCGGCATGGCCGCGGTCCGCAACGTGGGCGTCAACGTCGTCGAGGCGATCGTGCGGGCCCGCAAGCAACACGGCGCCTACACCGACTTCTACGACTTCCTCCGCAAGGTCGACGCGGTGGCCTGCAACAAGCGCACCATCGAGTCCCTGATCAAGGCCGGCGCGTTCGACTCGCTCGGCCACAGCCGCAAGGGCCTCCTGGCGATCCACGCCGACGCGATCGACGCGTTCATGGGCGTCAAGAAGAACGAGGCGGTCGGGCAATACGACCTGTTCGGCTCGGCCTTCGGCGACGCCGCCGAACCGTCGATGATCGTGTCGCCGCCGATCCCCGACGGCGAGTGGGACAAGCCCGACAAGCTGTCGTTCGAGCGGGAGATGCTCGGGCTCTACGTCTCCGACCATCCGCTGTCCGGGCTCGACCGCGCGCTGTCGGCGGCGGCCGACACCCCGATCGCGTCGCTGGCCGAGGAAGGCGCGGTCGCCGACGGCGCGGTGGTCACGCTGGCCGGCATCCTGACCGGTGTGCAGCGCCGGATCACCAAGCAGGGGCGGCCGTGGGCGTCGGCCTCGATCGAAGACATGACCAGCGGCGTCGAGGTGCTGTTCTTCCCCAACACCTACGAGCTGGTCGGGCAATACATCGCGGAAGACGCGATCGTCGTGGTCAAGGGCCGCGTCGACCGCCGCGACGACCAGGCCCGCATCATGGCGATGGACATGTCCATCCCCGACATCTCCACGGCCGGCGCCGACGGCAACCAGCCGGTCGTGATGAACATCGCGACCAACCGCGTCACACCGCCGTTGGTCGAGCGGCTTCGCGAGATCCTCAACACCCACCCCGGGCCGTCCGAGGTGCACGTCCGGCTGGTCAACGGCTCCAAGGCGACCGTGTTGCGGTTGAGCCCGCTGCGGGTGGCGCCCACGACGGCGTTGATGGCTGATCTCAAAGCCTTGCTGGGGCCGTCCGCGGTCGAACTGGCTCGGTGACGATCGGTCCGGCCTCGTCGGCAACTCTTGGTCGTCGCTGGTTGCGGTTGAGGTCCTAGTCACCGGGCGCGGCTTGCCGTCACGGGCCGCGGGACACAACCCATTGGCCGGTGTTCGCGGTGGAATTCGTGCTGGGGATCGTCCCGGTCGGGCTGGGAAGATGCCGCCATGACGGTCATCACGAAAGATCATGCTTTGCGGGTCATCCGGCGCGCTTTCGGACCTGATTTCGCCGACTCGATCGCGGGGCGGCTGCCCGATCGCATCAACCTCGACGACCCGGGGGATACCCGGGTGCTGGCCGATCTCGGCGTCACCCGCGACAGCCTGCTGGACGCCCTTGGCGGTGAGTTGTAGGCGCTTCCGGCAGCAGCTCGCCCGGGGGCGCCGAGGCCAAGCATTGGCCGGGACGCCAACTGGCTCGTCATCTCCGGCGATGTCCGGGCAGCGTTTGGCTGCTGGGCACAGGCGGGTCGGGAGCACCGGTTTATCGAAGGGGACACCGCGGGGACGCGAACGGCCGGGGAGCCGGCGTCAGGGTCGATGCGGTGGTCTCGTGATCGAGGTCATCGTCCGCGGGCGGTGGTGGTGGGGCTGGTGGGATTGGCGGCTGGGTGGCTTGATCGATTGTGGCGGGGTGCGGTAGGCGATGGGCGGGTTCGCCTGAGAGGATCGGGCGGTGACCGCCGCCAGCCCTGAACCGAACGACGGGACGTGGGCGGCGCCCGCCGCGTCCGGTGCCAGCCCCGCCGCCGGGGATGGGACGCGGCCGCCGGCGGACGCGGCGCCACCGACCTCTGGCCCTGTGACGCCTGGCTCGGAAGAGGGGCAACCGGCTGGCCCACCCGCCTTCGCCGCGGCGGGCTACCACCCGGGTGGCGCAGAGGCCTCGAGCTACGGCGGCGCCGCCGCTGGCGCGGTGGTGCCGGGAGAGACCTCCGCTGTCGGAGGGCCGTGGAGTGCGCCGGTCGGGTGGCGGCCGCAGGCCCCCGCCGAGCCGCGGATTCCGACCAAGCGGCGGTTTGGCGCCGCCGTCCTGACCGCCGCCGTCGTTGCCGTCGTCGGGGCGCCGCTGGGGTGGCTCTGGTCAGTGGTCGCGCCGGGTGTGCCGATCATCAAGACCGACGACGGGGCCGTGTTCGCGACGCCCAGTCCGGAGCAGTTCATCGCCTCCGACGGGTGGTTCACGATCCTGCTGTTCGGGCTCGGTCTGGTCTCCGCGCTGGTCACCTGGGTCTGGTTCAAGCGCTACCGCGGCCCCTGGACGCTCGCCGGCCTTCTCGTCGGCACCGTCGGCGCCAGCATTCTCGCCTGGGAGATCGGGCGGCGGATCGGGCTCGACGCCTTCCACGACGCGGTCGCGAAGGCGCAGTCCGGCGATCTGATCGTCCGGCCGCCGGACCTGCGGGCCGGCGGGTTCACCAAGCTCTGGGACGTCATCCCGTTCGTGCACGGCGACCTGCTGATGGCCACCTTCGGCGCGGTGATCGTCTATACGTTGCTCGCCGGCTGGTCGCGGACCCCGAGCCTGCGCCCGGAGCCGGAGCCCCAACCCCAGCCCGCGGTCAACCCCTTCTACGAGCTGCACGGCCCGACCCCGCCCCCGGCCACGCAGGCCGGGCCGGGGGAGTCCGCGAGCTAGTTGGGGCTGGCCGGCACGGCCAGCTCGCGCAGCGGCACCGGCACGGCCCGGACCTGGCGCAGCAGCGCCGCCTCCCGGCTCAGCAACCGCAACTCCGCACCGAGCCGCCCGGCCGTGTCGTCCGTCGCGAGCAGCCGTTGGCGATCTTCCAGGGTCAACGCCGCCGTCGCCGCCACCAGGTGGGACAGGACCGTCGGGTCCTCCGGTAGCTGCTCGGTCAGTTCCTGCTCGTCGTCGCGGATCAGCGTCAGGTATTGCCGGAACACCGCCAGCACCCGCGGGGCCAGCAGGTCGGCCAGCTCCTCCTGGCCCGGCGGCTCGGGGAGCCACTCGACCTCGGCGACCAGGTAGGGCTCCGACGTCCGGTCGATCGACACGACCCGGAACCGCCGCCGGCCCACCGTCACGATGTCGTAGCGGCCGTCGGGCAGCTCGGTCACCTGCCGCAGCTCGGCCGTGCAGCCGACCTCGTGCATGGCCACGTCGGCCGGGGAGGCCTGCGGCACCGACGGCGGTGACACCGGCGTCGAGGGGACCGGGCCCAGCCGCGGCGGCGTCGACGGGAACGGGCCCGGCGCCGGTGTGGTGGGCAGTGTTTCGGAGTCCTGCCGGATCGCGACCACCCCGAACTCGCGCGGATCACCGTCGGGCCGGCTCAGCAGATGCTTGACCAGATCGCGGTAGCGCTCCTCGAAGATGTGCAACGGCAGCACGAGGCCTGGAAAAAGCACCGTTCCGAGGGGGAAAACGGGCAGCCGCGACGTCACCGCCCGAGCCTAGCGCCTGACCGGGCACCCGTACCCGAACCGTGCGAACGGCGCCGGAATCCCGGTTGCTGGGACGCCTAGACTTTGCAGGGTGTTGAACCGGATCGACCTGCGCGGAGTCGACACCGACCCGCGGGGTCTCTTGCCCCGTGCCCGGCTCGACGTGTCGCAGGCCGTCGAGACCATCCGCCCGCTCGTCGAGGCGGTGCGCGAGCATGGGTTCACCGCGGTCCGCGATGCCACCGCGCGGTTCGACGGCGTCGAGATCGACGAGCTCCGCGTCCCGGCCGAGACGATCAAGGCGGCCGAGCACAGCCTCGACCCCGACGTGCGCGCCGCGCTGCTGGAGGCGATCGCCCGCGCCCGCCGGGTGCACGAGGATCAACGACGCCAGGACACCACCACCCAGGTCGTACGCGGTGGCACGGTCACCGAACGCTGGGTCCCGGTCGAGCGGGTCGGCCTCTACGTGCCCGGCGGCCTGGCCATGTACCCGTCGACCGTGGTCATGAACGTGGTGCCCGCCCAGGTCGCCGGCGTCGGCGCCCTGGTCGTGGTCAGCCCGCCGCAGAAGGACAACGACGGCCTGCCCGACCAGCGGGTCCTGGCCGCCTGCGCGCTGCTCGGCGTCGACGAGGTCTACGCGGTCGGCGGAGCGCAGGCGATCGCGCTGCTCGGCCACGGCAGCACCACCAACGCCGAGGGCACCGGCTACTGCCGCCCCGTCGACATCATCACCGGCCCCGGCAACGTCTGGGTCACCGCCGCCAAGCGCCTGCTGCGCAGCGGGGGCACGGTCGGCATCGACGCCGAGGCCGGCCCCACCGAGATCGCCGTCCTGGCCGACGACACCGCCGACCCCGGCCACGTCGCCGCCGACCTGATCAGCCAGGCCGAGCACGACCCGCTGGCGGCCAGCGTGCTGGTCACCACCTCCACCGCGCTGGCCGACGCGGTCGACGCCGAGCTGACGACGCGGGTCGCGAAGACCAAGCACACCGAGCGGATCACCACCGCGCTGTCCGGCGAGCAGTCCGGCACCGTGCTGGTCGACGACCTGGAGCAGGGGCTGCGGGTGGTCGACGCCTACGCCGCCGAACACCTGGAGATCCAGACCAGAGACCCCCGAAACATCGCCATGCGGGTACGCAACGCCGGCGCGATCTTCGTCGGCCCCTACGCGCCGGTCTCGCTGGGCGACTACTGCGCCGGCTCCAACCACGTGCTGCCGACCGGCGGCTGCGCGCGGCACTCGAGCGGCCTGTCGGTGCAGTCGTTCCTGCGCGGCATCCACATCGTCGAATACGACGAGCCGGCCCTGCGCGAGGCCGCGCCGCACGTGGTCACGCTGGCCACCGTGGAGGACCTGCCGGCGCACGGCGAGGCGGTCACGGCGAGGTTCCCGGCATGACCCACCTCGACGACCTCCCGCTGCGGGCCGACCTGCGCGGGTTGACCCCTTACGGAGCACCGCAGCTCGACGTGCCGGTGCGGCTCAACACCAACGAGAACTCCTACTCCGTACCCGATGATGTGGTCGAAGCCATCGGCAAGGCGTTGCAGGACGAGTTGCGTGACCTCAACCGCTACCCCGACCGCGACGCGGTGGCGCTGCGCTCCGACCTCGCCGCCTATCTGGGGCACGGGCTGACCGCCGCCAACGTGTGGGCGGCCAACGGGTCCAACGAGATCCAGCAGCAGCTTCTGCAGGCGTTCGCCGGCCCGGGGCGCACCGCGCTCGGCTTCACGCCCGCCTACTCGATGCACCCGCTGCTCGCGGTCGGCACCGGCACCGCGTGGGTCGACGGCCACCGCGGCGCCGACTTCACGCTGATCGCCGCCGACGCCGTCGCCCAGGTTCGGGCGCACGCGCCGGATCTGGTCTTCCTCTGTTCACCCAACAATCCGACGGGTACGGCCCTGCCGCCCGACGTGGTGACCGCGGTGCTCGGCGTGGCGCCGGGCATGGTCGTGGTCGACGAGGCCTACGCCGAGTTCGCCCGGCCCGGCACGCCGAGCGCGCTGACCGTGCTGCCCGGCCACCCGCGGCTCGTGGTGACCCGCACGATGAGCAAGGCGTTCGGCTTCGCCGGCGGCCGGCTCGGCTATCTCGCCGCCGACCCGGCCGTGGTCGACGCCGTGCAACTGGTCCGCCTGCCCTACCACCTGAGCGCGCTGACCCAGGCCGCCGCCCGCGCCGCCGTCGCGCACCGCGACAGCCTGCTGGTCACCGTCGAGGCGATCAAGCGGGAGCGCGACCGGATCGTCGACACCCTGCGCGCCCGCGGCGTGACCGTGGCCGACAGCGACGCCAACTTCGTGCTCTTCGAGGTGGGCGGCGACCAGAAGGCGGTCTGGCGCGCACTGCTCGACCGCGGCGTGCTGATCCGCGACGTCGGCCTGCCCGGCTGGCTGCGGGTCACCGCCGGCACCACCGCCGAGACCGACGCCTTCCTCGCCGCCATGGAGGACCTGTGAGCAACCGCGTTGCCCGTGTGGAACGCACGACCAACGAGACCAAGGTCAGTGTCGAGATCGACCTCGACGGGACCGGTCGGGCCGAGATCTCGACCGGCGTCGGCTTCTACGACCACATGCTCAACCAGATCGCCCGGCACGGCGGCTTCGACCTGACCGTGCAGACCGTCGGCGACCTGGAGATCGACGCGCACCACACGATGGAAGACACCGCCATCGCCCTGGGTACGGCGTTCGCCGAGGCGCTGGGCGACAAGGCCGGCATCCGCCGTTACGGCAGCGCCACCGTGCCGATGGACGAGGTGCTGGTGCGGGCCGCGGTCGACCTGTCCGGGCGGGCCTACGTGGTGCACGACGAGCCGCCGCTGGCGCCCTACATCGGTCCGGTCTACCCGACCAGCATGACCCGGCACATCTTCGAGTCGTTCGGCCTCGCGGCCCGGGTCACCCTGCACGTCGACGTGCTCCGGGCGGCCCGGCCGGGCGGCCACCCCGATGCCCACCACGTGGTCGAGGCCCAGTTCAAGGCGGTCAGCCGGGCCCTGCGCGAGGCCGTGGCGATCGACCCGCGCGCGGGCGGCGCCGTGCCGTCGACGAAGGGCGCCCTGTGAACGCCGTCGTACCCATCCTGCTGCTCGCGCTGGCCGGCATCCTGTCCGGCGGGGCGTTCTCGTTGCGCAAGCAGGGCGCGTCGCGCGGCGCCGTCGGGTTCGTCGGCCTGCTCGGCGTGCTCGCGCTCGCGGGCGGCATCCTCTGGCTGGTGCCGTCGTGACCGCGCGGTCGGTGGTGGTGCTCGACTACGGCTCGGGCAACCTGCGCTCGGCGCAGCGCGCGCTGGAACGGGTCGGTGCCGACGTCACGGTCACGCCCGACCTGACCGCGGCCGCCGCGGCCGACGGCCTGGTGGTGCCGGGCGTCGGTGCCTACGCGGCCTGCATGGCCGGCATCGAAGCCCTGCCCGGCGAGGCCGGCCGGGTGATCGCGGAGCGGGTCGCGGCCGGCCGTCCGGTGCTCGGCATCTGCGTCGGCATGCAGGTGCTGTTCGAGGCCGGCGAGGAGCACGGCGTGGTGACCAAGGGGCTGGGCCTGCTGCCCGGCTCGGTCACCCGGCTCGCCGCCCGGCGGGTGCCGCACATGGGCTGGAACACGGTCCGCCCGCCGGCCGGTTCGGTGCTGTTCGCCGGGCTGCCCGCGGACACGCGGTTCTACTTCGTCCACTCGTACGCCGCCCACGAGCCCATCGACGGCGCCACCGTCTGCACCCACGACGCGCCGTTCGTGGCCGCGGTCGAGCGCGGCGCCCTGTCGGCGACGCAGTTCCACCCGGAGAAGTCCGGTGACGCGGGCGCCACCCTGCTCGGCAACTGGCTGGCCACCCTTGGCTAAGGAACGCGCCCTGCGCCGCGCCGCCCGCGAGGCCGAGGCGGCCAAGCTGCGTGCCAAGCGGGCCCGGGTCGCCGCCCGCCGGCAGCGTCGCCGGGCGGTCGTCGCGCGGCTGACGCCCAGACAGCGCCGCACCGGCCGGCTGTTCGCCCGCCGCAGCCGGGGCGAGCGCGCCGGCATCGTGGTCATCACGATCGTGCTGCTCGCGCTGGTCTGGTTCCTGGTCGACGACCCGGGCCTGAAGATCGTGCTGACCCTGCTGATCGTGCTCTGCCTGCCCGCCCTGGTCGTCGTCGCCCTCGGCCGCCGCACCTAGTCATCATCTGAGGAGACCACCGTGACGCTCACCCTGCTGCCGGCCGTCGACGTCGCCGACGGCCAGGCCGTCCGCCTCGTGCAGGGCGCCGCCGGCACCGAGACCGGCTACGGCGACCCGCTGGAGGCGGCGCTCGCCTGGCAGCACGACGGCGCCGAGTGGGTGCATCTGGTCGACCTCGACGCCGCCTTCGGCCGTGGCTCCAACGCCGCGCTGCTCGCCGACGTGGTCGGCCGCCTCGACGTCAAGGTCGAATTGTCCGGCGGCATCCGCGACGACGCCTCGCTGCGGGCGGCGCTGGCCACCGGCGCGGCCCGGGTCAACATCGGCACGGCCGCCCTCGAAGACCCGCAGTGGTGCGACCGGGTCGTCGGCGAGTACGGCGAGCGGGTGGCGATCGGGCTGGACGTGCGCGGCCGTACCCTGTCGGCCCGGGGCTGGACCCGCGACGGCGGCGACCTCTTCGAGGTGCTGGAGCGGCTCGACAAGGCCGGCGCGGCCCGCTACGTGGTCACCGACATCACCAAGGACGGGACGATGCGCGGGCCCAACCTCGACCTGCTGCGCGAGGTGTGCGACCGCACCCCGGCGCCGGTGATCGCGTCCGGCGGCGTGTCCACGCTCGACGACCTGCGGGCGCTGGCGACGCTGGAGGGCGCCGGTGTGGAGGGCGTCATCGCCGGCAAGGCGCTCTACGCCGGTGCCTTCACGGTCCGCGAGGCCTTGGCGGTGCTGTCGTCGTGAGCGTCGCGGTCCGGGTGATCCCCTGCCTCGACGTCGACGCGGGGCGGGTGGTCAAGGGCGTCAACTTCGTCGACCTGCGCGACGCCGGCGACCCGGTCGAGTTGGCCGCCGCCTACGACGCCGCCGGAGCCGACGAGCTGACCTTCCTCGACGTGACCGCGTCCTCCGACGACCGGGGCACGATGCTCGACGTGGTCCGGCGTACCGCCGAATCGGTCTTCATCCCGCTCACCGTCGGCGGCGGCGTGCGTTCGGTGTCCGATGTGGACACGTTGCTGCGGGCCGGCGCCGACAAGGTCGGCGTCAACACGGCGGCGATCGCCCGGCCGGAACTGGTGCGGGAGATCGCGCAGCGGTTCGGCAACCAGGTGCTGGTGCTCTCGCTCGACGTGCGGCGGGAGCCGGGCGGCGGCTTCGAGGTGACCACGCACGGCGGCCGGAAGGGCACCGGGCTGAACGCCGTCGAGTGGGCGCGCCGGGTCGCCGATCTCGGCGCGGGGGAGATCCTGCTCAACTCGATGGACGCCGACGGCACCCGGGCCGGTTTCGACCTGGAGTTGATCCGCGCCGTCCGGGCCGTCGTCGACATCCCGGTGATCGCGAGCGGCGGCGCCGGTGCCGTCACCGACTTCCCACCGGCGATCGACGCCGGCGCCGACGCGGTCCTCGCGGCCAGCGTCTTCCACTTCGGTGAGCTGCGGATCGGCGATGTGAAAACGGTGCTGCGTGAGGCGGGCCACCCCGTCCGGGCCTGAAACGGGGTCGCAAGATCAACCGCCGGCGTGGTGGGATGCCGAGCATGGGCGTGCGCGAGAACCTGGTTCCCCCGGCCGGCCTGCCCCGGGCGTACGCCCTGGTGAGCTTGATCTTCGGGATCGGGATCGGGACGTTCAGCACCGGCAGCGCGGTGTTCTTCACCCGGGTGGTCGGGCTCGCGCCGCACGAGATCGGCATCGGCCTGTCCGCGGCGGCCGGGGCGGTGCTGGTCTGCTCGGTGCCGCTGAGCGCGCTGGCCGACCGCTGGGGGCCGCGCACGGCGTGGCTGGTCGGTGTGGCCGGCAGCGCGGCCGGGTTCCTGCTCTGGCCGTTCGCCCGCGGGTTCGTCAGCTTCCTCGCGATGATCGTGTTCTTCGAGTTGGTCAACGGCATCGGGCAGGCCGGCCGCAACGTCTACCTGATCGAGGCGGTGGAGCCGGAGACCCGGGTACGCACCCAGGCCTTCGCCCGCTCGTGGCTCAACGTCGGCTGGTCGGTGGGCGCCGGCCTGGCCGCCGTGGCGCTGGCGATCGACACCCACGCCGCCTACCTGGCGCTGCCGCTGGCCAACGCGGTCGTCCTGCTGGTCAACCTGCTGCTCATCCTGCGCTTGCCGGCCGGTCCCGCGGGCCGGTCCCGCCAGCAGCGCCCGGCCGGCCAGCGGCACGTGTTCACCGACCGCCCGTTCCTGGCGGTGACGGTGCTGTGCGCGGTGCTGCTGGCCTACGGGACGATCGAACTCGAGGTCGTTCCACTGTGGCTGCTCACCCACACCGACGCGCCGAAGTGGTGGATCGGCGTGCTGACCCTGATCAACACGCTGATGGCGACCACGCTGCAGGTCTGGATGACCCGCGGCGCGCACACCCTGGGCGGCGCGGCCCGGGCGCTGCGACTGGGTGGCCTCGCGGCCGCGCTCGGCTGCCCGGTCGTCTACCTGGCCGGCGCGACGTCGGGTCTCGTCACGATGGCGGTCTTCGTCGCGGCGACCGTGCTGTTCACGCTCTCCGAGATGTGGCAGTCGGCCGGGTCGTGGACGCTCGCCGCCGAACTGCCGCCGGCCGAGCGCCGCGGCGAGTATTTCGGTGCCTTCCGGATGGGCAACTCGGCGATCCAGATGGTGGCGCCGGCGTCGCTGATCGCGCTCGCCGTGACCACCGGCGGGTGGGGCTGGCTGCTGATCGGGGGCGTGTTCCTGGCCGCCGGCACCGCCGCGGTGCCGGTGGTGGGCTGGGCGGCCCGGCTCCGTACGCCGGCGGAGCCGGCGCCCGCCCTCACCTGACCGCGTCCGCCGGGCCGAGGTGCCGGGCGATCTCCTGCTCGCAGTCGGCAAGCGGACGGGTCGTGTCGAGGATGAGCCGCGCGTCCTCCCGTCGCTGGTAGTCGCCGGCCGCCGCACGGACCTCGTCCCAGGTCGGGTAGGTCCAGCCGGGAAGGTCGCTGGGCCGGGTGTCGACCCGGCGGCGATGCTCGTCGGGGTCGGGGCACACGGTCTCGATCACCACGTGCCGCACGCCGACCTCGTCGGCCAGGTGCCGCCAGCCTTCCCGGGCCGCCACGACGGGATTGACCGCGTCGGCGACGACGGTCATGCCGCGGCGCAGATGACTGGCGGCCACGTCGTGGGCGACGCTGTAGGCCGCGATGCCGGTCTGCGCCGGCGTCAGCCCGTTGCGGCGCAGCGCGCCCTCGATCTCGTCGATGCGCAGCCACACCGCGGCCAGCCGGGTGGCGAGTGACCCCGCGAGGGTCGACTTTCCCGTGCCGGGAAGGCCACCGAACTCGATCAACATTGGAACTCCTCAATCGCTTTACAGCCTGTATAGTCGATGGCTATACACGACGTCAAACGGAAGGTGACCGATGCGAGCCGACAGTCGGCGGGCCGCCTCGACCGCGGCGACCCACCAGGCCATCGTCGACGCCGCCCGGGAGCTGCTGGCCACGCGCCAGTGGCGCGAGTTCACCCTCGACGCCGTCGCGAAGCGGGCCGGCGTGACCCGGGTGACCGTCTACAACCAGGTGCGGTCCAAACAAGGCCTGCTCGACGCCGTGCTCGCCGACGTGGCCCAGCACGCCGGCATGGACCAACTCCTCACCGACACGCGGGATCTGACCGCCGCCGACGCGCGCCGGTTCGTCATCGAGCGGACGTGTCGCTTCTGGCATGCCCAGCGCGACGTGCTGCGGCCGCTCTTCGGCCTCGCCGCGGTCGACCGTGAGGTCGCCGCGACGCTGGCCCGACGCGAGCGGTGGCGCGCGGACCAGATCCACCGGCTGGTGCTGCGGCTATCCGCGACGCCGCCGCGCGAGGCGTTCGACCGCTCGACCGTGGTGGCCGGCGTCATCGCGCTGACCTCGTTTCCGACCTACGACGGTCTCGGCCCGCTCGCCGACGATCCGGCGCGGGCGGCCGCCCTGATCGACCACTTGGTGGTCAGCCTGACCGGCTGAGGTCAGTCTTCGGGGGTCTCGACGCGGCCGGCGTACTCGAGGATCGCGGCCGCGTGATCGGCGTCGTCGAGGGTCCAGTCGGTGTCGACCGGAAGCGGCCGGCGGTGCAGGCGGGCGAACATCGTGTCGACCGCGCCCATCCCGACCGGCCGGCTGCGCCACAGCGCCTCGCCGGCCGGCGTGACGCGGAACCAGCCGTCGCCCACGGTGATCAGGCCGGCCCCGGACAGGCGGCGGACCGCTTCCTCGACCTCACGCCGGTCGGGTAGGGACTGTCGCAGGTGGTCGGCCATCGAGAGCACGTCGGCGAGCCGCACGCCCTCGGGCCGTCGGGTCGTCGCCGACCGCATGTGTCGGCCGGCGCCGTTGGCCATCACCACCGCTACGAAGATCCAGGCGTCGGATCGTCGCCAGCCGTCCTGCCCCATGGCCCCAATGATGCCAACGTCAACGGCCCATGAACATTGGCGTGATCTTTCGTTTACCTGAAACCTTCATCGTCGATGCATCATGTCGCGGGGTCGGGCAGCGGTTCGCCGCCGAGCCGCGGCGCCGACGGGCGCACCGCGAAGAGCGGGATGAACAGGTGGTTCAACGGTCCGATGAGGAGGGCGTACGCCACCGTGCCCACGCCGATCGTCCCGCCCAACAGGATGCCCGCGCCGAGGACCGTGAGTTCGATCACGGTACGGGTCAGCCGGATCGACCGGCCCGCCCGGCGCGCCACCCACCCGGTCATCAGACCGTCGCGCGGGCCGGGTCCGAGCCGGGCGCCGATGTAGAGCCCGCCGGCGACGCCGTTGAGGAGGATGCCCAGCACCAGGAAGGTGATCCGCACCGGCAGCGCGTCGGGCGTCGGCAGCAGGAACAGGGTGGCGTCGACCGCGAGACCGATGAGCACGATGTTGCTGACGGTGCCGATGCCCGGCTTCTGGCGCAGCGGTATCCACAGCAGCAACACCACCGCACCCACGATGATCACGATGGTGCCGAACGAGAGCCCGGTCTTCTCCGCGAGGCCCTGGTGGAACACGTCCCACGGGTCCAGCCCGAGAGTGGCCTCGATCTGCAGGGCCATGCTCGCGCCGTAGAGGACCAGCCCGGCGAACAGCTGGACCAGCCGCCGGGGGAGCCGGTCACGCAGGTCGATAGGGGAGTTCGGGTGGTTGCTCTCGGACGCCATGCATGCCACTCTGAAGGCCAATTGGTTCGGCGCTGAAGAGCCAATTCGCGAGGAGTGGATATGACAAGCCTGGTCCGGGGCAGCCAACTCGCCCGCCTGCTCGGTCACTGGCACGCCTTGCCGGGCCGCCGCCGCAACCCCGACTACGCGGCCCTGGCCGGCGCGGTCCGTGGCCTGCTCGCCGACGGCCGCCTCCCGCTGGGCATCCGGCTGCCGGCCGAGCGCGAGCTGGCCGAGGCGCTCAAGGTCAGCCGCACCACGGTCACGGCGGCCTACCGCGAGCTGCGCGAGAGCGGCCACCTGACCAGCCGCCGCGGCGCCGGGAGCTGGACCACGCTGCCCGGCGGCCACCGGGTGGCCAGCACCGGCCTGTGGACCCCGCTCAACGACCTCGACATGATCGACCTCGGCTGCGCCGCCCTGGCCGCGCCGCCCGAGCTGATCCCGGCGGCCCGGGCCGCGGCCGATGAGCTGCCGCGCTACCTGGGCGATGCCGGCTACCACCCGACCGGCCTGGTCGAGCTGCGCGAGGCGGTCGCCCGCGGCTTCACCGACCGTGGCCTGCCGACCAGCCCCGACCAGATCATGGTGACCAGCGGCACCCAGCAGGCGCTCGACCTGGTGCTCCGGCTGACCGTGCAGGCCGGCAACGGCGTACTCATGGAATCGCCGACCTATCCCAACGCGCTGGCCGCGCTCTCCGCGCGCCGGGCCCGGATCACCACGCACGGCCTCGACATCGACGCCGGCTGGGACGGCGAGTTGCTGCTCGGGGCGTTGCGGCAGAGCACACCCCGGCTGGCGTACGTGATTCCAGAGTTCCACAACCCCACCGGCCACCTGATGGCCGCCGACCTGCGCGAGCGGATGGTCGCGACGGCCCACTCGACCGGCACCGACCTGGTCGTCGACGAGTCCTTCGTGGACCTGCCGCTGGACGGCGTCGAGATGCCGCCCCCGGTCGCCATGTTCGACCGCCACTCCCGGGTGATCACGATCGGCGGCATGAGCAAGCCCTACTGGGGCGGCCTGCGTATCGGCTGGGTCCGCGCGTCGGCGCCCACGGTCCAACGCCTGGCGGCGCTGCGGGTCGGCGTCGACATGTCCAGCCCGGTGCTCGACCAGCTGGTGGCGGCGCAGTTGCTCGACCGCGCCGACACGATCGTCCCGGCCCGCCGGTTGCAATTGGCCACCCAGCGCGACGCGCTCCTGGACGCGCTGGCCGAACACCTCCCGGAGTGGCGGGTCCGCCCGCCACAGGGCGGGGTGACGTTGTGGGCGGAACTGGACGGCCCCATCTCCAGCGCGCTGGCCCGGGCGGCGGAGGAGGTCGGCGTCCGCCTGGCACCGGGCCCGCGGTTCGGCCTGGACGGCACGCTGGAGCGCTTCCTGCGGCTGCCCTACACCCTGCCGGCAGGCGACCTGGTCGACGCGGTCAAGCGAATCGCGACGGTCCGCTACGACCTCGACCACACCCCGCACCCGGGCTGGCGCAAGCCAGTCGTCATCGCCTAGCCCGATTCCGCCCGAACGCCCCACGCGAAGGTCCGGACGCGCGGGGGTCCGAAGGCGCGCGGGTCCGGGCGCGCGCGGGTCCGGGCGCGCGAGGGTCCGGGCGCGCGAGGGTCCGGGCGCGCGAGCCGCGTGAAGGTCTGGGCGCGCGAGGGTCTGGGGTCGCGCGAAGGTCTGGACACGCGAGGCGCGCGAGCGTCTGGACGCGCGAGGGTCCGGGCGCGCGAGCCGCGTGAAGGTCTGGGCGCGCGAGGGTCTGGGGTCGCGCGAAGGTCTGGACACGCGAGGCGCGCGAGCGTCTGGACGCGCGCGGGTCCGGGCGCGCGAGCGGCGTGAAGGTCGGGGCGCGCGAGGGTCTGGGGTCGCGCGAAGGTCTGGACACGCGAGGCGCGCGAGCGTCTGGACG
>NZ_JBFAPI010000001.1:62178-509056 GCF_040676615.1 Asanoa sp. NPDC049573
CCGGGCGCGCGAGCCGCGTGAAGGTCTGGGCGCGCGAGGGTCTGGGGTCGCGCGAAGGTCTGGACACGCGAGGCGCGCGAGCGTCTGGACGCGCGCGGGTCCGGGCGCGCGAGCCGCGTGAAGGTCTGGGCGCGCGAGGGTCTGGGGTCGCGCGAAGGTCTGGACACGCGAGGCGCGCGGGGTCTGGGGCGCGTGAAGGTCTGGGCGCGCGAGGGTCAGGGGACGCCCGAAGGTCTGGACACGCGAGGGTCTAGGCGCGCGAGGTCTGGCGCGCGAGGGTCTGGCGCGCGCGAGGGTCCGCGGCGCGCGAAGGTCTGGGCGCGAAGGTCCGAGGCAACACGGTCCGAACGCCCGGACGCCTTCCGGCGGCGGTCGGAGATGAACACCAACACCGAGACGCCGCAGCGTGATCCGCGGCAGCGTGCGTCTCTGCCACACGCGCTTCTGTGCGATCTAGGAAAAGAATGCACCTGGGGCAACAGACTTTTTTCCTAGATCGGCGGCCCGCCCGGCCGCGGCCGGCGTGTCATTGGCGCCGCGCCGGCGCGGCCGCCTGGGTGTGACTGCGGCTCAACGTTCCCAGGCGATCGGTGACCACCGCCGACCGGTTGGGTCCAGGTGGTCGGTAACCCGGACGACCCGCCCAGGAACGGCTCCGGCCCGCCAGAGCGAACGGATCGCTCCGACGGGCCGGGTATAGCAACTGGTCAGATCTCGGCGAGCGTGCCTTCGTACATCTTGTTGATCTCGCCCTGGAAGTTGGCCTCTACGCCGCGGCGCTTGATCTTCATTGAGGGGGTCATTTCGCCGTCTTCGATGGTCAGGTCGCGGGGGAGGATGGTGAACTTCTTGATGGTCTCCCAGCGGTTGAGCTTCGCGTTGAGTTCCGCGATGTAGCCCGCAACCATCGCGTTGGCCTGTGCCGAGCCGACGATCTCCGCGTAGGGGCGGCCCGCCAACTCGCCGCTCGCCGCCCAGGCCGTCACCGCGTCGGGGTCGAGGGTGATCAGCATCGTGCAGAAGTTGCGGGCCTGGCCGATCACGATCGCCTGGGAGGTCAGCGGGCAGATGGCCTTGAACAGGCCCTCGATGTGGGACGGCGCGATGTATTTGCCGCCTGACGTCTTGACGAGATCCTTCTTGCGGTCGGTGATCTTCAGGTAGCGGTCTTCGGCCAGCTCGCCGATGTCGCCGGTGCGGAAGAAGCCGTCCTCGGTGAACGCGGCCGCCGTCTCCTCCGGGAGGTTGTGGTAGCCGCGCATAACCGGGGCGCCGCGGAGCAGGACCTCGCCGTCGGGGTCGATCTTGCACTCCAGGTCGCCCAGCGGTTGGCCGACCGTACCGATGCGCAGGCCGCCGGGGCGGTTGACGAAGTTGCCGGCGCTGGTCTCGGTGAGTCCGTAGCCTTCGGAGATCGGCAGGCCGGCCGCCGCGAAGAACTCGGCGATGTCGACGCTCAGCGGCGCGGCGCCGGAGACCAGCGTGCGGATGTTGCCGCCCAGGCGGGCCTGGAGCTTGCTGAAGACCAGCTTGGTGGCGAGGGCGTACTGCAGTTTCAGGGCCGCGGGCACGGGCTGGTCGGCCTGCTCCAGCTTGACCTTGCGCTTGCCGGTGGCGACGGCCCAGCTGAAGATCTTGGCTTTGGCGCCGCCGGCCGAGGTGCCGTTGGTGATCGCGGCGTTGTAGACCTTCTCGAAGATCCGCGGCGCGCCGCACATCAGCGTCGGCTTGACCACCGCGAGCTGGTTGACCAGCACGTCGATGCGGCCGTCGACATAGGTCGGCAGGCCCACGTGGATGATGCCGCAGAGCAGCGTCTTGCCGAACGAGTGCGACAGCGGCAGCCACAGGTATTGCAGGTCGTCGGAGCGCAGGATGCCGAGGTCGGCCTGGGCCACCGCCTCCCAGCACCAGCCCGCGTGCAGCAACTCGACGCCCTTCGGGCGGCCGGTGGTGCCCGAGGTGTAGATCAGGGTGGCCAGGTGGTCGGGCGCGATCGGCTCGACCAGCCGCTCGATCAGCCCGGGGTCGCCGGCCAGCGCCGCCGCGCCCTGCTTCTCCAGGTCGGCCAGGGTGAGCTGGGGCGGGCTCGCGGCCGGGTCGGCGTCGCCGTCGATCAGCACGACGTGGGTGACCGCGGGCAGGGCGGCGCCGGACAGCTTGCCGGCCTGCATCGGGTTCTCCGCGATGACCACCTTGGAGCCCGAGTCGGCGATGATGAACGTCGCGTCTTCCGGCTCGGTGGTCGGGTAGACGGTGGTGGTGGCCCCGCCCGCGCACATGATGCCGAGGTCGGCGATGACCCAGTCGAGGCGGGTGTTGGCCAGGATGGCGACCCGCTCCTCGGCGCCGACGCCCAGGCCGTGCAGGCCCGCGGCGACCGCCTTGGCCCGCTCGCCCACCTGCTGCCAGGTCATCCACTGCGGGCCCGCGTCGCTCGGGTATCCGAACGCCCGGCCGTCGGGCGACGTGGCGACACGCTTGAGGAACATGTCGGGGATCGACCGGTAAGGGACATCGAGCGACATATCCGGAAACCCGCCTTTAGTTGGTCATGTGATCGCGGTCACGTCGACGCTTGCTACCGAAGGGTAAGTCGAACCTGGGCACGGATGCCAGTCCCGAACGCACGTGTCGATCATGGGCTGACCAGGGTCTTTAACCAAGACTCAGGGGGTACGGGTCAGGGATAGCGAAGAGCGCCCAGCGACCAGTCGTACGTGCCGCGCAGCCACCGCCGCCGGGCCAGCAGCATCCGGGCCAGCCGTTCGTCGGCGTCGAGCAGCACCTCGGCCTCCAGCAGGCCGTAGGCGGCGAGCCCGGCGTTGTAGCGTGCCGCCGCCTCGGCCAGGGCCGCCCGCTCCGACCAGCCCAGCTCGTATGCGATGACCGTCGCAAGATTCTGGCCGTCGTGCAGCCGCTCCTTGCCGTAGGAGAAGACGTCGTTGCACCAGCAGACCAGGTCGGCGGCGAGCAACTCCAGCCGCACCACCCGCGGGTCGATCCGGTCGGTCGTGCCGGCCAGCCCGTCGGTCGCGAGGTCGGTGAGCGCGAAGCTGGGCAGCACCGCGCCCGTGTGGCGGCGCATCTGCACGTACTCGGCGAAGCGCGGCACCCGGCGCAGCTGGCGGTTGGTCGCCTCCCAGAGCAGCGCGAACAGGTACTCCCGCATGGCCGCCGCGAACCGGAGCAGGCCACCGGCGCGACCCAGGGCGCGGACCCGCCGGCACAGGTCGTGCAGCGCGGCCGCGGTCGGCCCGGCCGGCTGGTAGTCGGCGTGCGCGGCCGTGCCGAACCGGTCCAGCACCTCGAGTAGCGGCGCCAGTGCCGGTGCCAGCCGGGCCGGGTTGGTGCCCAATTCGTCCTCGTCGCACCGGTCGTCGAACGCGAACAGCCAGGTGATCAGGTCGGCCAGCAGGCGGACCGCGGGCAGCGAGACCTCGGGGCAGGCCCGGGCGGCCAGTTCGGCGGCGTTGGCCCGGGACAGCCGGTCTCGCGCGGCCGGCGTCGGGGCGAGCCCGAACGCGTCGGCCCAGTCGGCGGAGTGCGCCGCGACCTCGTGGACCGCGTCGTGGACGAGGGCCTCGTACGGCGGGGCGATCAACGCCGCCACGGCGAACGTCCGCATCCCATCGATGATGCGGCCCGCCCGGGGGTGGGGGAACAGTGTTTCGGCTATCGCGTCAGATCTTCAACGGCGTGCCGCGCAGCCGATCGGCCAACTCCGGCGGCCCGTCGATCTGGACCCGGGTGGCCCGCTGCCGGCCGGAGAGGAAATAGGCCAGCTCGCCGGGCGCGCCGACCAGCCGCAGCCGCTCGCCGCCGGCGCCGGTCGTCACCTCGCCGAAGCCGGGCGCCTGCACCAGCAGCGCGGCCGGGAACCTGCGCAGCCGCAGCCGGGCGCTCAGCGACGCGGTCTTCCAGAGCGACGCCTGGTCGTCCTTGGGCAGGTCGCGCGGGTGCCAGTCGGGCTGGGCCCGGCGCACGTCCTCATGGTGGACGAAGAACTCGAGCGTGTTGGCCAGCCCGTCGGTCAGCGGGTTGCTGACCGGGCTCCACCGTGGCGGGTTGCGCACCAGCTCGACCAGGTCGGGGTAGGGCCTGGCCGCGATCGCGCGCTGGGTCGCCTTGGCGTGGCCGCGCAGCGGCGGGATGAACATCCCCAGGCTCGCGTCCGGCCGGCGCTCCCGGAGCACGAGGTGGGCGGCGAGGTCGCGGGCGGCCCATCCGGTGCACATCGTCGGCGCTTCCGGGCCCACGGTGACGAAAAGGTCAGCCAGTTTCTGCCGTTCGGAGCGTGCGAACCGGGACATGGCGAGAATCGTACGCATGGCGTCTGAAAAGCCTCTGTGACCGTGGACACAGGGAATACCGGCTCGCACACGGGCCTTGGTTCCGGTAAGGATAACGGTGAATTCCGTGGCTTACCCGGGCCGTGACCGGGGTGAACGGCCGCTCCATCGAGCGGCGTCGACAGACAGAGGGGCAACATAGTGGCGAGCGTGACCAGCCGGGACGTGCTCGCCCGGGGCTTCCGCGTGCTCGGCCGGGCGATCCGCGACGAACCGCGCATCTTCACCTTCGCGGTCGGCGGCAGTGTCCTGTTCGGTGGCCTGATCGTCGGCAGCGCCTACATCATCGGGCACATCGTCGGCAGGATCATCGTGCCGGCGCTGGAGACCGGCGAGGTCGACAACGCGCTGCTCTGGCTGGGCGCGGTCACGCTGCTCGCGGTCAGCGCGTTGCGGGTGGTCGGCATCTTCGGCCGCCGGCTCGGCGCCGGCTACATGCAGTTCCGCCTCCAGGCCCGCTACCGGCGCCTGGTCACCGGCCGCTACCTCGACCTGCCGCTGTCGTGGCACCACCGGCACGCGACCGGCACCCTGCTCTCCAACGCCAACTCCGACGTCGAGGCCGCCTGGTTCCCGATCGCGCCGCTGCCGTTCGCGGTCGGCACGATGGTGATGCTGTTCGGCGCCGTCGGCTCGCTCTTCTTCACCGACTGGGTGCTGGCCCTGGTCGGCGTGGCCACGTTCGTCGGCCTGGCCCTGATCAACGTCTTCTACTCCCGCCGGATGGCACCGCGCCAGGCCCGCGCCCAGTTGATGCGGGGCGAGGTCAGCGCGATCGCGCACGAGAGCTTCGACGGCGCGCTGGTGGTCAAGACCATGGGCCGGGAGAGCACCGAGACCGACCGCTTCGCCGCGCAGGCCCGCGAGCTGCGCGACGCACTGATCTCGGTCGGCCGGCTCCGCGGCCTGTTCGACCCGCTGATGGAGACGCTGCCCAGCCTCGGCACCCTGGCCGTGCTGGTGGTCGGCACGCTGCGCCTGCGGGCCGGCGACATCACCGTCACCGACCTGGTCAGCGTCGCGTTCCTGTTCACCGTCCTGGCCTTCCCGGTGCGGGCGATCGGCTGGGTGCTGGCCGAGTTGCCGCGCAGCGTGGCCGGCTGGGACCGGCTCCAGCACGTGCTCACGGCGACCGGCGAGATGCGTTACGGCACGATAAATCCGGAAAAGTCGGATGAGCCGGCCCGGCTGTCGTTCGACGGGGTCGACTATGCCTATCCGGCCAGCGCCGAGACCGACAACGACGACATGGTCAACGCCAGCACCGCCGGCGAGCAGGGCCCGACCGTCCTGCACGACATCAGCCTGGTCGTCCCCGAGGGCCGCACGGTCGCCCTGGTCGGCCCGACCGGCTCCGGCAAGTCGACGATCGCCTCGCTCGCCGTGCGCCTGGTCGACCCCGACTCCGGCCGGGTCCTCGTCGACGACCACGACCTGCGCGACCTGACCGCCGCCGCGCTGGCCGACACGACCGCCCTGGTCGCCCAGATCCCGTTCATCTTCGACGACTCGGTCCGCGCCAACGTGGCCCTCGACCGCGCCGGCGTCGACGACGACGCGGTCTGGGCGGCGCTGCGGCTGGCCCAGGCCGACGACTTCATCCGCCGGCTGCCCGAGGGCCTCGACACGATGGTCGGCGAGCGCGGCACCTCCCTCTCCGGCGGCCAGCGCCAGCGCCTCACGCTGGCCCGGGCGCTGGCCGGCCGACCCCGGCTGCTGATCCTCGACGACGCCACCAGCGCGGTCGACCCGCGGGTCGAGGCGGCCATCCTGGCCGGCCTGCGCGGCGGTGAGCAGCCGACCTCGATCCTGGTGGTCGCCTACCGGCGGGCCACCATCGCGCTCGCCGACGAGGTCGTCTACATCGAGCACGGCCGGGTGGTCGCCGCCGGCACCCACCAGGAGTTGCTGGCCAGCACGCCGGGCTACGCCGATCTGGTCACCGCCTACGAGCGGGCCGAGGCCGAACGCGAGCGCGAGCACGCCTACGAGGACGAAGGGGCGGTGACCGCATGACGACCGCCACGGCTGAGAAGGCGGAGCGGGCGGAGCAGGCCGAGACCGCGGCCGAGCCGACGCAGAAGACCTGGGCCACCATCCGGCGTGGGCTGTCGCTCTCGCCCGAGTTGCGCACCGGCCTGGCCGGAACGCTGTTCTTCGCCGTCGTCTCGATGGTCGGCCGGGCCGCCGTGCCGGTGGCCATCCAGCAGGGCATCGACAAGGGCATCGCCGGCCCCAACGGGCTCGACGTCGGGTTCGTGTCGACCGTCGTGGCGATCACCGCGGCCGTGCTGGCCGTCACCACGCTCTGCGGCTATCTGATGATGCGCCGGCTGTTCACGGTCAGTGAGACCGCGCTGGCCAACGTGCGGGTGCGCACCTTCCGCCACATCCACGACCTGTCGATGCTGCACCAGCAGTCGGAACGGCGCGGCTCGCTGGTCTCCCGGGTGACCAGCGACATCGACCAGATCACCCAGTTCCTGCAATGGGGCGGCGTGATCCTGCTGATCAGCGCCGGCCAGGTGATCGTGACGACCGCCGTGATGGGCTACTACTCCTGGCAGCTCACGATCGTCGTGCTGGTCGCGTTCGCGCCCGCGGTGTTCGTGATCCGGGCCTTCCAGAAGCGCCTGGCCGGCGCCTACGGCACCGTCCGGCGGCGGATGGGCACGCTGCTCGCGGCGGTGTCCGAGAGCGTCGTGGGCGCGCCGGTGATCCGGGCGTACGGCGTTTCCGACCGCACCCGCACGCGGCTCAACACGGCGATCGACGACTACCGGGTGGCACAGATGCGCGCCCTGCGCACCAGCGTCACCGGCTTCTCCAGCGGCGAGCTGGCCGCCGGCCTGGCCACGGCCGCCGTGGTCGTGGTCGGCGTCCAGCTCGGTGTCGGCGGCACGCTGTCGATCGGCCAGCTCACCGCGTACCTCTTTCTGGTCACGCTCTTCATCCAGCCCGTGCAGATCGCGACCGAGGTGCTCAACGAGGCGCAGAACGCGGTGGCCGGCTGGCGCCGGGTGCTCGACGTGCTCGACGTCAGCCCCGACGTGGCCGACCCGGGTGAGCAGGGCCTGGCACTGCCGGACGGGCCGATCGACATCAAGTTCGAGGACGTCTCCTTCTCGTACGGCGGCCCGATCGTCCTCGACGACGTCAACCTGGAGATCCCGGCGAAGACCCGGGTCGCGGTGGTCGGTGAGACCGGCAGCGGCAAGACGACGTTCGCGAAGCTGCTGACCCGGCTGATGGACCCGACCACCGGCTCCGTCAAGCTCTCCGGAGTGCCGCTCGACCGGATCCGGTTCGACTCGCTGCGCTCCCGGGTCGTGATGGTCCCGCAGGACGGGTTCCTCTTCGACGCGACGGTCGCCGACAACGTGCGGTTCGCCCGCCCCGAGCTCTCCGACGCCGACCTGGAGCTGGCGTTCACCGAACTGGGCCTGATCGACTGGGCCGAGGCGCTGCCCAACGGCCTGCGGACCCGGGTGGGTGAGCGCGGCGAGGCGCTCAGCGTGGGCGAGCGGCAGTTGGTCGCGCTGGCCCGGGCCTACGTCGCCGACCCCGACCTGCTGGTGCTCGACGAGGCGACCAGCGCCGTCGACCCGGCGACCGAGGTGCGGTTGCAGCGCACCCTCGACGCCGTCACCCGCGGCCGCACCACGGTGGCCATCGCACACCGCCTCTCCACGGCGCAGGGCGCCGACGAGGTGGTCGTGGTCGACAAGGGCCGCATCGTGCAGCGCGGCCCCCACGACGAGTTGCTCCGCTCGCCGGACTCGATCTACGCCAAGCTCTACGCCAGCTGGCTCGAACAGACCCGCTAGGGCCGGTCTCGGCCCTACGGCCGCTCGAAGACGGACAGCTGGAAGGTCAGCGGGCGGTCGCGCGGGTCGTCGGGGTCGGGGAGGTCGCGCAGGCCGCGGACGACCGGCATCACGGTGCTGGCCCAGACCGCGCCGTCGACGTTCCAGAGGTTGGACCAGGCCCTGGTCTCGATCATCTCGGCGAGCCGGTTCGGCGACTCGGTCACGGTGCCGACGGTGACCTCGTGGGTCTCGACCGGGCGTAGCCCGGCCGCGGTGGCCGTGGCCCACACCGCGACGGGCGTGTCCGGCCGGTCGATCCCCGGCAGCCCGGCCAGCAGCGGCGCGAATTCGTCGGGGCGGGCGCGGACCTCCGGCGCCGCGAGTGCCACGACCCGGCCGCCGGGACGGACCACCCGGTGCGCCTCGGCGAACGCCGCCGGCAGGTCGACGATGGCGTGCAGGGAGGCGACGAACAGCGCGTTGTCGACGCTCGCGGTGCGGACCGGCAGCCGGCGGGCGTCACCGAGCGCGACCTTGGCACCCACCCGGACGCGGGCCCGGGCCAGCATCGCGGGGGAGAGGTCGACGCCGACGGCCGGCACCCCGTGCTTGGCGACCAGCGCGGCGGCGACCAGGCCGGTGCCGACACCGATCTCCAGCGACCGGCCGGGCACCAGGTGCGGCGCGAGCACGGCGGCGACCTCGCGGCCGCGCTTCTCGCCACCGCGGGTCTGGTCGTAGCGGTCGGCGACGCGGTCGAACGGCAGCGACTCGGGCATGCGCGCCAGATTAGCCCTCCGGCCAGACGCCGGGCAGGTCGCCGAACACGTAGCGCTGGATCGTCGGGCCGACGGCCGCGACCAGCACCTCCTGCGGTGCGGAGGCGAGCGGCTCCACCTTGATGACATAGCGGGCCATGGCCAGCCCGGCGAGCTGGCTGGCCACCAGGCTGACCCGCATCGGGGCCTGGTCGGGTGCCATCGGCACGGCGGCGCGCACCCGGCGCAGGATCTGGCTGACCACGAACTCGCGGAACAGCCGGGCGGTCCACTCGCTGCTCACCGCCGAGCGCAGCATCGCCACGCCCGCCTTGCCGGCCGGCGAGTCCCAGATGCCCAGGAAGAAGCGGACCAGGCGCTCGCCGACCGCGTCGGGGTCGCCGGCGAGCGCCTCCGGGATGATCACGCCGGGGTCGATCGGCGAGTTCATCGCGGCCAGGAAGAGCTTGTCCTTGGTGCCGAAATAGTGGTGGACCAGCGCCGGGTCGACGCCGGCCACGGTCGCGATGTGGCGGATCGAGGCACCGTCGTAGCCCTTCTCCGCGAACGCGGTGCGGGCGGCGCCGAGGATCGCGTCGCGGGTGTCGGGGTTGCCCGGGCGGCGTCCGGACCGTCGTACCATTGCCAGCCTTTCTTCGGGTCGGGCGCCTTTCGACGCCCGACCCCGGGTGAGTCAGGCCGTGCGGCGGCGCAGGGTCGCGGCGCCCAGGGCCAGCGCGAGGATGATCGCGCCGATCACGATGCCAAGGTCACGCCACATCGTGCCGGTCGGGTCGGCGTGCGCGCCGACCTCGGTCAGCGCCTCCACCGAATAGGACAGCGGCAGCACGTCGCTGATCGCGTGCAGCCACCCGGCCATCGAGTCGCGGGCGACGAACAGACCGCAGAGCAGGATCTGCGGGATCGCCACGACCGGCATGAACTGCACGGCCTGGAACTCGGTGCGGGCGAACGCGCTGCACAGCAGGCCGAGCGCGACGCCGAGGACCGCGTTGGCCACCGCGATCACGATGACCAGCCACAGGCTGCCGGCGGTGTCCAGATCGAACAGCCAGTAGGCCAGCGCCGAGGCGACCGCCGCCTGCAGGGTGGCGACGAGGCCGAAGGCGATGCCGTAGCCGAACAGCAGGTCGAGCTTGCCGACCGGGGTGGTGAACAGCCGCTCGAGCGTGCCGCTGGTGCGCTCGCGCAGCATGGCGATGCTGGTGATCAGGAACATGATGATGAACGGGAAGATGCCGAGCATGATCAGCGCGATCTTGTCGAACAGAAGCGGCTGCTCGTCGAACATGAAATAGAGCAGGGTCAGCAGCAGCAGGGGTACGACGATGATCAGCGCGACGGTGCGCCGGTCGTGCCGGAGTTGCCGGACGATCCGGCCGATCGTGGTGGCGAGAATGTGGGGAGACATCACGCGGCCGCCTTCTCCTGTTGACGGATGATGCGCAGGAACGCCTCGTCGAGGTCGTCGGTGCCGGCGGTGACCTTGATCGCCGCCGGGGTGTCGTCGCCGATCAGGTAGCCGTCGCGGATCAGCAGCAGCCGGTCGCAGCGGTTGGCCTCGTCCATCACGTGGCTGGAGACCAGGATCGTGGCGCCGTCGGCGGCCAGGGCGCGGAACTGGGCCCACAGCTCGTCGCGGAGCACCGGGTCCTGGCCGACGGTGGGCTCGTCGAGCACCAGCACCTCGGGCCGGCCGACGATCGCGCAGGCCAGCGAGGCGCGGCTGCGCTGGCCGCCGGAGAGGTTGCCGACCAGTTGGTGTGCGGCGCCGGAGAGCCCGACCCCGTCGAGGGCCGCGTCGGCGTCGGCGGCGCCGAGGCCGTAGAGCGAAGCGAAGTAGCGGGCGTTCTCCCGGACCGTGAGGTCGTCGTAGACGCTCGGCGCCTGCGTCAGATAGCCGATCTTGCGCCGCAGCGGCACCGAGCCGGCCGGCTCGCCGAGGACGGTCACCCGCCCCGACTTGACGAGCTGCACGCCGACGACGGCGCGCATGAGAGTGGTCTTGCCGCTGCCGCTCGGCCCGAGCAGCCCGGTGATGCTGCCGCGCGGGATGGTGCAGGTGAAACCGTGCAGCACCTCCCGCTTGCCGCGGTTGATCACGAGGTCGGTGACCTCGATCGCGGTCTCCATCAGTCCTCCGTCTCTGAAATTCAACGTCTGATGAACTCAACACTAGATGAAATAGATGGGTGTACGCAAGCAGAAGCCCCGGCCCCCCTTCCGGGGGACCGGGGCTCCTTGGTGCTGTGGGTCTACAGCGCGAGAATCCGATCGAGGAAGTCGCGGTAGCGGCGCATGGCCACCCGCATCGCCTCGGTGTCCGGAGCCTCCTCGTCGCGGCGCGGGTCGAGCTCGACCTGCTCGGCCAGGAGCGTCTCGGCGAGCTGCTGCACGGCGGTGGCGACCAGGGCCTGCGCGTGGTCGAGGGCTTCGGTCGGCTCGTCGACGAACTGCGCCTTGACCTCGTGCCACTCGGCCCGCAGCGCGTCGGCGGCCTCGGCGCTCCACACCGCGATCCGGGTCTCCGGCACGTCACCGGGCCGCAGCGGCGGCCCACTGACCGGCCGCACCTCCGCGGCAGGCGACCCGATGTCAGCCAACGTCGGCGCGGCCACCACGGCGTCCGCCATCTGGTAGGAACCCGGCGGGAACTCCACCGTGTCCCCGTCCTCCTCGTCCTCGGTCACCGCCCGCGGCGCTTCGGCGGTCTCCACGAGCCCTTCGTCGTCGGTGGCTTCCTCCGCCGCCGGCGCGTCAACGGCCTCGATGTCAACCAGCTCCGCAACGTCGGCAGCGACCGCATCCGCGTCGTCGGCGTCTTCCGCGTCCGCGTCCGCAGCCTCGGCGACGACCTCGTCCTCGGTGTCCGCGTCGGCCCCGGCGGCAGCCTCGTCCGCTTCGGCGACGGGCTCTGCCGCAGCCTCGGCATCTTCGCCTTCGGCGGTGGCCTCCGCAGTGGGCTCGTCCTCGGCGGTCCCCTCGGCCTCCGCGGTCGGCTCATCGGCCTCATCGCCTTCGGCGTTCACTTCGTCGTCGGTGACGTCCTCGGTTTCGGCGGTGGGTCCGTCCTCGGTGGCCTCGTCGCCGTCGGCGCCGGCCCCGTCGTCGGCCGCCTCGGCGGTCTCGTCGTCGACGAGCGTCTCGGCCTCGGCACCGGGCTGGTCGTCGGCGGTTTCCTCGTCGTCGGTCGTGGCGTCGTCTTCGGCGAGGGTCTCGGCTTCGGCGGTGGGCTCGTCGGCGGCGGCCTCTTCGTCGTCGGTCGTGGCGTCGTCTTCGACGAGCGTCTCGGCTTCGGCGGTGGGCTCATCGTCTTCGTCGGTGGCGTCGTCGCCGTCGGCGTCGGCCTCGTCTTCGACGATTGCCTCGGCTTCCGTGGTCGGCTCGTCGGCGGCGGCCTCTTCGCCGTCGGTCGTGGCGTCGTCTTCGACGAGCGTCCCGGCTTCGGCGGCGGGCTCGCGGTCGCCAGCCTCGTCCGCGGCTGTGGCGTCGTCTTCGACGACTGCCTCGGCCGCCGGCTCGTCGTCGGCGGCGTCGTCTTCGCTGGCGGCCTCGTCTTCGACGTTTGCCTCGGCTTCGGCGGTCGGCTCGTCGTCGGCGGCCTCTTCGCCGTCGGTCGTGGCGTCGTCTTCGACGAGCGTCCCGGCTTCGGCGGCGGGCTCGCGGTCGCCAGCCTCGTCCGCGGCTGTGGCGTCGTCTTCGACGACTGCCTCGGCCGCCGGCTCGTCGTCGGCGGCGTCGTCTTCGCTGGCGGCCTCGTCTTCGACGTTTGCCTCGGCTTCGGCTTCGGCGGTCGGCTCGTCGGCGGCGGCCTCTTCGTCGTCGGTCGTGGCGTCGTCTTGGACGAGCGTCCCGGCTTCGGCGGTGGGCTCGTCGGCAGCGGCCTCTTCGTCGTCGGTCGTGGCGTCGTCTTCGACGAGCGTCTCGGCTTCGGC
The DNA here is from genome assembly GCF_040676615.1 of Asanoa sp. NPDC049573. NCBI lineage: Bacteria > Bacillati > Actinomycetota > Actinomycetes > Micromonosporales > Micromonosporaceae > Asanoa > Asanoa sp. NPDC049573. Next base: position 75,054 of record NZ_JBFAPI010000001.1, read on the forward strand.
CGCGGGCTCGTCGTCGGCCGCCTCTTCGCCGTCGGTCGTGGCGTCTTCGACGACTGCCTCGGCGATCGGTTCGTCGTCGGTGGCGTCGTCGTCTCCGCTGGCGGCCTCGTCTTCGACGATTGCCTCGGCTTCGGCGGTGGGCTCGTCGTCGGCCGCCTCTTCGCCGTCGGTGGTGACGCCTTCGACGAGGGTCTCGGCTTCGGCCGTGGGCTCGTCGTCGGCCGCCTCTTCGCCGTCGGTGGTGACGCCTTCGACGAGGGTCTCGGCCTCGGCGGTCGGCTCGTCGTCGGTCGCCTCTTCGCCGTCGGTGGTGGCGTCTTTGGCGACGGTTTCGGTTTCGGTCTCGGCCGTGGGCTCGACTTCCACCGCCTCCGCGTCGTCGGTGGTGGCGTCTGCGACGAGAGTCTCGGCCGTGGGCTCGTCGGCCGTGGGCTCGTCTTCGACGAGCACTTCGACGAGCGCTTGGTCAGCGCCGGCCTCGACGTCCACTGTGGCGGCCGGCTCGTCGGTGACGTTCCCGGTCGCCGCTTCCTCGGCGAGCAGCGCCTGCCATTCCTTTTCGAACTCCGGGTCGTCGGCCGCTTCGGCCGCTGCCGCGGCTTCCGGCGCGTCGGTGGCCGCGCCGTCGACGGCGACCGCCTCCGCTTCGGTGTCGTCGGCCGCTACCTCGTCGGTCGCGAGCGCGGCCGCGTCGGCCTCGGCGACCGCCTCGGCCTCCGCGTCGTCGAGGGCGACGTCGTCAGCGGGGGCGGGGCTGTCCGATTCGGACACCGCGGGCGCGGACGGCGCGGTCGCCCACGGCGACAGCGGGGCGGCGCCGCTCAGGAACTGGCTCGCGATCGGCGGGATGGGCTGGGTCGCCGCCGGTTCACCCGGACGGATGACCGGGTTTTCGATGGTCGTCTCGGTGAGCGCCGCCGAGACCGGTGCCGACCCGGTGGGCTCGGCGGTCGCCTGTGCCGCGGCGAGGGCGTCGAGCGCCGATCCCGGCACCTCGTCGCCAGGTGGGCGCTGCCCTGGCACGGCGAATGCGGGCTCGCTCTGGTCGGGCTGGGGTTGGGGCTGCATGCGGTGTCCTCCGTCCGCTCTGTAACGACACCCGGCCGGGCGATGCCAGGATGGGGCGCGCCGGACCGGTGGGGGAGACGGGACGCGGCTGCCGGAACGGAACGCGTCGGACCCGTGCGCCGGCAGTGCAGAGCCGGGGAACGGGTGGCGGCACGAACGCGCGGGGATAAGGCAGGGAAGCGCCCCGCCGGTGAGGAAAAACCCGGGCGGCGCACGCACAAACTACCGCCCACGGCGCCCGAGCACAGCCCCCGATTTCGCTCGGATATCCCCCGGAACGTCGCCGGGCGCGGGTGAGGAAGAATTGTCCGGGTGGCCCCAACCGATGACCGTCTCGACCCGGCGATCGCCGCCCGCCTGAAGCGCACCGCCGACGGGTTGGTGCCGGCCGTCGTGCGCCGGCACGACGACGGCGAGGTGCTGATGCTCGCCTGGATGAACGACGAGGCCCTGCACCGCACGCTCACCACCGGCCGGGCCACCTACTGGTCGCGCAGCCGCCACGAGCTCTGGGTCAAGGGCGAGACCTCCGGCCACCACCAGTACGTCAAGAGCGCCGCCCTCGACTGCGACGGCGACACCATCCTGCTCACCGTCGAACAGGTCGGCCCGGCCTGCCACACCGGCACGCCCACCTGCTTCTCCGACGAGCTGCCGGTGCGCGCATGACCACCGGCGCCGTCACACCCACCCTGGCCGGGTTCGCCGAGCAGGCCCGCGCCGGCCGGGTCGTCCCGGTCACCCGGCGGCTGCTGGCCGACGGCGAGACACCGGTCGGCGTCTACCGCAAGCTGGCCGGCGGCCCGGGCACCTTCCTGCTGGAGTCGGCCGAGCAGGGCGCGGGCAGCGCCGGCACGAGCTGGTCCCGCTACTCGTTCGTCGGCGTCCGCAGCGCGGCCACGCTGGTCGAGCGCGCCGGCCGGGCCGAGTGGCTGGGCAGCCCGCCCGAGGGGGTGCCGACCACCGGCGACCCGGTCGACGTGCTGCGGGCGACCGTCGACGCGCTGACCGGGCGGCGGCACGACCCCGACGGCCCGCCGCTGACCGGCGGCATGGTCGGCTACCTGGCGTACGACCTGGTCCGCCGCTTCGAACGGTTGCCGGAGCTGGCCGACGACGATCTCGGCGTGCCCGAGCTGGGCATGATGCTCGCGACCGACCTGGTGGTGCTCGACCACTACGCCGGCTCGGCGATCCTGGTGGCCAACGCGATCCTCCCGCCAGATGGCGACGACGCCGCCATCGCCGCCGCCTACCACCACGCGGTCGGCCGGCTCGACGCGATGACGAGTGCGCTGTCCCGCCCGACGCCGCCGATGATCTCCACGATCGACGTCCCGGCGGCGGCGCCGCTGCTGGAGAGCCGCACCCCGGCCGGCGGCTACCCCAAGGCGGTGGAGCTGGCCAAGGAGGCCATCCGGGCCGGCGAATGCTTCCAGATCGTCGTCTCGCAGCGCTTCGAGCGCCGCACCAACGCAGACCCGCTCGACGTCTACCGGGTGCTGCGCACGACCAATCCCAGCCCGTACATGTATCTGTTGCGCTTCGACGACTTCGACATCGTCGGCTCGTCGCCGGAGGCGCACCTCAAGGTCACCGACGGCCGGGCCCTGCTGCACCCGATCGCCGGCACCCGCCCGCGCGGCCGCGACCCGCAACACGACGGGCAGCTCGCGACCGAGCTGCTGGGCGACCCCAAGGAGCGGGCCGAGCACGTGATGCTGGTCGACCTGGGCCGCAACGACCTGGGCCGGGTCTGCGTGCCCGGCACGGTCGAGGTGCCCGAGTTCGCGACGATCGAGCGCTACAGCCACGTCATGCACATCGTCTCGACCGTGGTCGGGCAGCTCCGCGACGACCGCACCGCCTTCGACGCGCTGGCCGCGACGTTCCCGGCGGGCACGCTGTCGGGCGCGCCGAAGGTCCGCGCGATGGAGATCATCGAAGAGCTGGAGCCGACGCGCCGCGGGGTCTACGGCGGCACGGTCGGCTACCTGGGCTTCGGCGGCGACCTCGACATGGCGATCGCGATCCGCACCGCGCTGATCCGCGACGGCCGCGCCTACGTGCAGGCCGGCGCCGGCATCGTCGCCGACTCCGACCCGGCCGCCGAGGAGCGCGAGACGCAGAACAAGGCCGCCGCCGTGCTGGCCGCGATCACCGCCGCCGAGACGCTCCGGGCCGCGCGATGAAGCACCCGCGGCGACAGCTCACCACGGCCGTGCTGCTCTGCGTGGTCGGCGCCGGGCTGGCGTTCGTCGCGGCCGGGCGCACCTGGGAGAGCGGCTATTCGCACAGCGTGTCGCCGCTGCCGCCGTCGAGCCTCGACCGGTCGGGCGGCGACCTGATCCCTGGCCTGTCCGCGCTGGCGATCGTCGGGCTGGCCGGCGCCGGTGCGCTGCTCGCCACCCGCGGTTGGGCGCGCCGCGCGGTCGGCGTACTCGTGCTGCTCGTGGGTGTCGGTCTGGCCGCGCTCGCGCTCGATCGGGTGTTCGACGCCAGCACCGCGTGGCCGGCCCTGACCGTGGCCGGCGGCGTGCTGGTGGTGGTCGCCGGGCTGGCCGCCGTCGTGGTCGGGCACCGCTGGCCGGGAATGGGCGCGCGCTACGACCGGTCACCGAACACACGATCGACCGGCGGCGAGACCGACACCTGGAACGCCCTCGACCGCGGCGAGGACCCGACGGTCAGGTGAGCGTGCGGGTCGCGGCCTTCCGGCGCGGCGGCATCGTCACGATCATGGCGACGTGACGCCGGACCTCGTCGCGCTGGTCGTGCCGGGCCCGGTCGGCGCAGATCGCCTCCCAGGCGTTGCCGCGCGCGGTGCGCATCCGGTCGCCGACGACGACCCGCTGCGCGGTGTCGATGACGCCGAATGCCGCCGAGAGAACGGCCCGCGGAAGGTCCGCGATCCCACCCTGCTGCCGTGACAGTGTGTCGTCCATGCCCCGCCCCGATGAACAAGTCCCCTGTGGTCGGTGCGCCAATGGCACCGTCGACCAGTTTGCCCGACCACATCCTCCCCGAGGGCTGTTTCGCCAGAGTGTCCGACCGTGGCGAAAGCGGCGCGGGTCACCCCGGCAGCCGGGCGCGGGGACCCACGCCGGGACGGGCCGGGCATTATGCCCGACCACGCGGCGTGAGACGGCCCATACCCCGGACGCCGTCCGCCGTCCGGCGGGCCATAGCATCGGGCGCATGACACCCGGAAAGGGGAGTCCGTTGGTGAGTGCTGATCAACCGCAGGGTGACGACGGCGCCAACCCGGCGACGCCGGTAAGTGTCCTCGACGAGATCATCGCGGGCGTGCGCGAAGACGTCGAAAGTCGGCAGCAGCAGGTCCCGCTGGCCGAGGTCAAGCGCCTCGCCGCGGCCGCACCGCCGGCCCGTGACGCCCATGCCGCGCTGCGCCGCCCCGGCGTCGCGGTGATCGCCGAGGTCAAGCGCTCCTCGCCGTCGCGTGGGCAGCTCGCCGACATCCCGGACCCGGCCGACCTGGCCAGCGAATACGCGGGCGGCGGGGCCCGTTGCATCAGCGTGCTGACCGAGGGTCGCTGGTTCGGTGGTTCCCTCGACGACCTGGCCGCCGTGCGCGCCGCCGTCAACGTGCCGGTGCTCCGCAAGGACTTCGTCGTCTCCAGCTATCAGGTGCACGAGGCGCGGGCACACGGCGCCGACATGGTGCTGCTGATCGTCGCCGCGCTCGAGCAGAACGTGCTGACCGGCCTGCTGGAGCGGATCGAGTCGCTCGGCATGACCGCGCTGGTCGAGGTGCACGACGAGGAAGAGGCCGACCGGGCCCTGGAGGCCGGCGCTCGGGTGATCGGCGTCAACGCGCGCGACCTGCGCACCCTCGAGGTCGACCGGTCGGTGTTCGAGCGGATCGCGCCCGGGCTCCCCAACAACGTCGTCAAGATCGCTGAATCGGGCGTACGCGGCCCGCACGACCTCATCCGCTACGCCTCCGCCGGCGCCGACGCGGTGCTGGTCGGCGAGGGCCTGGTGACCCAGAAGAGCCCCCGCGACGCGGTCGCCGAGCTGGTCAACGCCGGCAACCACCCCGCGACACCGAGGCCGGTGCGATGACTGACCTGTTGCTACCCGACGCCACCGGGCACTTCGGCCCGTTCGGCGGCCGGTTCATCCCGGAGGCGCTGGTCGCCGCGCTCGACGAGCTCGACGCCGCCTATCGGGGTGCCAAGGCCGACCCGGCGTTCGTGGCCGAGTTCGACCGGATGCTCCGCGAGTACGCGGGCGCGCCCTCGGCGCTTTACGAGGCCGGCCGGCTGAGCGCGCAGGTCGGCGCGCGGATCCTGCTCAAGCGCGAAGACCTGCTGCACACCGGGGCACACAAGGTGCGCAACGTGCTCGGCCAGGCGCTGCTCACCAAGCGGATGGGCAAGCGCCGGGTGATCGCCGAGACCGGCGCCGGCCAGCACGGCGTGGCCGCCGCGACCGCCGCCGCCTACCTCGACCTCGAGTGCGTGGTCTACATGGGCGAGCTCGACACCGAGCGGCAGGCGCTCAACGTCGCCCGCATGCGGATGCTGGGCGCCACGGTCATCCCGGTGACCAACGGGTCCCGCACGCTCAAGGACGCCCTCAACGAGGCGCTGCGCGACTGGGTGGCCTCCGTCGACGAGACCCATTACCTGCTGGGTACGGCGGCCGGCCCGCACCCGTTCCCGGAGCTGGTGCGCGACTTCGTCTCCGGCATCGGCCGGGAGGCCCGGGCCCAGTCGCTGGAGCGGCTCGGCGGGCTGCCCGACGCGGTGACCGCGTGCGTCGGCGGCGGCTCCAACGCGATCGGCATCTTCCACGCGTTCGTCCCCGACGAGGCGGTCCGGCTCTACGGCTTCGAGGCCGGCGGCGCCGGCGTCGCCACCGGCCGCACGGCGGCGTCGATCACGGCGGGCTCCAAGGGCGTGCTGCACGGCGCCCGCACGTACGTGCTGCAGGACGCCGACGGGCAGACCCTGGAGTCCCACTCGATCTCGGCCGGCCTCGACTACCCGGCCGTCGGTCCGGAGCACGCCTGGCTGCACGACACCGGGCGGGCGACCTACCTGCCGGTCGACGACGACGAGGCGATGAGCGCGTTCCAGTTGCTCTGCCGCACCGAGGGGATCATCCCGGCGATCGAGAGCGCCCACGCGCTGGCCGGCACGCTGCGGATCATCCCGGAGCTGACCGAGACCCTGGGCCGGGAGCCGACCATCGTGGTCAACCTCTCCGGGCGCGGCGACAAAGACGTGCACACCGCCGGCAACTACTTCGGGATCCTGTGACATGACCATCGAGACAGCGTTCGACAAGGCCCGCGCCGAGGGCCGGGCGGTCCTCGTCGGCTGCATGCCGGCCGGGTTCCCGACGGTCAAGGGCAGCATCGCCGCGATGACCGCGATGGTCGAGGCCGGCGTCGACGTCATCGAGGTGGAGATCCCCTACAGCGACCCGGTGATGGACGGCCCGGTGATCCAGAAGGCCAGCGACATCGCGCTCGCCGGCGGGGTACGGGTGGCCGACACGATCCGGATCGTCGAGGCTGTCGCCGCCACGGGGGCACCGGTGGTCGCGATGACCTACTGGAACCCCATCGAGCAGTACGGTGTCGACGCGTTCGCCCGCGACTACGCCGCGGCCGGCGGCACCGGGCTGATCACTCCCGACCTGATCCCCGACGAGGCGCACGACTGGCTGGCCGCCTCCGACGCGCACGGGCTCGACCGCACGTTCCTGGTCTCGCCGTCGTCGACCGACGCCCGGTTGGCGATGACCGTGGCGCACTGCCGCGGCTTCGTCTACGCCACCGCGCTGATGGGCGTCACCGGCGCACGGGAGCACACCTCGACGGCCGCGCCCGCCCTGGTCGCGCGGATCCGCGCGGTCAACTCCGAGTTGCCGGTCGGTGTCGGGCTCGGCGTCCGCGACGGCGCACAGGCCGCCGAGGTCGGCTCGTTCGCCGACGGGGTGATCGTCGGCAGCGCTCTGGTCCGCTGCGTGCTCGACGCCGCCGACGAGGCGGCCGGCCTGGCGTCACTGCGGGAGTTGTCGGCGGAACTGGCCGCCGGGGTGCGTGCGGTGCGGCGCTGAGCGCCTAGCCCGCCAGACCGACGACCACGTCCTGGCTCGCCTGGTCCGCCGCGTCGCCGGCGTCGGGATAGTCGGGCTCGGGATCGCGTTCGACCCTCGACAGCACGCCGGCCCGGCCGGCCACCGCGTCGGCGATCGCCATCCGCGTGGTCGGTGTCATCGGCTGGGGCAGATCGTCGGTGTCGTGCCAGCTGAGCCGGCAGATCCGCTGCGGCGTGTGCAGCAGGGCCTCGCCGCGCGCGTCGTGGCAGCGGAACACGTGCACCACGAGGTCGGGCAGATCCTGCCCGTGCAACTCGTAGATGCCGACCAGGTCGACGATCTCGACATCCATACCGATCTCCTCGCGTACGTCGCGACCGACGGCATGGATGGGACTCTCGTTCTCACGGACCTTCCCGCCCGGCAGCCCCCACCGGCGGTGTCCCAGGCTCTGCTGGCAGAGCAGCACGCGGCCGGCGTCGTCGGTGACGATCGCGGCGACCGCGGATGTGAGGGAGTTCATACCTTTGGACCGTACGCCGCGAGCGCGCCAACGTCAGCCGTCGTGCCGGCTCATCGCTCGATGCGTGCGGTGTCCGGATAGATCCGGGACGAACCCGGGGTGCCGCTTGCACCATGCGCGACGGTACCGTGTTGTCCCGTGACACTCGCCGCGATTCCGAGCCCCACTCACGCCGTGTGGCAGGTCGGCCCGGTTCCGATCCGGGCATACGCCCTCTGCATCATCCTGGGCATCGTCGCCGCCGCCGCCGTGGCCGAATACCGGCTCCGCCAGCGCGGCGCGCACAAGTGGGCGATCCTCGACATCGCGGTGTGGGCGGTGCCGTTCGGCATCGTCGGCGCGCGGATCTACCACGTGATCACGTCGCCCGGCGCCTACTTCGGCGAGGGCGGTGACCCGCTCGAGGCGCTCCAGATCTGGAAGGGCGGCCTGGGCATCTGGGGTGCGGTGGCCGGTGGTGGTGTCGGCGCCCTGTTCGGCGCCCGCCAGCTCGGCCTGCCGCTGACCGTGGTCGCCGACGCGCTCGCGCCCGGCCTACCGCTGGCCCAGGGCATCGGCCGGCTCGGCAACTGGTTCAACAACGAGCTCTACGGCCGGCAGACGACCCTGCCCTGGGGCCTCGAGGTGCACGAGATGGACTCGGCCGGCCGGCCCACGCTGGTCGACGGCGAGCCGGTGCTGCGCCCCGGCCTCTACCAACCGACGTTCCTCTACGAGCTGGTCTGGGACGTGCTGATCGCCGGCGTGGTGATCGCCCTCGACCGCAAGTTCAAGTTCGGCAAGGGGCGCGCCTTCGCGCTCTACGTCATGGGCTACACGCTGGGCCGGTTCTTCATCGAGATCCTCCGGGACGACACGGCGACACACATCCTCGGCGTCCGGATCAACGTGTTCGTCGCCGCGATCGTGTTCGTCGGCGCGCTGATCTACTTCCTCCGGGTCAAGGGCCCCCGCGAGTACGTCATCCCGCTCGGCGTCGACGCACCCGCTCCGGCGCCGGCCGGCGGCGGTGTCTCGACCGTCGACGTCTCCTCGAAGCCGACCGCGCCCGCCGTCCCGACCGGCTACCGGGTGGTCACCGAAGAGGAGTTCCGGGCCTACCAGGCGACCGGTGCGGTGCCCGACGACGACCCGGACGGGGGCACCGTGGCCGAGACGGACGGCGAGTCCGCCGAGGCCGACACCGACGGCACGGATGATGAGCGCGACAGCGACACCACGGCCGCCGGCGCGGGCGGCCGCGCAGACGACCGCTGATCCGACCAACCACCCCGGAGAGGCGGTGCCATGCGTACGGCCGTGGTGGTGGGCGCTGGCATCGGCGGCCTGGCGGCAGCCGGGGCGCTGGCCCGGTCCGGTTGGCAGGTCACGCTTCTGGAGCAGGCTGACCGGGTGCGGCCCGGCCGCACCGCGTTGGTGCTCTGGCCCAACGGCATCCGGGCGCTGAGGGCGCTCGGGCTCGGCGACGGGCTCGACGCGATCGGCACCCCGGTCGGTGAGACCGGCGTCCGGCGTCCCGACGGCCACTGGCTCGTGCAGCCCCGGCCGGTCGCGGCGCACCGGGCGCCGGTGGTCGTCCATCGCGAAGACCTGCACGACGCGCTGATCGCCGGCCTCGGCGACCGCATCGACATCCGCACCGGCGTCCAGGTCACCGACGCGCGCACCGGCGACAGCGAGCAGCCGGTGGTGGTCGCCGGCCGGCAGCCGTTCGGTGCCGACCTGGTGGTGGCCGCCGACGGCATCGACAGCGCGGTCCGGGCCCGCCTCGCGCCCGAGTCGGCCGTGGTCAGCTCCGGCTGCACCGCCTGGCGCGCCGTCATCCCGTGGTACCGGGCACCGAAGAGCCTCGCCGGCCGCCCGGCCGGCGGCGAGACGCTGGGCGCCGGCTACCGCTTCGTGGCCGCCTCGCTGGGCGAGCGCGGCTCCTCGGGCGGGTCCACCCGGGGCGGCGTCTACTGGGTCGCCACCGCCGCCGGCGCGCCCCGGCCGGAGCCGCGGGCCACCCAACTCGGTCTGCTCCGCCGCTGGTATGCCGGCTGGCCCGAGCCGATCGCCGACCTGCTCGAGGCGACCGAGCCCGACGACCTGGTGCAGCAGGAGGTGCGTGAGTTGCGCCCGCTGCCGCGCTCCTACTCGTTCGCTTCCGGGCCGGGCGGCGTGGTGCTGCTCGGCGACGCCGCCCACGCCATGCCACACCATCTCGGCCAGGGCGCCTGCCTCGCGTTCGAAGACGCGGCCACGCTGGCCGCCGCGGTCCGCGACACGACGCCCGGCCTCGCGTTGCGCCGGGCCATCGAGGGCTACGACCGGGAGCGCCGACCGCGCGCCGCGACGATGGTGCGGCAGACCCGGCGGATGTCGGCGGTCCTGCAGACCCGCGGCCGGCTCGCGCTGCGGGCCCGCGACGCGGCGCTCGGTCAGATCACCCCGCGCCTGCTCGGCAGCGCCGCGACCACCGCCGCACAGTGGCGGCCCCCCGCGTGACCGAGTGGTAAGCGGCCGAGCAACCCGGCCGAGGGGGCCGAACGTGCCATGACCCTGAGGCGGCCGGACGGGCAGACTACCGGCTACCGAAACAGGGGGTTCGTGCGTGGATGACGGCGGGTCAGGGGCGGGGGTCGACGGGCAACGCCCGGTCCGCGCCGAAGCCTGCCTGCTCGGCCCGGTCCGGCTGCTGGCCGACGGCGTCGAGGTGCCGCTGCCGGCGGCCGCGCGCGACCTGTTCGGCCTGCTCGCGCTCCGTCCAGGCGAGACGGTCCCGGCCGACCAGATCGGCGCGGCACTCTGGACGGTGCCGCGGCAGCGCGGTGCCGGTGCCGGCGAGCGGCTGGTCGCCGCCGCTGCCGCGCTGACCGAGTCGCTGGCCCACGCCGGCCTGGCCGACCTGCTCGGCACGGTGCCCGACGGGTACGTGCTGCGGCTGCCCGGCCGGGCCGTCGACGCCAGCCGCTTCACCCATCTGCTGCGCCGGGCCCGCGAGCTGATGACCGACGGCGACCTGGCCGGCGCGTCCGCCCGGTTCGCCACCGGGCTCCGGCTCTGGCAGGTCGACCTCGACGGCGACCCGCTGGCCGGCAGCGTGGTCAACCCGCTCGGCTGGGTGCAGGCCGAGCGCACCCGGCTGGTGCAGATGCGCGCCGCCGCGATCGAGGACCGCTGGGGATGCCTGCTGCGCCGGGTGGCCGCCGCGCTGACCGCCGCCGGCGCACCCGCGGCCGACCCCGACACGGTTGCGGAGGGCGCGGCCGCGATCACCGCCGCCGAGGACGCGGTCGCCGGCCTGGAGCACGCGCTCGACCGGCACCCGCTGCGCGAGCGGCTCTGGGAACTGTTGCTGACCGCGACCGCGTTCGCCCGCGGCCGCCGCGCGGCCGCCGCGGTCTACGACCGGGCGGTGCTCGCCGTGGCCGACAACCTCGGCGTCGACCCCGGCCGCCGGCTCGGGGAGATCGCCGCCCTGGTCCGCTCCGGCGGCCTGGCGAGTTGGTGGGAGCAGCCCGAGCCGTGCCCGGAACCGGCACGAGCGGTGGCCACGCCGACCCGCAGCGGGCTCCCGGTGCCGCTGACCCCGCTGATCGGCCGTGACCGGCTGGCCGGGCAGGTCAACGGCCGGCTCGCCGACGGGCGGTTGGTGACGCTGACCGGGCCGGGCGGCAGCGGCAAGACCCGGCTCGCCGTCGCGGTCGCGGCCGACCGCGGGCCGGTCTGGTTCGTCGACCTGAGCGTGGTCGACGAGCCGGGGCGGGTGGCCGTCGCGGTCGCCGCCGCCCTGGGCGTGCGCGACGAGCCGGGCCGGCCGATCGCCGACACCCTGGCCGGCGCGTTGGGCAGCGGCGACGGGCTGCTGCTGCTCGACAACTGCGAACACGTCGTCGCCGGCGCCGCCGAACTGGCCGGCATCCTGCTGGACCGGTGCCCGCGGCTGCGCATCCTGGCCACGAGCCGGGTCGCGCTGCGACTGCCGGCCGAGGTGACCGTGCCGGTGCCGCCGCTGGCCGGTCCCGCGCCGGAGGGCAGCCACACGATCGCCGGCCTGGCGGCCCACCCGGCGAGCCGGCTGTTCCTGGAGCGCGCCCGGGCCCGGGCCGGCCGCCCGGTGCCGGAGTCCGACGCCGACGCGGTGGCCCGGCTCTGCGCCGAACTCGACGGGCTGCCGCTGGCGATCGAGCTGGCCGCTGCGCGTACACCCGTGTTGTCGGTTCCTGAGATCGTCGCCCGGCTGCTGGCCGACCACAGCGTGCTGCGCAGCCCGGACCCGACCGCGCCGGCCCGGCACCGCACCGTGGCCGCCGCCGTCGAGTCCAGTGTGGACCAACTCGACCCGGCCGCCCGCCAGCTGTTCGACCGGCTGGCGGTGTTCGCCGGCGGGTTCGACGCGGAGGCGGCCGCGGCCGTCGCCGGCCCGGCCGCGGCCGAGGGACTCGTCGCCTTGGTCGAGGCGTCGCTGGTCGAGGCGCAACGGCCCGGTGCCGACCCGCGCTACCGGATGCTGATGCCGATCCACCGGCACGCGCTGGCCCGGTTGCGCGGCGCGGGGGAGGAGGGCGCGGCCCGGCGGGCGCACGCCCGGCATTTCCTCGCGCTGGCCGAGCGCGCCGGCGGCGGGCTGCGCGGCTCGGCGCAGGGCTGGTGGCTCGGCCGGCTGCGCCGCGAGTCGGCCAACCTGCGCGCCGCGATGGTCTGGCTGGCCGGGGCCGGGTCGGAACTGGAGCCGCACGGGGACCTGCGGCTGGCCGGCGCGCTGGCCAACTACTGCCGGCTGGAGGGCTACTACCGCGACGGCCGGGGCTGGCTGGTCGACGCGCTGGCCCGGCACCCGGACGCCCCGGCCGCGCTGCGTGCCCAGGCGCTCGCCGGCGCCGCGATGCTGTCGATGCTGCTCTGCGACTACCCGGCGGCGGCCGCGCACGCGGCGGCGGCCCGCACCGCCTGCCGTGCCGCCGGCGACCCGCTCGGCGAGGCCCGGGTCGAGCTCACCCTCGGCTCGGTGGCCCGGGAACGCGCCGAATACAAGGTCTCCGCCGCGCACCTCGACGCGGCCGCCCGGCTGTTCGCCGTGCACGGCGACGCCTGGGGGATCGCGCAGTCGGCGCTGTTGCGCGGCTTCACGGCTTGGCTCGGCACCGACCTCGACCGCGCGGAGCCGAAACTGCGCGCCAGCCTCGATGGCTTCGAGCGGCTCGGCGACCCGGAGGCGGCGGCCACCGCGCTGATGAACCTCGGTGCGGTCGCGCTCTACCAGGGCGACGCCGACCGGGCCGCGTCGCTGCTCGACAGCGCGCTCGACCGGTTCACCGCGCTGGCCTTCCCGGAGGGCCTGGGGTGGGCACACAACCTGCGCGGCCTGGTCGAGCTGCGGGCCGGTCGCACCGGCCGGGCGGTCTCCCACCTGACCCGCAGCCTGGCCACCCACCGCCAGGTCGGCGACCGGTGGCGCACGGCGAGCGTCCTGGAGGCGCTGGCCGAGGCGGCCCGGACGGTCGGCGCGGCCGAGCGCGGCGCCGCCCTGCTCGGCGCGGCGGCGACGATCCGCACCGAGCTGGGCACCCCGGTGCCGGCCTGTGAGCTGCACGAGCTGGCGGCGACGGCCGCCGGGTTGCGGGCGCTGCTCGGCGAGGACGCCTACGCAGCGGCGCACCAGGCCGGTCGGATCGCCAACATCGACACCCTGGTGACCACGTCTATCGAGCCCGTAGTGCCGGCCCTGCCGCGCGCCGCGACGGCCGAGCCCGGCTGATCGCGACCGGCTCCGCGACCTTCGCGATGCCCCCGCGGCACGACCCGGACGGCACGCGACCGGCATACCGTCGCTAGGCCGGCGCGGCCACCGGGGCGGGCTCGGCGATGCAGGCGGTACCGATCCGGCGGAAGCCGACGCTCAGGTAGACCCGGGCCACCTCGATGCTGCTGGCCGACAGGAACACCAGGCCGGCGCCGGACGCCAGGGCCTGCCGGGCCAGCGCCAGGGTCACGGCCGCGCCGAGCCCCCGGCGGCGGTAGGCCGGCAGCGTCGCCACGCCGGCGATCTCGACCACGTCGCCGGCCCGCATGCCGATGCCGCTGGCCACCGGGCCGGCGTCGGGCAACTCGGCCACGGCGGTGAACCGGCGGCCCTCGACGATCGCCCGGCGCTCCTCCTCGACGGCACCGGCGTCGAGCTCCACCCGGGTCGCGTCGCGCTCCGCGACGGCGCCGGTGCCGGTTTCGGTGCCCGGTGTGCCGAATCCCACTGCCGCCACCGCGCGGGACAACTCGGTGTCGGCGGCGAAGGTCGGCGCCTGCGGGTCGAGCAACCGGACGCCCGGCGCGGCGGCGGCGGGCAGCGCCGCCGGGTCGAGCACCATCAGCGGTGCCTCGAGCACCGCCAGCCCGGCCGAGCGGGCGACGGCGAGCAGGTCAGGGGTGGTCTCGTGGACCCATTCGAAGGCTTCGGGCAGGCCCAGCTCGCGTTGCCGGGCCCGGGCCGCCATCACGTCGGCGGCCGACGGCGGCTCGCTGGCGCCCAGGCGCGGACGGGCATAGAACGGCCAGCCCGCGCCGTCCCGGACGAACAGGACGAGGCCGCCGAACTCCTCCGCATGCGCGGTGAACCGGGGCAGGCCGTCGTAGAAGGCCTCGAGCCGGTGCAGGAGGGCAGGATCAGGGGTGGTCACCGCGCGAGAGTACACATCTCAGATCCTGGGCGTGTGATCAATACGTCCTGGCGGATGAGGGCCGCTATTCACGTAAACTCAGAAGACCCAGCAGGGCCGACGTCGTCCCGAATCTGCAATCTGTGTGACCAGACGACCGTGGAGGCCCGGTGGCACTGCCGCATCCCCAGGGTTTATACGACCCGGATTTCGAGCGCGACTCCTGTGGCGTCGCGTTCGTCGCCGACCTCGCCGGCCGCCGCTCCCACGATGTCGTGGCGAAGGGGCTCTCGGCGCTGTGCCGGCTCGATCACCGGGGCGCCCGAGGCGCGGAGCCCAACACCGGCGACGGCGCCGGCATCATGATCCAGGTGCCCGACGAGTTCCTCCGGGCCACCGTCGACTTCACCCTGCCGCCGGCCGGCTTCTACGCGACCGGCCTGGTGTTCCTGCCCACCGAAGACGCCGAGGCCGCCCAGGCCGTCACCGTGGTGGAGAAATACGCGATCGTCGAGGGTGCCGAGGTGCTCGGCTGGCGCGACGTGCCGGTCGACCCCGAGGGCCTGGGCACCACCGCCGAGTTGGTCCGGCCGCGCATCCGGCAGGTCTTCCTGGCCGCCCACCGGCTGCACGACGGCCCCGACGGCCCGGCCGGCACCCCGATCAGCGGGCTCGACCTCGACCGGGTCGCCTTCTGCGTACGCAAGCAGGCCGAGCGCGAGACCGCCGAGCGCGGCATACCCGCCTACTTCCCGAGCCTGTCCGCCCGCACCCTGGTCTACAAGGGCATGCTCACGCCCGACCAGCTGCCCGCGTTCTTCCCCGACCTGACCAACCGCCGGGTCCGCAGCGCGATCGCCCTGGTCCACTCCCGGTTCTCGACGAACACCTTCCCGTCGTGGCCGCTGGCCCACCCCTACCGCTTCATCGCGCACAACGGCGAGATCAACACCATCCGCGGCAACAAGAACTGGATGAACGCCCGCGAGGCGCTGCTCGCCACGCCGAAGCTGCCCGGCAACATCCGCCGGCTGTTCCCGGTCTGCACGCCGGCCGCCTCCGACTCGGCCAACTTCGACGAGGTGCTCGAACTGCTCCACCTCGCCGGCCGCGAGTTGCCGCACGCCGTGCTGATGATGATCCCGGAGGCGTGGGAGAACGACACCGCGATGGACCCGGCCCGCCGGGCCTTCTACCGCTTCCACGCGAGCCTGATGGAGCCCTGGGACGGGCCGGCCAGCGTGGCCTTCACCGACGGCACCCTGGTCGGCGCCGTGCTCGACCGCAACGGGCTGCGCCCGGGCCGCTGGTGGCGCACCGCGGACGGCCTGGTCGTGCTGGGCAGCGAGGCGGGCGTGCTCGACCTCGACCCGAGCACCGTGGTCGCCAAGGGCCGCCTCCAGCCGGGCCGGATGTTCCTGGTCGACACCGCCCAGGGCCGGATCGTCGAAGACGACGAGATCAAGGCCGACCTGGCCGCCGCCAACCCCTACGACGACTGGCTGCACGCCGGCCTGATCGACCTCGAAGACCTGCCGGTCCGCGAGCACATCGTCTACACCCACGACTCGGTGCAGCGCCGGCAGCAGACCTTCGGCTACACCGAGGAAGAGCTCAAGATCCTGGTCGGCCCGATGGCCCGCTCCGGCGCCGAGCCACTCGGCTCGATGGGCACCGACACCCCGATCGCGCCGCTGTCCACCCGGCCGCGGTTGCTCTACGACTACTTCCACCAGCTCTTCGCCCAGGTCACCAACCCGCCGCTGGACGCGATCCGAGAAGAGCTGGTGACCAGCCTGTCGTCGACCATCGGCCCGGAGGGCAACCTGCTCGAGCCGGGCCCGGCGAGCTGCCGGCAGATCGTGTTGCCCCGCCCGGTGATCGACAACGACGAGCTGGCCAAGCTGCTCTCCGTCGACGACGACGGCGACCTGCCGGGCTTCAAGGCGGTCCGGGTCTCCGGTCTCTACCCGCTGCGCAACGGCGCCGCCGGCATCAAGGCCCGGCTCACCGAGATCTGCCGGCACGTCTCCGAGGCGATCGAAGACGGCGTCCGCGTGCTGGTCCTCTCCGACCGCGACTCGACCGCCGACCTCGCGCCGATCCCGTCCCTGCTGCTCACCGCGGCCGTCCACCAGCACCTGGTCCGCGAGCAGACCCGCACCCAGGTCGCGCTCGTCGTCGAGTCCGGCGACTGTCGCGAGGTGCACCACGCGGCACTGCTCATCGGGTACGGGGCCGCCGCGGTCAACCCCTACCTCGCCTTCGAGTCCGCCGAGGACCTGATCGCGACCGGCGCGCTGGTGGGCGTCGCCCCGGCCGAGGCGATCCGCAACTACGTCAAGGCGCTCAGCAAGGGCGTGCTCAAGATCATGTCCAAGATGGGCATCTCCACCGTCTCCTCGTACTGCGGTGCCCAGGTCTTCGAAGCCGTGGGTCTGGACGACCGGCTGGTCCAGCGCTACTTCGCCGGCACGCCCGGGCGGATCGGTGGCGCCCGGCTGGCCGACATCCACGCCGAGATCGCGGCCCGGCACGCCCGCGCCTACCCGGCCAACGAGGCCGAGCGCAGCCACCGGCGGCTCGACGTCGGCGGCGAATACCAGTGGCGCCGCGAGGGCGAGCTGCACCTGTTCAACCCGGAGACGGTCTTCCTGCTCCAGCACGCCACCCGCAGCCGGCGCGACGACATCTTCGCCCGCTACACCGCGACCGTCGACGGGCTGGCCGAGAAGGCCGGCTCGCTGCGTGGGCTGTTCCGGCTGCGCACCGGCGACCGGCCGCCGGTGCCGATCGACGAGGTCGAGCCGGTCAGCGCGATCGTCAAGCGGTTCGCCACCGGCGCGATGTCCTACGGCTCGATCTCCGCGGAGGCACACGAGACGCTGGCGATCGCCATGAACCGGCTCGGCGGCAAGTCCAACACCGGCGAGGGCGGCGAAGACGTCGAGCGCCTCTACGACCCGTCGCGCAGGTCGGCGGTCAAGCAGGTGGCCAGCGGCCGGTTCGGCGTCACCACCGAATATCTGGTCAACGCCGACGACCTGCAGATCAAGATGGCGCAGGGTGCGAAGCCGGGCGAGGGCGGGCAGCTGCCCGGCAACAAGGTGTGGCCGTGGATCGCCAAGACGCGCTACGCCACCCCGGGCGTCGGTCTGATCTCGCCGCCGCCGCACCACGACATCTACTCGATCGAAGACCTGGCGCAGCTCGTCCACGACCTCAAGATGGTCAACCCGGCCGCCCGGGTGCACGTCAAGCTGGTCTCCGAGGTCGGTGTCGGCACGGTCGCGGCCGGCGTCGCCAAGCTCAAGGCCGACGTCATCCTCATTTCCGGGCACGACGGTGGCACGGGCGCCAGCCCGCTCAACTCGCTCAAGCACGCCGGCACGCCGTGGGAGCTGGGCCTGGCCGAGACACAGCAGACGCTGCTGCTCAACGGCCTGCGTGACCGGGTCACGGTGCAGGTCGACGGCCAGCTCAAGACGGGGCGCGACGTGATCGTGGCGGCGCTGCTCGGCGCCGAGGAGTTCGGCTTCGCCACCGCGCCGCTGATCGTCTCCGGCTGCGTGATGATGCGGGTCTGCCACCTCGACACCTGTCCGGTCGGCATCGCCACGCAGAACCCGAAGCTGCGCGAGAAGTTCACCGGCAAGCCGGAGTTCGTCGAGACGTTCTTCGAGTTCCTGGCCGAAGAGGTCCGCGGCTACCTGGCCGAGCTCGGCTTCCGCACCATCGACGAGGCGGTCGGCCACGCCGAGCTGCTCGACCTGGCGCCCGCGATCGACCACTGGAAGGCCAACGGCCTCGACCTCTCGCCCGTGCTGCACGTGCCCGACCTGCCCGCGGGCGCGGCCCGGCGGCGCGTCCAGGAGCAGGACCACGGCCTGGCCAAGGCGCTCGACAACGAGCTGCTGACGCTGGCCGCGCCGGCGCTGGCCGACGGCACCCCGGTGCGGGCCACCGTCGCGGTCCGCAACGACCAGCGCAGCGTCGGCGCGATGCTGGGCGGCGCGGTCGCCCGGCGGTTCGGCGGCGACGGGCTGCCCGACGACACCATCGAGCTCGACCTGGTCGGCACCGGCGGCCAGTCGTTCGGCGCGTTCCTGCCGCGCGGCGTGACCATCCGGCTGCACGGCGACGCCAACGACTACGTCGGCAAGGGACTGTCCGGCGGCCGGGTCGTGGTGCGGCCGCACGTCGACGCGCCGTTCGACGCGGAGACCCAGATCATCGCCGGCAACACCATCCTCTACGGCGCGACCGGCGGCGAGCTGTTCCTTCGTGGCCGGGTCGGCGAGCGGTTCGCCGTGCGCAACTCCGGCGCCACCACGGTGGTCGAGGGCGTCGGCGACCACGGGTGCGAATACATGACCGGTGGCACCGTCGTGGTGCTCGGCCCGACCGGGCGCAACTTCGCCGCCGGCATGTCCGGCGGCACCGCCTACCTCTGGCAGGCCGACGAGTCGCGGGTCAATTCCGAGCTGGTCGAGCTGGCCCCGCTCACCGACGACGAGCAGGTCACCGTGCAGGCGCTGGTGCAGCGCCATTTCGAGGAGACCGACTCGGCCGTCGCCGAAGACCTGCTCAAGCGCTGGCCGGAAGCGGCCCGCGAGTTCACCGCCGTCGTGCCGCGCGACTACAGGCGCGTCATGTCGGCGATCCGGGCCGCCGAGGCTGCCGGCCATGACGTCGACACGGCTGTCATGGAGGTAGCACGTGCCTGATCCGCAAGGTTTCCTGCGCCACGACCGCCAGCTCCCCGGGCGGCGGCCGGTGCCGGTCCGCATCCAGGACTGGCGCGAGGTCTACTCGTCGGCCGACGACGGGCTGATCCGCGAGCAGGCCACCCGCTGCATGGACTGCGGCATCCCGTTCTGCCACCAGGGCTGCCCGCTGGGCAACCGCATCCCGGACTGGAACGACCTGGTCCGCACGGGCCAGTGGGCCGGCGCGGCCGAGTCGTTGCACGCCACCAACAACTTCCCGGAGTTCACCGGGCGGCTCTGCCCGGCGCCCTGCGAGGCGTCCTGCGTGCTCAGCATCGCCGGCGGCGCGCCGGTGACGATCAAGCAGGTCGAGGTCGAGATCGCCAACCGGGCGTTCGAGCTCGGCCTGGTCACGCCGCAGCCGGCCGGGCACTCGTCCGGCAAGCGGGTCGCGGTGGTCGGTTCGGGTCCGGCCGGCCTGGCCGCGGCGCAGCAGCTGGCCCGGGCCGGGCACGCCGTCACGGTCTTCGAGCGCGACGACCGGGTCGGTGGGCTGATGCGGTTCGGCATCCCCGACTTCAAGCTGGAGAAGGAACACATCGACCGGCGGCTCGAGCAACTCATCGCCGAGGGCGTGGCGTTCGAGACCGGCGTCAACGTCGGCGTCGACGTGACCGCCGACCAGTTGCGCGCCGAATACGACGCGGTGCTGCTGGCCTGTGGCGCGCTGCTCAGCCGCGACACGCCGGCGACACCCGGGCGCGGGCTGCGCGGCGTACACCTGGCCATGGATCATCTCGTGCCCGCCAACCGGGTCGCCGCCGGGCTGCAGCCCAGCACGCCGATCGACGCCAACGGCAAGCACGTCGTGATCATCGGTGGCGGCGACACCGCGGCCGACTGCCTGGGCGTGGCCCACCGGCAGGGCGCCGCGGCGGTCTACCAGCTCGACCTCTACCCCGAGCCGCCCGCGGTCCGCGACGAGGCCCGCGACCCGTGGCCGACCTGGCCGTGGATCCTGCGCAACTACCCGGCACACGAGGAGGGCGGCGAGCGCGACTTCGCGGTCGGCGTGCAGGAGTTCGTGCACGACGGCACCGGCGCGGTGCGGGCCGTGCGGATCGCCGAGGTGTCGGTGACCAAGGTCGACGGTCACCGCCGCATCCACGTCGTGCCGGGCTCCGAGCGCGAGCTGCCGGCCGACCTGGTGCTGCTGGCCATCGGTTTCGACGGCACCGAGCCGCAGCCGCTGCTCGACCAGTTCGGGATCGACCGCAACGCGCGTGGTGCGATCGACGCCCGTTCCGATTGGCAGACCGGCACCGACGGCGTGTTCGTGGCCGGCGACATGCACCGGGGCGCTTCGCTGATCGTCTGGGCGATCGCGGAGGGCCGGGCGGCCGCTTCGGCGATCCACTCCTACCTGGGTGGCGAGGGCGAGCTGCCGACACCGATCGATCCGGCCGCGCAGCCCCTCGCAGCGTGATCCACAGTCATTAACTGAATACGCTACGTGTTCGAAAATCGGCCTTCGTCGTGCATCACCCGAGATGCCGGCGTTCAGGTCGCGCGAGTAGGCTCGCCAACGGTCACCGACGGTAGATGACGGCGGTGACGGCAACTGTTCGGATTCCCGACAGAAGCCGGTTACGAGGACGATCCGGGAAAGAGACTAGCCTCATGGGCGTGACACGCCGCGCGAAAATTGTCTGCACGCTTGGGCCCGCAACCGCCTCACCGGAGCGGATTCGCGGTCTCGTAGACGCCGGGATGGACGTGGCACGGCTCAACTTCAGCCACGGCGACCACGCCGACCACGAGGCGGTCTACAAGCTGGTGCGCGAGGCCGCCGACGCGGCCGGCCGCGCGGTCGCGGTTCTCGCCGACCTGCAGGGCCCCAAGATCCGGCTCGGCCGCTTCGCCGACGGCCCGCACGAGTGGCGCACCGGCGACTCCGTGGTGATCACCAGTGACGACATCCTGGGCACCGCCGACCGGGTCTCCTGCACCTACAAGAAGCTGCCGCAGGAGGTCAAGCCCGGCGACCGGTTGCTGATCGACGACGGCAAGGTCGCGGTCGAGGTCACCGAGGTCACCGGCAACGACATCCGGGTGCTGGTCATCGAGGGCGGCCCGGTCTCCAACAACAAGGGCATCTCGCTGCCCAACGTCGCGGTGAGCGTGCCGGCGATGTCCGACAAGGACACCGAAGACCTGCGCTTCGCCCTGCGCCTGGGCTGCGACCTGGTGGCGCTGTCCTTCGTGCGCTCGCCCGACGACGTCAAGCTGGTCCACAACGTGATGGCCGAGGTCGGGGTGCACCGCCCGGTGCTGGCCAAGGTGGAGAAGCCCGAGGCCGTCGAGCGGCTCGACGAGATCGTCGACGCGTTCGACGGCATCATGGTCGCCCGCGGCGACCTCGGCGTCGAGCTTCCGCTCGACCAGGTGCCGCTGGTGCAGAAGCGCGCCGTGCAGATGTGCCGCGAAGACGCCAAGCCGGTCATCGTCGCCACCCAGATGCTCGACTCGATGATCGAGAACGCCCGCCCGACCCGCGCCGAGGCCTCCGACGTCGCCAACGCGGTGCTCGACGGCGCCGACGCCCTGATGCTCTCCGGCGAGACCAGCGTGGGCAAATACCCGGTGCTCGCGGTCAGCACGATGGCGAAGATCATCTCGACCACCGAGGGCGGCGGCATGCCGGTGCCCCGGCTCCAGCACGACCCGCGCACCCACGGCGGCGCGCTCACCATCGCCGCCTCCAACGTCGCCCGCGCCGTCGGCGCCAAGGCGATGGTCGCGTTCTCGCAGACCGGCGACACGGTCCGCCGTCTCGCCCGGCTGCACTGCGAGCTGCCGCTGCTGGCCTTCACCCCGGTCTCCGAGGTGCGTGCCCAGCTGGCGCTGAGCTGGGGTGTGGAGACCTTCCACATGCCGTTCGTGCAGCACACCGACGACATGTTCCGCCAGGTCGACCAGGCGCTGCTCGGTCTCGGCCGGGCCGAGCCGGGCGACTACGTGGTGGTCGTCGCCGGCAGCCCGCCCGGCACCCCGGGCTCGACCAACACGCTGCGGGTCCACCTGATCGGCTCGCTCGTCGACCCCGCGACCGTGGCCCGCCAGGCCCCGTGACCGGCGACGTCCCCATGCCCGAGGGCGTGGCCTCCGGGCAGGCGGCCGTCGACTACCTAATCAGCCTGCTCGACCTCGAGCGGCGCGACGACCACACGTTCGTCGGCATCACCCCGGTCGTCGGGCTGCAACGGGTCTACGGCGGCCACGTGGCCGCCCAGGCGTTGGTTGCCGCGGGCCGCACGGTCGACCCGAGCCGCACGGTGCACTCGCTGCACGGTTACTTCGTGCGGCCGGGCGAGTCCGGCCAGCCGATCGAGTACCAGGTCGAAAACATCCGCGACGGCCGTTCGTTCTCGGTCCGGCGCTCGGTGGCCGTCCAGAACGGCAAGACCATCTTCTTCATGTCGGCGTCGTTCCACCGCCACGAGGACGGTCTCGACCACCAGGCCCCGGCGCCGCTCGCGGTGCCCGGCCCCGAAGAGCTGCCGACGATGCGGCAGAAGCTGGCCCGCTATCCCGAGCGGCTCGGCATCTGGACCGCGGCGCCGTGGCCGCTCGACGTCCGCTACGTCGGCGAGCCGGGCTGGGTGCCGCCCGGCGACCGGCTGCCCGACCCGCACCAGCGGGTATGGATGCGGATCGACGGCAAGCTGCCCGACGACCCGCTGCTGCACGCCTGCGCGCTGGCCTACGCGTCCGACATGACGCTGCTCGACTCGGTGCTCTCGGTGCACGGCGAGGTCTGGGGCCCGGGCGGGGTGATCGGGGCCAGCCTCGACCACGCGCTCTGGTTCCACCGCCCGTTCCGGGCCGACGAGTGGTTCCTCTACGACTGCTGGAGCCCGTCCGCCTCGGGCGGCCGCGGCCTGGCCACGGGCCGGATGTTCACGGCCGGCGGCGCCAACATCGCGACGGCGGTCCAGGAGGGCCTGCTCCGCCGCGTGGGTGCATGATCGATTCGTTTCTACCCACCCGATAGGCTTAGTGCCATGCGATTGTCCGCACGGGTCGACTACGCGCTACGCGCGATGGCAGAACTGGCCGCGGCGGCGGACCGGCAGGCCGACGGCCCGGTGCCGATGACGGCGGAGCAGGTGGCCAAGGCGCAGGACATCCCGCCGAAGTTCCTGGAGAGCATCCTGCTGCAGACCCGCCGGGCGGGCCTGGTGCACGCCCAGCGCGGCCCGGAGGGTGGCTACTGGCTGGCCCGGCCGGCCCGCGAGATCACGCTGGGGCAGGTGATAAGGGCGATCGACGGCCCGCTGGCCAACGTCCGCGGCCAGCGCCCGGAAGATCTGGGCTACGTCGGCGCCGCGGCGGCGTTGCAGGAGGTCTGGATCGCCCTGCGGGCCAGCGAGCGCGAGATCCTCGACCTGGTCTCGATCCACGACGTGGCGACCGGCAAGCTGCCCGACCGGGTACGCGACCTGTCGGCAGATCCTGCCGCCTGGGCCTGACCGGGCTGCTGTCGGTTAGGCCCACGACGGTCCGGAGGTCGCATCTCGGACCGCCGCGGGTACGCACATCGAACCATCTCCGGCCCGCGTCCGATCCTGTTTGACCGCTTGCGTCTGATCGCCGCCCCCGCGCCCGAAGTCCCCGCCGTCCCTTTCGGCCCAGCTAGCGGCCCGCCGCGGCGGACGGGTGTGCGTGTTGCCAATAGGCGACACCCTCCATCGGGTGGGGCGCATTTGGCGGCAGCGCGAACCGGTGCCGATGAGGCTGCCGCGCACGGCGCTGGCGAACGCCAACGCGATCTGGCCGTCGTGCAAGGCGCTGGCGATCGCCAACGCGATCTGGCCGTCGTGCAAGGCGCTGGCGAACGCCAACGCGATCTGGCCGTCGTGCAAGGCGCTGGCGAACGCCAACGCGACCTGGCCGTCGTGCAAGGCGCTGGCGAACGCCAACGCGACCTGGCCGTCGTGCAAGGCGCTGGCGAATTCTGCAGACGACCGTTGGGGTGGGCGCGGCGCCCGCGCGGGGCGCCCAGCGGTTCGCCGCAGCCAAGCTCTCCGGCACGATCTGGCCGCCGACGGCCGCCAGCCACCGCGGGCGGGCTCGTCCTTGTGACTATCGTCGCCGACCGGAACCGGATCGCGCTGATCGCGATCTTCGGCCCGGCTCGGTTAGGGCCGGCGGGCAAACGGGCGGCAGTAGCCCCAGCCGGCGGGGAGGATGGGTTCCGCCGCGCGGGAGCGGGGGAGTTAGCTGTCCGCGGCCTGGTCGGCCAGCAGTTCGGTCGCGGTGGTGGCGATCAGCTCCCAGACGGCGTCCACATGGGACTGGGTGGTCTGCGGAGCTCCGACGGCCAGGCGCAGGACGTAGTTGCCGTTGACCTTGGTGTGGGTCAGGTAGAAGCGGCCGTCGGCGTTGACGCGTGACAGGAGGGCCTCCGACTGGGCGTCGCCCGCCTTCAGGCGGAAGCAGACCAGGGAGAACGGGTGCGGGGCCACGATCTCGAAGCGGTCGTCGGCGGCGACCTTCGCCGCGAAGTGCTGGGCCAGGGAGACGCCCGACCGGATGTGGTCGCGGAGGCCCTCGGCGCCGTACCAGCGCAGCACGAACCACAGCTTGAGCGAGCGGAACCGGCGGCCGAGCGGCACGCCCCAGTCGCGGTAGTCGATCACCGCGCCGGACTCCGTGGCCACGTTGCGCAGGTATTCGGGCATCACCGTCAGGGCGGACACCAGGGCCTCGCGGTCGGCCACCCAGAAGGCGTCGCAGTCGAAGCCGGTCAGCAGCCACTTGTGCGGGTCGAAGCAGTAGGAGTCGGCGTACTCCAGGCCCGCGTGGCTCCAACGCAGCTCCGGGCAGACCGCGGCCGCGCCCGCGTAGGCGGCGTCGACGTGCAGCCAGACGCCGAACTCCTGGCAGACGCGGCCGATCTCGGGCAGTGGGTCGACCGCGGTGGTCGACGTCGTGCCGATCGTCGCCACCACGACCGCCGGGCGGGCGCCCGCGGCCACGTCGGCCGACAGGGCGGCCCGCAGCGCGGTCGGGTCCATCGCCAGGGTGGCCGGGTCGACCTCGATCTGCCGGACCCCCGAGGAACCGATGCCCGCGATCCGGGCGGCCTTCTCGATCGACGAGTGACCCTGGGTCGAAGTGTAGACCGTGTAGCGCGTGCCGCCGAGCCCGTCGGTGCGCCACGCGCCACCGCCGGCCCGGTGCAGGCCGGCCAGCGTCGCCACCAGCGCGGCCGACGACGCCGAATCCTGGATGACCCCGCCGCCGGTGGACGTCGAGCGGAACCGCCGCGGCAGGTCCAGCAGCGAAGCCAGCCAGTCGAGCATGACCGTCTCGACCTCGGTCGCGGCCGGGCCGGTGGCCCAGAGCATGCCCTGCACGCCGAGCCCGGCGCCGACCAGGTCGGCGAGCACGCTCGGGCCCGACGTGTTGGCCGGGAAATAGGCGAAGAAGCCCGGATGCTGCCAGTGCGTCATCCCGGGCAGCACCACCCGGTCGAGGTCGTCGCGCAGCCCGGCGAAGCCGTCACCCGATGCCGGCGGCCCTGACGGCAGCCGCGCGGCCACGGCCCCGGGCGGGTCGGTCGGCCGCACCGGGAGGGAACCGACCGACTCCCAGTAGTCCGCCACCCAGTCGACCAGGTCGTGCCCGTGCCGGCGGAACTCGTCGGCGCTCATGTGCGCTGCCATGGCACGAGTCGATCAAGCATCACCCCCGGAGCGCAACACGGTCGCAAAGAACGCGGCTATGTCGCCGGCCACCAGGTCGGGCTCTTCGACCGCGGCGAAGTGCCCGCCCCGCGGAAACACCGTGCGGCGCCGGACGTCATAGAGCCGGGACGACCACGACGGCGGCGGCACCCCCTCGGGCACGAACTCGTTGGCGAACACGGCGATCGCGGTCGGGACGACCACCCGATCGCGCGGGCCGGGCGCCGACCCGTGCCAGCGGTTGTCGTAGTAGTCGCGCAGCGACGTCGTGATCGACCCGGTCGCCGAGTAGATGGTGAGCAGCGTGAGCAGGAAATCGCGCCCGAACCGGCCCGACACGTCGCCGGCGGTGTCGCCCCAGGCCCGCCACTTCTCCACGATCCACGCCGCCAGCCCGGCGGGGGAGTCGGTCAGCCCGTAGCCCAGCGTCTGCGGTCGGGTGCTCTGGATCGCCGAATAGCCCCGCTCCGTGCTCTCCCACGCGGCCACCTGCTCGGCGTAGGCCCGCTCAGCCGCCGTCAGCGGCGCCGACCCGGGCCCGAGGTAGGGCGCGACCTCCGGCGTGGTCAGGTGGATCCCGATGACCCGCTCGGGCGACGTGAGCGCCATCCAGGTCGCCACCCCGGCACCGAAGTCGCCGCCCTGCGCGCCGTAGCGCGAATAGCCCAGCGCGCCCATCAACCCGTGCCACAGCCCGGCGACGTCGCGCGTGGTGACGGCACGAGCGGGACGCGGCGTGAAGCCGTAGCCGGGCAGCGACGGCACGACCACGTCGAACGCCGGCCCCTCGATGCCGTGCGCCACCGGGTCGGTCAGCCGCCCCACCAGCGGCAACAACTCGACGAACGCGCTCGGCCACCCGTGCGTCAGGATCAGCGGCACGCCACCGGCGCCACCGGCCGCCCGCTGGTGCACGAAATGGAGGTCGACCCCGTCAACCGAGGCGACGAACTGCGGATACGCGTTCAGCGCGCGCTCCGCGGCCCGCCAGGAGAACCCGGACTCCCAGTGGGAGACCAGATCGCGCAGGTAGACGAGATCGGTGCCCTGCTCCCAGGGCGGCCCGGGTGCGGGCGGCGGCCACCGCGTGGCCCGGATCCGGGCCCGCAGGTCGTCGAGCACGTCGTCGGGGACATCGACGAGAAATGGCCGCGTCATGGGCAGGACGCTAAACCTAGGGTGTGACGGTGAAGCTGACCCCGCTCGACGACGCGCTCACCGAGCGCCTACTGACGGTAGCGATGAGCGATGCCACACCCGAAGAGGTCATGCCGCCCGTCGAGGGCCCGCCGGGCTGGACGGAGGGGCGCCAGGAGTTCTTCCGGGCGTTCCACCGCGAGCGCCGGCCCGGCCTGGACGGCCCGTTGCGCACGGTGATGTTCGCGATCGAGACCGACACCGGCGTCATCGGCATGATCCGAATGACACTTGACGACGACGGCACGGCCGAGACCGGCATGTGGTTGGCACGATCGGCCCGCGGCCGGGGCCTGGGTACCGAAGCGCTCCGTACCCTCCTCGACGAAGCCAGAGCCGCGGGCGCGCGTACCGTCAGAGCCGATACCACGCCCGGCAACAAGGCCGCGCTGGCGGTGCTGGGCCGCACCGGCGCGGCGCTGGTGCCGGACGGCGACAAGGTCTACGCACGGCTGGAGCTCGACTCGTGAAGGTCACCATCGTCACCGGCGCCTCCCGCGGCATCGGCGCCGCCACCGCCCGCCGCCTCGCGACAGCGGGGCACGCCGTCGCGGTCGGCTACCGCAGCGACGCCGAGGCCGCGGCGAAGGTGGTCACCGAGATCACCGGGGCCGGGGGCCAGGCCCATGCGATCCCGGTCGAGACCGCCGACGCCGCACAGGTCGAGAAGCTCTTCGCCGAAGCCGCCGAGCTGCTCGGCCCGGTCACCGGGCTGGTCAACAACGCCGGCGTGGGCAGCCGCATCGGCCGCTTCGCCGACCTCGACGAGGCCGACCTGCGCCGGGTCGTCGAGGTCAACGTCGTCGGCGCCATCCTCTGCGCCCGCGAGGCGGCCCGCCGGATGACCGAAGGCGGCGCGATCGTCAACGTCTCCTCGGCCGCCGCCACGCTGGGCAGCCCGTTCGAATACCCCCACTACGCCGCCAGCAAGGCCGCCCTCGACGCGCTCACCGTCGGCCTGTCGAAGGAGCTCGGCCCCGATGGGATCCGGGTCAACACTGTGTCACCGGGGATCATCTACACCGACTTCCACGGCAGCCAGAGCGGCGAGCCCGGACGCCCCGACCGGCTCGGCCCGGGGTCACCGCTCGGCCGCGCCGGCCAGCCCGAGGAGGTCGCCGCCGCCATCGCCTGGCTGCTCAGCGACGAAGCGTCCTATGTGACCGGTGCGACGATCCGGGTCGCTGGCGGACGGTGACGTTACTCAAACGTTATATGGAAATACATCACGCTACCCTTGTCTTCACATTGATCCACAAGGGTTAATCGACAGGCAGCGACCCTTCAACCCGGGTATTCGGTCTTCGGCGAGCCGAGCATCCGGGCCATCACCGCATACGGAGGAGTGCCTTCGTGCCCGTCAATCGCCGATCTCTCAGACCGCTGATCAGCCTCGCAGCCAGCCTCGCCCTAGTGCTCGGCGTCCTCGTGGCGGGCCCCGCGCCCGCGCAGGCCGCGCAAGCACCCGCCGAGCCGTACAACGTCCTGGTCTTCTCCAAGACCGCCGGCTTCCGGCACGACTCGATCCCGGCGGGCATCGCCGCGATCCAGCAGCTCGGTGAGGACCACGGCTTCTCCGTGACGGCCACCGAAGACGCGGCCGCGTTCAACGACGCCAACCTCGCCACCTTCGCCACCGTCATCTGGCTGTCGACCACGGGCGACGTGCTCAACGCCGAGCAGCAGGCGGCCTTCGAGCGCTACATCCGGGCCGGCGGTGGCTACGTGGGCGTGCACGCCGCCTCCGACACCGAGTACGACTGGGCCTGGTACGGCCAGCTCGTCGGCGCCTACTTCTCGGCGCACCCGAGCAACCAGAACGCCACCATCAAGGTCGAGGACCCGGCGCACCCGTCCACCGCGGGCCTGCCGCAGAAGTGGAACCGCTTCGACGAGTGGTACAACTTCCGCACCAACCCGCGCGGCACCGTACACGTGCTGGCCAGCCTTGACGAGACGAGCTACGCGGCCGGTTCCGGCGCGATGGGCGCCGACCACCCGACCGCGTGGTGTCAGGACTTCGACGGCGGGCGCTCCTGGTACACCGGCAGCGGGCACACCATCGAGTCCTACTCGGAGCCCAACTATTTGAAGCACCTGCTGGGCGGCATCGAGACCACCGCCGGCGTGGTCGACGCCGACTGCTCGGCCAGCAAGACCAGCAGCTTCGAGAAGGTCACGCTGGACAGCAACACGCAGAATCCGATGGAGCTCGACGTGGCGCCCGACGGCCGGGTGTTCTACGCCGAGCGCGACGGGCGGCTGCAGGTCATCTCGCCGACGACCGGCCTGACCACGACCGCGGCCACGCTCGACGTGTTCACCGGCAACGAAGACGGCCTGATCGGCGTACGCCTGGACCCGGACTTCGCCACCAACAACTGGATCTACCTCTACTACGCGCCGGACGGCGGTGCGCCGCGCAACTACGTGTCCCGCTTCACCGTCAGCGGCAACACCGTCGACCTGGCCACCGAGAAGGTCATCCTGCAGGTCGACACGCAGCGCAACACCTGTTGCCACGCGGGCGGCAGCATGGTGTTCGACAGCGCCGGCAACCTCTACCTGGCGACGGGTGACAACACCAACCCGTTCGAGTCCAACTCGTTCAACCCGATCGACGAGCGTCCCGGGCGCGAGGACTTCGACGCGCAGCGCTCCGCCGGCAACACCAACGACCTGCGCGGCAAGGTGATCCGGATCCACCCGGAGGACGACGGGACCTACACGATCCCGTCGGGCAACCTCTTCCCGGTGGGCACGGCGCAGACCCGTCCCGAGATCTTCGCGATGGGCTTCCGCAACCCGTTCCGGATCGGCATCGACCCGAAGACCGACACGCTGGTGCTCGGTGACTACGGCCCGGACGCCGGCGCCGCCGATCCCAACCGCGGTCCGGAGGGGACGGTCGAGTGGAACATCGTGGCGCAGCCCGGCTTCTACGGCTGGCCCTACTGCCACGGCAACAACTACGCCTACAACGACTACACCTTCCCGAGCGGGCCGAGCGGGCCGAAGTTCAACTGCGCGGCGATCGTCAACGACTCGCCCAACAACACCGGCCTGCGCAACCTGCCGCCGGCGATCGCGCCGACCATCGACTACGACTACAGCGGCAACCCGCTGTTCCCGGAGATCGGTGGCGGTGGCGCGCCGATGGGCGGCCCGGTCTACCGCTACGACGCGGCGAGCACGTCCGACCGCAAGTGGCCGGCCTACTACGACGGCAAGGCCATGTTCGGTGAGTGGAACCAGAACAAGATGTACACGTTCCAGCTCACCGACGACGCGCACGGCCTGGTCGACATCAACCAGTTGCTGAGCGGGATGTCGTTCCTGCGCCCGATGGACTTCGAGTTCGGCAAGGACGGCGCCCTCTACATGATCGAGTGGGGCACCGGGTTCGGGGGCAACAACGACGACTCCGGGATCTACCGGATCGACTACGTGGCCGGCGACCGGGCACCGATCGCGGTCGCGTCGGGCACGCCCACCTCCGGGCCGTCGCCGCTGACCGTCCAGTTCTCCAGCGCCGGGTCACGGGACCCGGACGAGGAGGAGATCAGCTACGCCTGGACGTTCGGTGACGGTGGCACCTCGACCGAGGCCAACCCGTCGCACACGTACGCGGCCCCCGGCGACTACACCGCACAGCTCACCGTCACCGACCCGGGCGGCCGCACCGCGGTCGCCAACGTGCCGGTCACGGTCGGCAACACGGCACCGACCGTGTCAATCACGTTCCCGCCCGACGGTGGCTTCTTCAACTGGGGCGACCAGGTCGAGTACACGGTGACCGTGACCGACCCGGAGGACAGCACCATCGACTGTGACCGGGTGAAGCTGCAGTACTACCTGGGTCACGACGAGCACGCCCACCCGTTGCAGAGTCAGCAGGGCTGCACCGGCACGATCCAGACCGCGCTCGCCTCCGGCCACGGTGCCGACGCCAACGTGTTCGGCGTGTTCGAGGCGACCTACACCGACAACGGCGGTGTCGGCGGCTCCAGCCCGCTCACCGGTCGCGACCTCGAGCAACTCCAGCCCAAGCGCAAGCAGGCGGAGTATTTCGCGGAGACCGGCCGGGCACCCAACGGCATCGGCGGCGGCGACCCGGGCGTGCAGAAGGAGACCACCGGCGACACCCAGGGCGGCTTCCAGAACATCGGCTTCATCGAAGACGGTGACTACTGGACGTTCGACCCGGCCAACCTGACCGGCATCACCAGCCTGCGGTTCCGCACCGCGTCGGCCGTCAACGGCGGCCGGATCGAGGTCCGGTCGGGTGCGGTCGACGGCACGCTGGTCGGCACCGTCGCGGTTCCCGGCACCGGCGGTTGGCAGTCCTATGTGGATACGACGCTGGCGCTGACCGACCCGCCGACCACCAGCGGGCCGCTGTTCTTCATCGCCCGCAACCCCGAGGGCGACACCGGCCAGGGATCCGTCTTCAACGTCAACTGGGTCGACTTCCTCGGCCGCGGCGTGACCGACAACGCGCCGCCGGTGATCACCGCGTCCGGCAACCCGACGTCCGGCACCACGCCGCTGGTCGTCGAGTTCAGCGGCACGGCCACCGACGAGGAGGGCGACAACCCGCTGACGTACGCGTGGAACTTCGGTGACGGCGGCACGGCCGATACGCCGAACGCCTCGCACACCTACACCACGCCCGGCACGTTCACGGCGACCCTCACCGTGACCGACAGCCGCGGCGCGAACGCGTACGCCACGGTCCCGATCCGGGTCGAAGCGCCGAACACGTCCTGCTTCGGGGCGCGCTCGGACAACTTCGACGGCACCACGCTGGACCGTGACCGGTGGAGCACGGTCGTCCGCGAGACACAGACGTACTCCGTCTCCGGTGGCGCGTTGCGACTGCCGACCCAGGCCGCCGACCTCTACGGCACCCGGGCCGACGCGGGCAACATCGTGCTCCAGCCGACCCCCGGCGGTGCCTGGCAGGCGACCACCAAGGTGACGCTGCCGCTCACCGCCAACTACCAGCAGGCCGGGCTGATCCTCTACGGCGACGACGCCAACTTCGCCAAGCTCGACTTCCTGTTCGCCGACTACAAGCGGGTGGAGTTCATCCGCCAGACGGCCAGCGTGCCGCGCAACGAGGCGGCCGACAGCGCAGCGACGCCGACGGGCATCGACACCGTGTTCCTGCGGCTGACCTCCGACGGCACCAACCTGACGGGCGCGTTCTCGACCGACGGCGTGACCTACACGCCGGCCGGCCGCTCGGCTTCGCTCGCCGGGATCGACAACCCGAAGATCGGTCTGTACGCGGTCAACGGCGGCACCGCCGCGCCGGTGACCGACGCCCAGTTCGACTGGTTCCAGATCTCGCCGGACCAACTCGGTGAGGACGCCGACCCGAACGACGAGTTCGACGGCGGCGCGCTGGACAAGTGCCGCTGGGACGCGGTGGTCCGTGAGGACGCCACCGCCTACCAGGTCGCCGGCGGGCAGCTCACCATCGACGTGCCCAACGGTGACATCTACACGGGCAACAACACCGGACCGACCAACTTCATCCTGCAGGGCGCGCCCGCCGGTGACTGGACCATCGAGACCAAGGTCGACGGCAGCCAGCTGAGCGAGCAATACCAGCAGGGCGGGTTGATCGTGTACGGCGACGACGACAACTACCTGAAGTTCGACTTCATCGCCGACAACACGGTCGGCCAGCCGGTCGCGCGGCGGATCGAGTTCCGCAGCGAGATCGCCAGCGTCGTGCAGAACCCGCAACCGCAGGTCACCAACCTGACCAACGCGGTGTGGTGGCTGCGCCTGGCCAAGGTGGGCGACACCTACACGGCGTCGTACTCCGCGGACGGCACCACCTGGACCACGTTCCCGGAGACTCTGACCAACGCGGCGGTGGCAAGCGCGCCGAAGATCGGCGTGTTCAGCCTCGGTGCGGCACAGACCGCGTCGAAGCCCATCTCGTTCGACTACTTCCACGTCTCGACCGGCGGCGGTGAGCCGTCCGACTCGACGGCGCCGGTGACCACCGCTTCGGTGGCGGGCACGGCGACCGCGGGCTGGTACACCGGTCCGGCAACGGTCACGCTGACCGCCGCCGACGAGGCGGGCGGCAGTGGGGTCGCGAGCACCGAGTATCAGCTCGACGGTTCGACAACCTGGACGGCGTACGCCGGTCCGGTGGTCGTCACCGGCGATGGTGCGCACGAGGTGCGGTTCCGGTCGACCGACGTCGCCGGCAACGTTGAGGCCGGCAAGTCGGTCGCGGTGAAGATCGACACCACCGCGCCGGTGACGGCCGCGACGTTCGCTCCGGCGACCGACGACGGCTGGCACAACGGTGCCGTTCCGGTCACGCTGACGTCGACCGACGCCGGCTCCGGGGTGGCCTCGGTCGAGTACGCGTTGGACGGTGGCGCCTGGACCCCGTACACCGTGCCGGTCGATGTCTCTGGTGACGGCTCGCATGAGCTGCTCTACCGTTCGTCGGACGTGGCCGGGAACGTGGAGACGCTGAAGTCGGCGATCATCAAGATCGACGGCGCCAAGCCGACGGTGATCATCGGCGGCCTGGCCGACGGCCAGCTCTACGGTGACAGCCAGGACGTGCGGATCACCTACCAGGCGGTCGACCCGACGTCGGGGCTGAAGAGCGTGGTCGGCACGCTCGACGGCGCGGCCTACCCGGCCAACAAGCTGCAGGCCATGTTCGAGCTGCCGCTCGGCCTGCACGACCTGACTGTGACCGCGACCGACAAGGCCGGCAACGTGACCACGTCGACCGTGCGGTTCTACGTCGCCACCTCGTTCCGCGACATGCAGTTCCTGCTCGACCGCTTCAAGGCGACCAGTTGGCTGACGCAGAAGGCGCACAAGCAGCTCGGGGCCAAGCTCCAGGCCGCGCGTGACGCCGAGGCAAGCGGCAACGACGCCAAGGCCGTCAAGCAGTTGGTGGCGTTCCGCGATCTCGCGCAGGACACGTCGCTGGTGCCGAACGCGGAGGTGCGGGCCGTGCTGGTCCGCGACGCCGACGCGATGATCATTCGGCTCGGTGGCACGCCACCCAGTGCGGCAGGCAAGAAGGCCAACAGCGGCAAGTCGCTGGCCGGCACCGGGCGGGTGCCCGGTGATCCGGCCCGGCAGGTCGCCGGCGGACCGCTGAAGTAGTGGGGGGCCCGGGATGAGGGTTTATCGGCTTGCGGTCGCGGTGCTCGTGACGGCATTGGTGGCCCTCGTCCCGGGCCTGCCCGCTTACGCACACGACGGACCCGTCACGCTCGACGTCGCCGGTGACGGCGCGGGGGGCGTGACGGTCCGCGCGGTGTACACATCGGACAAACATCCGGTCGAGTCCGGGGTGCGGTTGGTGCTGACCGCGACCGGCGAAGGCGGCCGCACGGTAGGGCCGCTCCAGCTCAACCCGTCGGCCGAGGGGCGTGGCTTCTACACGAGCGGCGCGGTGTTGACGCCGGGGTCGTGGGACGTCGCGGTGACGGCGCCGGCCCCGCACGAGGGGAAGGGGTCGGCGAAGATCCAGGCCCGGGTGGCGCAGCAGATGCCGCCCGTGCCGCCGGTTCCGCGCTCCGGTGCTTCGACGCTGACCGGCCGGTTCGGTTGGCTGTGGTGGCTCGGCGGGGTCGTGCTGGTGGTGCTGGTGCTCGGCGCGATCGCGCAGTCGCGCGCGCGGCGGCGGGTCTAGGCGGTGTCCTGCCGATCATCGCGTTGATAGTCTCCTCCCCGTCATCGGGGGAGGGTGATGCACATGAGCATGCCGGGTATCGATCCGTCCGGGCTCGGTCGGTCGCTGGAAGAGGCGATGCGGCTGTTGAACCAGGCCACCGGCGGGGGTGCGGCACCTTCCGGTCCTGGTCCCGCGCCCGGGCAGTCGGTTGAGGGCCTGGTGGGTCGCGGCGTCGCCGCGGACGGCCAGGTGTCGGCGGAGGTCTCGGCGTTCGGCCGGCTGGAGACGGTGGAGATCGACCCTCGCCTGTTGCGTGCGGGTGCGGCCGCTGTCGCGGAGTTCGTCGTCGAGGCGGTGCGGGCCGCGCAGGACGACGAGCGGACCCAGCGCTCGTCGGCGCTGGGCACACCCGACACCGCGGCGCTGACCAAGCAGCTCGAGCGGGTGTCGGAAGACGCGTTCCGCGGCTTCGACCGGATGGTCAGCGACCTCGACGCCATCACCCGCCGGATGGACCGGGGCTGACCCGATGTCCGACGGGATCCGGGTCGACACGATGGCCCTGCGCTCCGCGGCCACCTCGCTGGGCGCCACGGGCCAGCAACTCGAAGCCTCGGTGGCCGGCCTCGACGGCACCGTCACCGGCGCCGGCAACCCGTGGGGCTCCGACGAGGCCGGCTCCATCTTCGGCGCCGTCTACGTCGAGGTGCTGACCCACGCGCTCGACTGCTACCGGTCGATGGCCGACCAGTTGCTGGAGGCGTCGGAAAACCTGAGCTACGAGGCCGACGCCTACGAGCAGGTCGAGACCGAGAACGCCGACCTCTTCAACAAGATGGAGTTGCCCGGTGGGTCTGCAGCTGCCTTCTGAGCTCGCGGAGGCGCTGGGCTGGGTCGGCTTCACCTGGCCCACGGCCGACGAGGAACTGCTCTTCCAGGCGTCGCAGATGTGGCTGACGTTCGCCGGCCAGCTAAGGGCCGCCGGCGGTCAGGCGGATGCCGGCGCGTCCCAGGTCTTCACCACCAACGCCGGCGACGACGTCACCGCGTTCCAGACCCTCTGGCAGGGTTCCGAGGGCGCACCGAAGCGCATCGCGGACGGCGCCGAGGCGGCCGAGCTGATCGGCATGGCGCTACTGGTGATGGCCATCATCACGCTGACCCAGAAGATCCTGGTCATCGTCCAGCTGACCATCCTGGTGGTCCAGGTCGCGATCGCGGTGGCGGCCGCGGTGCCGACGCTGGGCGCCTCGATGGCCGAGGTACCGATCTCGATCGGCATCGCCCGGGCGGCGATCCAGCGGATCACCAGGGAAGTCGTCGAGAAGGTCACCAAGGAGATCATCCCGCGCCTGCTGAAGCGGGCGAAAACGCTGCTGCGCCGCTTCGCCCGAAAGGGCCGCGGTCCCGGCGGCAAGGTGCCGCACCCGCGCGGCGTGCCCGGCCCGCACACGACGCCGCGCTACCACAACACCAAGCCGATGCTGGACAGGTATCGAAACGAGCACCTCCCGGGCGGCGGCCCGTTCGCGACGCCGGTGCGCCGGCTCAGCCCGTCGGAGCTGGAGGAGCATCGCGTCTTCATCGACGACAACGGCATCATGCGAAGCGCCAAGGACGGCAAGCCGTTCGACACGTCCAACTCCAACACCGCCTTCAGCGGCAACGACCAGGCCATCTTCGTGATGGACCGCAACGGCAACATGTACGCCTCGACCTACCAGAAGGTCGGCGACTTCCACCACTCCACGCTGGGCGGCGGTCAGCCGGTCGCGTCCGCGGGAGAGCTGGTGGTCAAGGACGGTAGGGTCCAGTACGCGACGGCGCGCAGTGGCCACTACCAGCCCGACGTGAGCCACATGGCCAACCTCGACGCCGAGTTCAAACGCAACGGCCTCAACAACATCCCGATCAACGGCTGGGACGGAAGCCGGCTCTTCTAGGAGGACACCGCACCATGACCACCGGCGCCTGGAAGGGCCACATCAACGGCATCCTGTACGGCATCCAGTTCGACCCGGTCCTCGACGACACCGTCGTGGCCCGCGTAGCGGACGGGGTGGTGGGTGGCATGTACCCCGGCGACCGCGAGGTGACGCTGGACGCCGTGAACGAGGCGCTGCGCTCGCCGGGCGCACTCAACGACGTGATGGAGACCCCGCACTCCGAGGAAAGCATCCGCGACTTCCTCGGCAAGCTGTCGGCCGCGCTGGCGGCCCGCGCCTGACGACGTCGCTCCGAACGGCGGCGCATGCTCACGCTTGTGCCGAGGTCCCGGCCACTTACCCGGCCGACAAGGTGCGGCTCAGGCCGCGGAACTCGGCCACCAACCGGTCGCCGCAACGGACCGTGACGTCGTAGATGCCGGACTTGCCGGCGCGGTGGCGTTCCACCGCGGTGGCGGTCAGGCGCTCGCCTTCACGCGCGGGGGAGACGAACACGATCTCGGCCGACGCCGCCACCGTGACCGCGCCCGGGTAGTTGCACGCGCCCGCGAACGCCGAGTCGGCCAGGAGGAAGACGAACCCGCCGTGGGCGATGCCGTGGCCGTTGACCATCAGGTCGGTCACGGTCATCTCCAGGACCGCGCGGCCCGGCTCCAGCTCCACGACCGACATCCCCAGCGACTCCGACGCGCGGTCGCGGGCGAACATCTCGGCGGCACCGTCCATGACCCGCACCCTATGCGCATTCCCGCATCGGAGGTGCAGCCCGGCTCGCACAGCCGCCGATGCTATTGCCCGTCGGGCCGCTCGATTGCCGCGGCCACGTTGCGGCGCAGTTCGACGGGGATCAGCTCGAGCAACTGGTCCGGGCGCAAGGGCAGGTCGAGCAGGCTGAGGCGGACCCGGCTGCGGCTCGCGTACTCGGTCGCGGACAGGCGCACCACCTGGGCCGCGTCGGCCAGCAGGGCGACGGCCACGCTGCCGCCGGCGCGCAGCGGGAACGCGCCCGTCCCGTCGGCCTCGACGGTGAGCGGGCCCTCGGCGTGGAACGAGACCCGGTCGCCGCCGCCGAGAACGACCGGGCGGCTGATGCCGGACATCGGCGCGACCGGGGTCACCACCATCGCGTTCGACGACGGCGAGAGGATCGGCCCGCCGGCCGAGTAGTTGTAGGCGGTCGAACCGGTGGGCGTGGAAAGGATGACCGCGTCGGCCCGGTAGTAGCCGTAGTGCACGTCGTTGACCGTCAGGTCGACCGACGTCGTGCGGGCCGGCCCGGTGCGGCCGAGCACCACGTCGTTGAAGGCGCACCGGCGCTCGGCGTCGGTGGTCACCGCGAGACCCGCGTGCTGCTCGATCGTGTAGTCGCCGGCGGCCAACCGGGCCAGGGCCTTCGGCAGCCCGGCCGGGGTGACCTCGGTCAGGAAACCGAGGTTGCCGTGGTTGACGCCGAGGATCGGCACGGGCCGCTCGACCATCAGCCGCATCGCGCCCAGCATGGTGCCGTCGCCGCCGAGGGCGACCAGGCCGTCGACCGCGCCGAACTCCGCGTCCGAGACGATGTGCACCCCGGCGGGCACCCGCGCCCGGTCGATCTCGCGTGCGACGACCCGGACCGGCACCTCGCGGGCCGAGCCGAGGATGACGTCCAGCGACTGGTCCACCGCCCTCGTGGGGTGGAGAACCAGGCCGATGGACCTCATCGCGCTCACATCCGCAGGTGGTCCCAGTCGAGGATGCCGGCGCCGAGGTCGCGGACCGTGGCCAGCAGGCCGAGCCGGGCGCGGCGCAGGTCCGGCTCCTCGGCCATCACGAAGACCTCGTCGAAGAACGTGTTGACCGGCTCGGTGACCTTGGCGGCGACGGCGAGGAAGGCGGTCAGGTCGGGCCCCGGCACCTCGATGCCGCGGACCACCTCGTCGAGGCGGCGCTCGGCCGGCTCGACCAGGGCGGCCGCGTCGTACTCGGCGGGCGTGCCGGCCGGCACGATCCGGCGGGCCCGTTGGATCGCCTCGACCAGGGCCCGGAACCGCTCGTCCTTGACCAGCTCGTCGAGCTGGTGCAGCAGCAGGTCGGCCAGCGCCGGGCGGTCGGCGTGGGGGAGGACCGCGCGTACCCGATCGACCGGGTGGCCTTCCTCGACCAGCACCTGCTCCAGCCGGCGGGTCAGGAACTCGGCCGCGTCGGCCAGCACCTTCGGCGCCACCTCGACCGGCTGGTGTGCGGCCGCCTCGGCCAGCGCCTCGGTCAGGCTGACGGGCACCAGGCCGGTGCGGTGCACGGCGAGCAGGCCGAGCACCGCGCGGCGGACCGCGAACGGGTCGCTGCTGCCGGTCGGCAGGCCCACCGTCGCCGCCAGGCCCGCGACCAGGTCGAGGCGGTCGGCCAGGGACAGCAGGGCGCCAGGGACATGCGTGGGTACGGCGTCGCCGGTGTTGCGCGGCAGCTCGGACTCGAAGACGGCCTCGGCCACCGCGGCCGGCTCGCCTGCGTGCGCGGCGTAGTCGCGGGCCATCACACCGGCCAGGCTGGTCATCTCGGTGACGAGCTGCGCGCCCAGGTCGAACTTGACGAGCTCGGCGGCGCGGCCCAGGGTGTCGCGTTCGGCACCGCTCAACCCGATGGAGCTGGCCAGGGTACGGGCGAGCGTGCTGATCCGGGCCGCCCGGTCGGCCATCGACCCGAGCTTGTCGGTGAACGTGAGCCGCTCCAGCCGGGCCCGCATCGCGTCGAGCGCGGTGTCCCGGTCGGCGCGGTAGAAGAAGGCCGCGTCCTCGTAGCGGGCCCGCAGCACCGCCTCGTTGCCGGCCCGGACCAGGTCCTCGTCGATGTCGCCGTTGGCCACCGCGACGAAGCAGGGCAGCAGCCCGCCGTCGGCACCGCGGACCGGCAGGTAGCGCTGGTGCTTGCGCATGACCGTGGCCAGCACCGCCTCGGGCAGCCGCAGGTAGCTCTCGTCGAACCGGCCGAGCAGCGCGGTCGGCGTCTCGACCAGGTAGTTGATCTGGTCGATCAGCCCCCGCTCGCCCTCGATGTCGACCTGGCCGCCGGCGGCCGCCGCGAGCCGCTCCGCCGCGGCCACGATCTGCCCGCGGCGGTCGTCGGGGTCGGCCACGATGCCGTGCGCGGCCAGCGTGTCGAGGTGCGTCTCGGCGCTGTTGACGGTGACCACCGGCGTCGCGGCCTTGCGGTGCACCCGGGTCTCCCGGCCCGAGGCGAGCGACGAGACGGCGAACGGCACGACCTCGTCGCCGCGCAGGGCCAGCAGCCAGCGGACCGGGCGGGTGAACGAGAGGGCCGGGTCGTTCCAGCGCATGTTCTTCGCCGACCGCAGCCCGGTGACGATCTTGGCCAGCACCTCGGCCAGCACCTCGGCGGCGGGCCGGCCGGCCTCGTGCTTCACGACCGCCACGTGCGGGGTGCCGTTGACGTCCTGCTCCTGCAGGTCGGCCAGTTCGACGCCCTGGCCCCGGGCGAAACCGCGGACGGCGGGGGTCGGCTCGCCGGCCGCGTCGTAGGCGGCCGACACCTTGGGGCCGCGGACGGTGCGCATGTGGTCCTGCTCGCGGTCGGCCACGCCGTCGACGATCGCGACCAGCCGGCGCGGGGTGGCCAGCACCCGGATCTCGCCGTGCGCGAGCCGGGTGGCGGCCAGCCGCCCGGTCAGCTCCCGGCGCACCTGCTCGCGCGCGGCGCGGGCCTCGGCCGGCGGCATCTCCTCGGTGCCGATCTCGAAGACCAGCTGCCGGGTGCCGGTGGACGCCTCGGCCTCGGCGGCCGCGGTGGCGGCCGGGGTCGGCGGGGTGACGCCGAGCGGGTGGCCGAGCTGCTCCCGGCGGGCCATCCAGAGCTGGGACACCTCGCCGGCCAGCCGGCGCATCCGGCCGAACTCGGCGGCGCGGTCCGATGTGGAGACGGCGCCGCGGGCGTCGAGCACGTTGAAGGCGTGCGAGCTCTTCAGCACGTAGGTGTGTGCGGGTACCGGCAGGCCGGCGTCGACCATCCGCTGCGCCTCGGCGGCGTAGAGGTCGAGGAGCACCCGGTTGGTCTCGACATCGGCGTCGTCGAGGTAGTAACGGGACATCTCGTACTCGCCCTGGCCGAAGACCTCGCCGTAGCTGACTCCCGGCGCGTACGCGATTTCCTTGAAATGCCGGACGCCCTGCAGCGCCATGAGGATGCGCTCGATGCCGTAGGTGATCTCCACCGACGGCGGGTCGAGGGTGACCCCACCGGCCTGCTGGAAATAGGTGAACTGGGTGATCTCCAGGCCGTCGAGCCAGACCTCCCAGCCCAGGCCCCAGGCGCCCACGCCCGGCGCGGCCCAGTTGTCCTCGACGAACCGCACGTCGTGGGCGGCGACGTCGATGCCGAGCGCGGCCAGGCTGTCGAGGTAGAGCTCCTGGGCGTTGCCCGGCTCGGGCTTGAGGATGACCTGGACCTGGGTGTGCGTCTGGATCCGGTTGGGGTTCTCGCCGTAGCGCGAGTCGTCGGGGCGCACCGACGGCTCGACGTAGACCACCCGCCACGGCTCCGGGCCGAGCACCCGCAGGAACGTCGCCGGGTTGAGGGTGCCCGCGCCGACCTCGGTGTTCATCGGTTGGACCGTGAGGCAACCCTGGTCGACCCAGTAGGCGGTGAGCCGGGACAGGGCGTCCTGCATGGTCAGCATCGATGACTCCTTGATGGGGATTTGTCCCGTCCAAGCCTACGCAGGCGGCGCAGTGGCCCTTTCGGGCGACGACACCTGGGGCCGCTGGGGCCGGTGGTGCCCCCGGTCGGATTCGAACCGACACTGTCGGAGGTTTGAGCTCCGTGCCTCTGCCATTGGGCTACGGGGACTGCGGATCTTGGCACCGCGAGGGTACTGCACATCCTGGCACCGCGAGGGTGAAGTGCACTCAGCCTACCTACTACGCTAAGGGGCGCGACACCGGACAGGCCGGTCGCGGATTGCACACCTGGGGAGAGGCTTCGTGGGCGAGTCGCAGACTGCCGAACGTCGGCGCGTGCTGATCGCCGAGGACGAGGCGCTCATCCGGCTCGATCTCGCCGAGATGCTCGTTGAAGAGGGCTACGACGTGGTCGGCGAGGCCGCCGACGGCGAGACCGCGGTGCGGCTGGCCGAGGAGCTCAAGCCCGACCTGGTCATCCTCGACATCAAGATGCCGATCATGGATGGGCTCGCCGCCGCCGAGCGGATCGCCGGCGGCCGGATCGCGCCGGTCGTCATCCTGACCGCGTTCAGCCAGCGCGACCTGGTCGAGCGGGCCCGCGCCGCCGGTGCGATGGCCTACCTGGTCAAGCCGTTCCAGAAGAGCGACCTGGTGCCGGCGATCGAGATCGCGCTGTCCCGCTACTCCGAGATCTCCTCGCTCGAGTCGGAGGTCGCCGGTCTGGCCGACCGGCTGGAGACCCGCAAGAGCGTCGAGCGGGCCAAGGGGTCGCTGATGACCACCTACGGGATGACCGAACCGCAGGCCTTCAAGTGGATCCAGCGCACCGCGATGGACCACCGGATGACCATGCGCGAGGTCGCCGACCGCATCGTGGCCGAGGGCGCCGGCGGCCCGGCGGCCGAGACGCCGACCGACGCGGGGTAGCCCACCGCCGCCTCCGGCGGCATGCTGAGGCTCATGCGGGCAGATCATGGCTTCCTCCGGTTCGCTGCGGCCGCACTGGTGCTCGTGTTGGCCGCCTGTGAGTCGGCCGGACCACCGGCGCCGCCGGAGCCGCTGCATCCACAGTGGAAACAATTGACGCTGCCGACGCCGCCCGGCGCCCCCGGCCGGAACCTGGTCCGCGACGCGATCCACTGCGGTGCCAACTGGTACGTGGGCGGCGGCGTCGGCGCGCCGACGGGTGACACGCGGCCGGCGCTCTGGACGACGGCCGACCCGAGCGCGGCCACCGGCTGGGCGCCGGTGCCGATCGACACCGTCGGCGACTACTACGCGATCCGCAGCGTGCTCTACGCGCTCGGCTGCGGTGGCGGGCGGCTCGCCGCGATCGGCGCGAAGAGCGGCGGCGCGCACGGCAACCCGCGGGTCCGCACCTTCTACTCCAGGGCCGACGGCACGCTGGTCGCCGTGCCGTCGACCGACTTCGAGCTCTACGGCGGCGGGCGCCAGGTGAGCACCAACCGGATCGCCGGCGGCGGGCCGGGCGGCTGGCTGATCGCCGGCAACCGGGCGGGCGGAGCGACGGTCTGGACCTCGCCCGACGCCACCCTGTTCACGATCCACGAAGACCTGGCCCCGCTGGCCAGCACCCCGCAGTTGGGCACCTCGGCGACCGACACCGTCGCCGTACCCACCGGCTGGGTGGTCAGCGGCGGCGGCCGGCCGGCCGGGCGGATCGACCGCGACCCCTACGTGTGGACCTCGGCCGACGCCCGCTCCTGGGTCCGTGTCCCACTACCTGGGACGCCCGATGACGAGGAGGCGCAACGGGTGGCCCGTACCCCCGCCGGGTTGGTCGCCGTCGGCCTGGCCGGCACCGCCTTCGGTGCCTGGCACGGCGACGCGACCGGTGGCGGTTGGTCCGCCGTGACCCATTTCGGCGCCACCGGCGCGGGCGTAGTGGCCGGTATTGACGCTTTTGCCGTGCTCGATGGGGCCTCCCGGGTCGTCGCCGCGACCACCGGCGCCGACGGGCATCGGCTGTGGACCGCTGATCTTGAAGGTAAGGAGTGGCAGAGCGTGGCCACCCCTGTCCATGTCGGACCGGGCGGCGCGACCGCCACCGCGGTGGGCGGTTCCGGCGACACGGTCGTGCTGCTCGCCGACGACGGAACCGCCAGTAGCGTTTGGGCGAGCCGGTTTCCCGGGCCGTGACCTCGGCCGACGACCGTCGACTGTGACACCCGCGGGGTCAATTCCGACACCCCAAGTAACGGTTGCGTCAACGCGCCTGGTGAGGCCTTACGTTGGTCGCTGTAGTGGGATAACGTCCCGGCCCAGACCGGGTGAACGGTCCGGTTCGTCGTTGCAACCTCCCGGCCCGCGACGGCGGGCTGATGGATGGAGAAGGGGCTTCAGCCTTGAGGCAGATATTCGTACGCGCTATCGGCGGCGTCGCGCTCGCGGCGCTCGTCATGGGCGGCGCGGCCGCATGTAAGCAGGACGAGGGCTCATCCGGCGGAACCGAGGCCGGCAAGGTGTGTGACCTCAAGATCGGCTTCTTCGGCGCGCTCTCAGGCGCTGACTCCGGTCTGGTCCTCCCCGGCAAGCAGGCCGCCGACATGGCCGTGAAGCAATACAACGCCGAGCACGCCGACTGCAAGGTCTCGATCCAGGCTTACGACTCGCAGGGCAAGCCGGAGCTCGCCGGTGGTCTGGCCACCAGCGCCGTCGGTGACACCAAGGTCGTCGGCATGGTCGGCCCGGCGTTCTCCGGCGAGTCGGAGACCGCGAACCCGATCTTCCAGCAGGCCAGCCTGCCGGTCATCACCCAGTCCGCGACCCGGCCTAGCCTGGCCGACAACAAGTGGACGATCTTCCACCGCGGCGTCGGCAACGACTTCTCGCAGGGCCCGGCCGCTGCCACCTACATCAAGGGCCTCGGCGCGCAGAAGGTGTTCGTCGTCGACGACCAGTCGGCCTACGGCGCCGGCCTGGCCGACGAGGTCAAGAAGTCGCTCGGCCCGCTGGTGACCGCCACCGACAAGGCGACCGACAACCAGCAGGACTTCAGCGCCATCGTCACCAAGGTGACCTCGAGCGGTGCCACCGCGCTCTTCTACGGTGGTTACACCGAGGAGGCCAGCCCGTTCCTCAAGCAGCTGCGGGCCGCCGGCTACAAGGGCACCTTCGTCGGTGGTGACGGCATCTACGACGCCAACATGCTGTCGGTGACGGGCAAGGCCGACGTCGAAGGCGCGGTCGCGACCTGCCCCTGCGCCCCGGCGACCACCGCCAAGGGCAACTTCGTGGCTGACTTCCAGAAGGAATACAACGCCGCTCCGGGCGTCTACGCCGACGTCGCCTACGACCTCACCAAGATCTTCCTCGAGGCCATCGGCGAGGGTAAGTCCACCCGCGAAGACATCCAGGCGTTCCTGACCAGCTACAACAAGGCGGGCTCGGCCACCGGCGTCACCTACAAGTGGGACGACAAGGGCGAGCTCGACCCGACCCAGGTCCGCGTCTGGGCCTACGTCGCCAAGGCCGGCGCCTGGGCGCCGGACAAGGAGATCCCGAAGGCCTGATCCACGGTTGAGCCGGCCCGACATCACCTCTCTCGGGCCGGCTCCTCCATCAGGCACGACGGTCGCGTCAACCCCACGCAGGTGCGGCCGGGCGCTCATGGCCCCGGCCGCACTGCCTTGACTGAGGGATCTCCCGGGAGAACCTGTTGCAATTCAACGAACTGATCCATGGTTTCCC
Organism: Asanoa sp. NPDC049573; assembly: GCF_040676615.1. NCBI lineage: Bacteria > Bacillati > Actinomycetota > Actinomycetes > Micromonosporales > Micromonosporaceae > Asanoa > Asanoa sp. NPDC049573. The sequence goes on from NZ_JBFAPI010000001.1 coordinate 120,021, forward strand.
GGTGCTTACGGTCACCGGGTTGACCCAGGGCGCGATCTACGCCCTGATCGCGCTGGGATACACGCTCGTCTACGGCGTGCTCCGCCTGATCAACTTCGCACACTCCGACGTCTTCATGATCGGCACGTTCGGTGCCATCTGGACCTGGTCGGCGTTCGGCTTCGACGCCAGCTCCGGACGCCCCTCGCTCGGTGAGGCCGCCGGCCTGATCATCCTGGCGATCGTGGTGGCCGCGCTCCTCTGTGGCTTCTTCGCGATGCTCGTGGAAGTGACCGCGTACCGGCCCTTGCGGGCCCGGAACGCGCCACCCCTCGCCTTCCTGATCACCGCCATCGGAGCGTCCTTCGTGCTCTCCGAAGGCATGGGTGCCTTCACCAACCGCCGCCAGTTCGGTGTGCCGGCGATGCTGCCCACCGACCCGATCGCCAAGATCGGTTCGTGGTCGATCACACCGTTGCAGCTCACCACGCTGGCGGTCGCGATCATCGCGATGCTCGGGCTCGACTGGTTCGTCCAGCGCACCCGCTTCGGCCGAGGCATCCGGGCGGTGGCGCAGGACGCGAACACCTCCGCCCTCATGGGCGTCAACAAGAACCGCGTCATCCTGCTGGTCTTCCTGATCGGCGGCCTGATGGCCGGCGTGGCGGCGGTGCTGTCCGACATGAAGGCGGCGAGCACCCGGTTCAACGTCGGCTTCCTGATCGGCCTCAAGGCGTTCGCCGCCGCCGTGCTCGGCGGCATCGGCAACCTGCGCGGCGCTGCCCTCGGCGGGATCCTGCTCGGGCTGGTGGAAAACTACGGCTCGGCATTGTTCGGCACGAACTTCCGCGACTTCATCGGGTTCCTCGTGCTGATCCTGCTTCTGATGTTCCGCCCGACCGGCCTGTTGGGCGAGTCGCTCGGGAGGGCCCGCGCATGACCGACCTCCGCACCCGCTGGCGCGACTTCCGCCATGGCATGAGCCAGCGCTGGGACCGCCAGCCCAAGGCGACCAAGATCGGTCTGATCCTGGTCTTCGTGGTCTTCCTCTACGCCTTGCCGGAGAAGGGCTTCTACGAATACCTGGGCCTGCCCCTGGGCGAATACATCCCGCTCTACACCACGCGCAACGACATGGCGACGGTGCTGTTCCAGTGTGGCTACTACATCCTGCTGGCACTGGGCCTCAACATCGTCGTCGGCTACGCCGGCCTGCTCGACCTCGGCTTCTTCGGCTTCTTCGCCGTCGGCGCCTACACGGTCGCGACGTTGACCTCGCCGACGAGCAAGATCTTCACGGAATACAACTGGCTCGACAGCCCGTGGCCCTGGCTGGTCGCGCTGCCGCTGGCGATCGCGCTCTCACTGCTGGCCGGGGTCATACTCGGCTGGCCGGTGCTGAGATTGCGCGGTGACTACCTGGCGATCGTGACGCTCGGGTTCGCCGAGATGATCCGGATCGTCGCGCAGCAGAACGACTGGATCTTCAACGGCGACCGGGGCATCTCCCAGATCGCTCACCCGCCGGGATCCAGCGGCGGCAAACCGATCTTCGCGTTCGACGCCAAGCCATACTACTGGCTGGTGCTGACCGTCATCATCGCGATGGTCTTCCTGATCCGGAACCTGGTCCGCAGCCGGGTCGGCCGGGCCTGGGTGGCCATCCGCGAAGACGAGGACGCGGCCGAGCTGATGGGTGTGCCGACCTACAAGTTCAAGCTCTGGGCGTTCGCGATGGGCGCCGGCATCGGCGGCTTCTCCGGCGCGCTCTGGGCGGGCCAGGCCAACTTCGTCAACTCCTCGACGTTCCGGCTGGAGCAGTCGATCCTGGTGCTCGCCGCGGTGCTGCTCGGCGGTGCCGGCAACATCTTCGGTGCGATCCTGGGCGGCTTCCTGGTCATCTACGTCCCGGAATGGCTGCGTTCGGTCGGCGACGTGTTCGGCCTGCCGGAGCAGGTGCGCATCGCCGGCGAGCCCTACGACGTCAGCGCGACCAACCTGCGCTACCTGTTCTTCGGCATCATCCTCATCGTGATCATGATTTTCCGACCACAGGGGTTGTGGCCCAACCGGCGGCGTGCCGCCGAGCTCAAGGACCGCGAGAAGGAGGCGATGGTCGGTGTCTGAGACGTCTCCCGAGCCACAGGACGCCAGCGAGCGCGACGTCACCAGCGAGCGCGACGCCGCGCCCGACGCCCGCACGATGGTGGGTGTGCCGCCCGAGCCGCCGACCGGCACGTTCACGCCACTGCAGACGCCGGTTGATCCGGCCGGCCGCCGGGCGCTGCTCGAGGTCGACAACGTGACGCTGCGCTTCGGCGGTGTGGTCGCGCTCGACCAGGTCAACTTCAACTTGTACGAGGGCGAGATCCTCGGCTTGATCGGCCCCAACGGCGCCGGCAAGACCACCTGCTTCAACGCCATGACCGGCGTCTACACCCCGACCTCGGGCGAGATCCGGTTCCAGGGCCAGAAGCTGAGCGGCCGCACCCGCCACAAGATCACGAAGCTGGGCATCGCGCGTACCTTCCAGAACATCCGGCTCTTCCCCGAGATGACCGCGATGGAGAACGTCATGGTGGGCGCCGACACGCACCACAAGACGAGCGTCCCCAGCGCGCTGCTGCGCCTGCCGCGCTACTGGCAGGAGGAGCGCAGCGCCCGCGAACGGTCGCACGAGCTGCTCGACTTCGTCGGCATCCGCCGGCACGACGAGGCGGCCCGGAACCTTTCCTACGGTGAGCAGCGCCGCCTGGAGATCGCCCGCGCGCTGGCGACCAGCCCGACGTTGCTCTGCCTCGACGAGCCGGCGGCCGGCTTCAACCCGGCCGAGAAAGACTCGCTGCTCCAGCTGATCCGCGACATCCGCGACACCGGCGTGACCGTGCTGCTCATCGAGCACGACATGCGCCTGGTCATGGGCGTCACCGACCGGATCGTGGTGCTCGAGTTCGGCAAGAAGATCGCCGAGGGTTCGCCGGCCGAGGTCCGCGACAACCCGAAGGTGATCGCCGCCTACCTGGGGGTGCCCGCAGATGCTGCTTGAGATCGACAACATCACGCTGCTCTACGGGCGGATCCAGGCGCTGCACGGCATCTCCATCACCGTCGACCAGGGCGAGGTCGTGGCCCTGATCGGCGCCAACGGCGCGGGCAAGACGACCACGATGCGGGCGGTCTCCGGGCTGCGCGCGATCGCGAGCGGCCGGATCCGCTTCAACGGCGCCGACATCACCAGGATGCGGGCCGACCTGCGGGTCATCCAGGGCATCTGCCAGTCACCCGAGGGCCGGGGCGTCTTCCCGGGCATGTCGGTGCGGGAAAACCTGGAGATGGGCGCCTACACCCGCCGCGACACGGCGAACATCGCGAAGGACATGGCCCACGTGCTCGACCTGTTCCCGCGGTTGCGCGAGCGGTTCAAGCAGCCCGGTGGCACGCTGTCCGGCGGTGAGCAGCAGATGCTCGCGGTCGGGCGCGCGCTGATGAGCCGCCCGAAGCTGCTGCTCCTCGACGAGCCGTCGATGGGCCTGGCCCCGATGCTGATCCAGCAGATCTTCGAGATCATCACGGAGATCAACCAGCGCGACGGCACGACCATCCTGCTCGTCGAGCAGAACGCACAGCAGGCGCTCTCCCGCGCCCACCGGGCGTATGTGCTCGAGACGGGCAAGATCGTGAAGGAAGGCCCCGGCCGGGACCTGCTCAACGACCCGGCGGTCAAGGATGCCTACCTCGGCATCGCCTGATCCGAGTTCCAGGTTCGAGGCCCGGCCCGCTACGGCGGACCGGGCCTCGTCGCGATATGCGGCTAGGAGACGGGGTTCTCGAGTCGGTCGCGGTGGTCACGGATGAAGTCGGCCAGGCTGTGCGGTTCGCGGCCGACGACCGTGGCGACGTGGTCGTTGGTGAAATCGCCCCAGCCGGAGCCGTAGGCGGACCGATACTCGGTCAGCGCCGCCGCCATCCACTCGTCGAGGCCGGCCTGCCGCAGCGCGTCGTGAGTCTGCTCCGGGCTCTGCGGCACGTAGCGCACCGGCCGCCCGAGCTCCCGCCCGATCTGCTCAGCCACCTCGTGCAGCGACAAGCTGTCCGGGCCGGTAGGCGTGTAGATCCTGCCCGCGTGCGGCTCCGGGTTGGCCAGCACCTCGGCCGCGACCGCGGCGATGTCGCGCACGTCGACCACGCCCACCCGGCCCTCGCCGAAGACGCCGTAGAGGTCGCCGCCGTTGACCGCGCCGAACAGGTTCTGCATGAAGTTGCTCGGGCGCAGGATCGTCCACGGTATGCCCGACTGCTGCAACTCGGCGTCGGAGAGGGCGTGCAGCCGGCCGTTGCGGGTGGGCGCGTCGTGGGCAGCGCCGATGGCGGAGAGCCGCACGACGTGCTTGACCCCGGCCTGGCGGGCGGCCCACAGCGCGTTCATGCTCTGGGCCGGCGCGTGCGCGCCCATCGGCGTCAGCAGGAACAGCTTGGTCACACCGGCGAAGGCCGGCCCGAGCGTGTCGGGCCGATCGAGGTCGCCGACGACGAACTCGACGCCGTCGAGGTCGGGGGCGCGCGACGCGTCCCGCACGAGCGCCCGCACCGGCTCGCTGCCGGCCACCGCCTTGAGCACCTCCCTCGACACCGTCCCGTTCGCTCCGGTCACCAGAATGGTCATGGCTGTTCCTTCCAGTTCCGCGGGCCGTGCCTCGACCACGCAGCCTCGAAGATATAGTCCAAGAGTGTGACCGTCCAATGAATGGACTAGATATGAAGCGCAGCACACGCAAGGAGCAGGACCCGGACCTCGGCATCCTGGCCGTCCAGCTCTCGGCACGCGTCCAGCGCGAGATCTTCGCGCGCGCGGCGGAGCACGGCTTCGCCGACGCCCGCCCACGACACGGCGCGGTGCTCGCCTACCTGGACGCGGAGGGCACCCGCCCGAGCGAGCTGGCCCGCCTGGCCGGCCGCAACAAACAGACAATGGGCGCGATCATCGACGAGCTGGAACGCCTCGGGTACGTCCGCCGCGCCCCCGACCCCGCCGACCGCCGGGCCAAGCTCATCGTCCCGACCGACCGCGGCCTGGCCCTGATGGAAGCCTCCGACAACCTGGTGAGCCAGATCGAACAAGACCTCGCCGGCGTCCTCGGCGACGACACCTACCGCGACTTCCGGGCCGCCCTGGGCCGGGCCACGACCAGCCTCCCGGCGAGTGGCCACGACACCGAGAGCTGAGGCTTCCGGCGGTCGCCCATGACCCCGAGGCTCGGTTGGCCTTGAGGGGCCGTCGGGCTTGAGGACCCGTCGGCCCTGAGGTTCGGTCGGTCCTGAGGTTCGGTCGGCCCCGGGGGGCCGTTGGCCTTGAGGGTCCGTTGGCCTTGAGGACCCGTCGGTCCTGAGGTTCGGTCGGCCCCGGGGGGCCGTTGGCCCCGGGGGGCCGTTGGCCCCGGGGGGCCGTTGGCCCCGGGGGGCCGTTGGCATTGAGGTTCGGTCGGCCTTGAGGTTCGGTCGGCCTTGAGGTTCGGTCGGCCTTGAGGTTCGGTCGGCCTTGAGGTTCGGTCGGCCTTGAGGTTCGGTCGGCCTTGAGGGTCCGTTGGCCTTGAGTGCCCGTCGGCCCTGAAGGTCGGTCGGCCCCGAGGGCGTCGGCCGAGACCACGAGGAGCGCAGCCTCCGGCGGTCGTCGGGCATGACGCGAAGGGCTGAGCTACCCGGGCGTTGGCCCGACAGTGAGGGACACGTGTTCGGGCCAGTACGACGTCGGTGGCTGAGCTTCCGGATGGCCTGATGCCGGGGGACGAGCGTTCGGGCCACGGCGGCGCCGGTGGCTGAGCTACCCGGGTGTTGGCCTGATGCCGGGGGACAAGTCCTCGGCCGACGATCGACGCTGACGGCCGGTTCTTGCCTCGGTCGGCCACGGCATTGAGGGCTGAGAGGAGAGGAAGCGTGCGTGTCGCGGAGGTGGCAGCGACGCGAAGCGAGCGGTCTCCGGCGGGAGCGGCGGTCCGGACCGAAGCGGACCCGGGCCAGTATCGCCCTGATCCTGACCTGATCCGGACATCGCGGATGAAACTGCTCGGGACCGGCGGACAACTTGTCGTACCCGGCGACTAGCATCGCTCGGGTGAGCGACCAACCCCGGATCCTGCTGCTCGATGGCCACTCGCTGGCCTACCGCGCGTTTCACGCCCTGCCGGTGGAGAACTTCTCCACCGCGACCGGGCAGTCGACCAACGCGGTGTTCGGGTTCACGTCGATGCTGATCAACATGCTGCGCGACGAGAAGCCGACGCACATCATCGTGTCTTTCGACGTGTCGCGGCAGTCGTTCCGCACCGAGCGTTACGCGGAATACAAGGCCGGGCGGTCCGAGACGCCCAAGCCGTTCCAGGGGCAGGTCAGCCTGGTCAAAGAGGTGCTGGCCGCGCTGCGCATCCCGGTGGTGGAGAAGCCCGGTTACGAGGCCGACGACGTGATCGGCACGTTGACCAGGCAGTCGCGCAAGGCGGGCATGGAGGTGATCATCAGTTCCGGCGACCGCGACGCGTTTCAGCTGGTCGACGAGCATGTCACCGTGCTCTACCCGGTGCGTGGCGTCTCCGAGGTCTGGCGGATGAACCCCGAGGCGGTCGAGGCCAAATACTTCGTGCCGCCGAGCCGCTACCGCGACAAGGCGGCGCTGGTGGGGGAGACCAGCGACAACCTGCCGGGCGTGCCGGGCGTGGGTGACAAGACCGCGGCCAAATGGATCAAGGAGTACGGCGGTATCGACGGGGTGATCGCCAACGCCGACAAGATCAAGGGCAAGGCGGGCGAGAACCTGCGGGCCAACCTGGCCAACGTCATGCGCAACTACGAGCTCAACGCGCTGGTCTGCGACCTCGAGCTGCCGATGGGTCCCGAAGACGCGCGCTGGCACGGGTGGGACCGCGAGGCCGTGCACCAGGTCTTCGACGCGCTCGAGTTCCGGGTGTTGCGTGAGCGGCTCTACCAATACCTCGACGCCGTCGAGCCCGAGGCCGAGTCCGGGTTCGACCTGTTCGGCGAGGTGCTGGCCGCGGGCGCGGTCGGGTCCTGGGTGGCCGAGCACGTGCGGCCCGGCGTGCCGACCGGTGTGGCCGTGGCGGGGCACTTCGGGCGGGGCACCGGCGAGCTGACCGGCATCGCGCTGGCCACCGCCGACGGGCCGGCCGCCTGGTTCGACCCCACTCAGCTCGAGCCCGACGACGAGGCCGCGGTCGCCGGCTGGCTCGCCTCCGACGAGCACCCCAAGGTGCTGCACGACAGCAAGCCGGCCCGGCTGGCGTTCGCCAACCGCGGCTGGGAGCTGCGCGGCGTCGCTCGCGACACGGCCATCGCCGCCTACCTGGCCCGCCCCGACCAGCGCACCTACGACCTGGCCGACCTCGCCCTGCGCTACCTGCACCGCGAGCTGCGGGTCGACACGCCGGAGACCGGGCAGCTCACCATCGACGGGCTGGGCACCGACGAGGGCATCGTCGAGCAGAACCTGATGTTGCACGCCCGGGCCACACTCGACCTGGCCGAGGCGATCGACGCCGAACTGTCCCGCGACGGCGAGCTCTCGATCCGCCTGATGGCCGACGTCGAGTTGCCGCTCTCCGAGGTCCTGGCCCGGATGGAGCAGGTCGGCATAGCGGCCGACACGCATTACCTCTCCGACATCGAGGCGCACTTCGCGGCCGAGGTGAAGGCGGCGGCCGAGGCGGCCTACGCGGTGGTCGGGCGCGAGTTCAACCTGGGCTCTCCGAAGCAGTTGCAGGAGATCCTGTTCACCGAGCGCGGCCTGCCGAAGACCCGGCGGATCAAGTCCGGCTACACCACCGACGCCGACGCGCTGCAGGGGCTGTTCGTGCAGACCGGCGACCCGCTGCTCGAGCACCTGCTGCGGCACCGCGACGTCGCCAAGCTCAAGTCCACGGTGGACGGGCTGCTCAAGTCGGTGTCCGACGACGGCCGCATCCACACCACCTATTTCCAGACGGTGGCCGCGACGGGTCGTCTCTCGTCGACCGACCCCAACCTGCAGAACATCCCGATCCGCACCGAAGAGGGGCGCCGCATCCGGCGGGCGTTCGTGGTCGGCGAGGGCTACGAGACGCTGCTGACCGCCGACTACAGCCAGATCGAAATGCGCATCATGGCCGACATGTCGAAAGACGAGGCCCTGATCGACGCGTTCAACTCGGGCGCCGACTTCCACGCGGCGACGGCGTCGTCGGTCTTCACCATCCCGCTCGAAGAGGTCACGGCCGACCACCGCCGCAAGATCAAGGCGATGAACTACGGCCTGGCGTACGGGCTGAGCGTCTACGGCCTCTCCCAGCAGCTCGGCATCGGCGCCGACGAGGCCCGCGGCCTGATGGACGAATACTTCGACCGCTTCGGCGGCGTCCGCGACTACCTGCGTGCCGTGGTCGACCGCGCCCGCCAGGACGGCTACACCGAGACGATCCTCGGCCGCCGCCGCTACCTGCCCGACCTGATCAGCGACAACCGCCAGCGCCGCGAGATGGCCGAGCGGATGGCACTCAACGCACCCATCCAGGGCTCGGCCGCCGACATCATCAAGGTCGCGATGCTGCGCGTCGACGCCGCGATCAAGGACGCGGGCCTGCGCTCGCGGATGCTGCTCCAGGTGCACGACGAGCTGGTGTTCGAGGTCGCGGAGGGCGAGCGCGAGCAACTGGAGGCGATCGTGCGCGAGGCCATGGGCGGCGCCTACCCGCTGGCGGTGCCGCTCGAGGTGTCGGTCGGCCTGGGCCGCGACTGGAACAGCGCCGACCACTGACGTCGCCGCCGCCGGCAAGCGGCCGCGGCCAGCGCCCGGCGCGGGAACGTTGACGCGGCTCAGGACTTGAGGGGGTCGTGGCCCCAGTTCATCAGCGAGTAGCGCCACGCCGTCTCGGTGATGTCGCCGGCCGGGCGCTGGGCCGAGTGGCGGCGCACATAACCCACCACCTTGCGCATGTGCGCGCGGTCGGCCTCGGTCAGGTCCGCCTTGTTCGTGCGCAACAGCTTGACGATCCGGCGGCCGGACGCGTGGCCGGTCGACTCGCCGCCGTCCGGCGACTTCTGGCCGACCGACCGCGAATCCTCGGTGGCCAGCCAGCGCTCCAGTTCCGCGGGAGCCATGTTGACCACCGCGCCGAACTCCGCCACCTCGTCACTCACGGCGCAGCGCCTCCTCGGTGTGGACGGCGTCCTGGCCGGTGTGGTCGCTGCGCACGCGGTACTGCGGCTCCTCCTCGGACGCGTCCACCGTGCGCCCGGCGGCCGACGTACGCGAGGTGATCTTCTCCTCGACCGTGCCCATGACCCGCTGACCATGGCTACGCCAACTGACCTTGTCACCCTTCCGAAGTCCCATGGCCCGCGGATACCCGGAAGAAAAGCGGCAAAACGTCACACCCGGTCGTGTGGCCCGGGGGCCGGGGAGACCGGGGTCGGTGCCGGCGCCTCCGACTCGCGCCGGCGACCGGCGGCGTGCATGCCGTAGCCGAAGTAGAGAATGAAACCGATCGCCATCCAGACCAGGAACCGGATCCAGGTGTCGACCGGCAGGTTGATCATCAGCCAGAGGCAGGCCAGCACGGCCACGATGGGCAGGACCGGGACCCACGGCGTACGGAACGCCCGCGGCAGGTCGGGCCGCGTCCGTCGCAGCACCACGACACCGATCGCCACCACCACGAACGCGAACAGCGTGCCGATCGAGGTGAGCTCCGACAGCTTCGACAGCGGCACGAAACCGGCGACGATCGCGACCACGGCGCCGGTGGCGATGGTGAGCAGCCACGGCGTGCCGAACCGCGGGTGGACCCGGGCCAGCGTCGGCGGCAGCAGGTGGTCGCGGGACATCGCGAACAGCACCCGCGACTGGCCGAGCAGCAGCACCAGGATCACCGTCGTGATGCCGCAGACGGCGCCCACCGAGATCACCTTCGACGCCCAGTCGACGCCGACGTCCGTGAACGCCTTCGCCAGCGGGGCGCCGGTGTCCAGCGAGGAGTACTTCGACATTCCGGTCACCACGAACGCCACCGCCATGTAGAGCACCGCGCAGATCGCCAGTGACGCCAGGATGCCGCGGGGCATGTCGCGCTGCGGGTTGCGGGTCTCCTCGGCGGTGGTCGCGACGACGTCGAAGCCGATGTAGGCGAAGAAGACGATCGACGCCGCCGCCACGATGCCGAACACGCCGAACTGTTGCGGCACCACGCCGAGCAGCGCCTGCAGCAGCGGCTCCTCGCCGCCGGACACGCCGGGAGCGGGCTGGCCCGGCGGCACGAACGGGCTCCAGTTGTCGGAGGTGATGTAGAACAGCCCGAGGCCGATCACGAACAGCACCACCGCGATCTTGATCGCGACGAGGACGCCGGTGAACCGGCCGGACAGCTTGGTGCCGATCACGCCGACGAGGGTCAGCAGGGCCACGATGAAGATCGCGCCCCAGTCGGGGATGGCGTCGTCTCCCGCGAGCCAGGTGGGCAGGCCGAAGAGCGTCTGGAGGTACGCGCTCCAGCCGCGCGCCACCACCGCCGCGCCGAGGCCGAGTTCCAGCACCAGGTCCCAGCCGATGATCCAGGCGACCAACTCGCCGAGCGTGGCGTAGCCGAACGTGTAGGCGCTCCCGGCCACCGGCACCGTCGACGCGAACTCCGCGTAGCAGAGCGCGGCCAGCGCGCAGACGATCGCCGCGAGCAGGAACGAGATGACGATCGCCGGGCCGGCGTTGCGGGCCGCCTGCTGGCCGGTGAGCACGAAGATGCCCGTGCCGACGATCACGCCCACGCCGAAGACCGTCAGATCCAGGACGCTCAGTTCGCGCTTGAGCCTGTGCCCGGGCTCGTCAGTCTCCTGAATGGACCGCTCGATGCTCTTGGTGCGGAAGACGGGGAGGGCCATGGATGCGATTCTCGACCCGCGCCGGCCGAACCGCAGCGCGAGCGGCGGACCCCGCTACGGGCGCGCGGCGACGAAGATCGCGGTGCCGGGGAAGAGGCGGCCGCGCAGCGGGCTCCACTGGCCCCAGACCTGGGTGTGGCCCTCGGGCCACTCGGGCTCGACCAGGTCCTCGAGGACGAAACCGGCGGCCACCAGCTCGCGGATCCGGTCGCCGAGCGTCCGGTGCTGTTCGACGTAGGTCGGCGTACCGCCGGGAGCCGTCTCGACGTAGGGCCGGCGGTCGAAATAGGAGTGGACGGCCACCAGGCCGCCCTCGCCCGGATCGTCCAGGAAGATCCACCGCATGGGGTGGGTCACCGCGAACACCCACCGCCCGCCCGGCCGCACCACCCGGAACACCTCGCGCATCAGAGCGGCCGAGTCGGCCACGAACGGCACGGCGCCGAAGGCGGTGAACGCGATGTCGAACGCCCCGGTGCGGAACGGCAGCGCCAGCGCGTCGGCCTGAACCAACGGCAGGCGTACGCCCGACGCTGTGTTCTGGGTCACAGCGTGCCGCAGCATGCCGCCGGACAGATCCGTGGCGACCACCTGCGCACCCTGCGTGGCGAGCCAGCGCGCGGCGGCCGCGGCGCCGGCGCCGACCTCGATGATCCGGCGGCCGCTCACCGGGCCCAGCAGGTGCGCGTCGGCCTCCCGCAATCCCTCCGGGCACCAGCGGAAATCCACCTCACCCAGGAACTCGCCGTGCTCGGCCTGGTAGGCGTCGGCGTCCTTGTCCCACCAGCCCCTGCTGGCTCGGCGGGCCTCGGCGTCGGTCACGCTCCGCGGGCCCACGGCGGGATCGTCGTCAGACACCACGTAACCCCATCACGCGGTACGAACCCGGCGCGGCTTGGGGAGGGCTTGCACGCTGTGGTAATGCGCACGGTAAGCTAGTCGATGCGCACGCGGATTGTGTGCCTCGGCAGGGAGCAGGCGTCCGCGGTCGACGGACACCATCAATGATCATGGGCGATCGTTGCGGTGTGCCCGACGACCAATTCGTGGGCGCACACAGGTCATTAGCTACCCGCATCGCAGCTGTGACACACCATCCGACCGGAGCAACCGCCCACATGACGAGCAGCATCGAGGCCACCTCGAGCGCCAACAAGGTCACCGTCGACGACCTCGGTTCCGAGGAAGCGTTCCTCGCCGCGATCGACGAGACCATCAAGTACTTCAACGACGGCGACATTGTCGAAGGCACCGTCGTCAAGGTCGATCGGGACGAGGTCCTGCTCGACATCGGCTACAAGACCGAGGGGGTCATCCCCTCTCGTGAGTTGTCGATCAAGCACGACGTCGATCCCGCCGAGGTGGTGTCGGTCGGTGATCACATCGAGGCCCTGGTCCTCCAGAAGGAGGACAAGGAGGGTCGCCTGATCCTCTCGAAGAAGCGCGCGCAGTACGAGCGGGCGTGGGGCACCATCGAGAAGATCAAGGAAGAGGACGGCGTCGTCCGCGGCTCCGTCATCGAGGTGGTCAAGGGTGGTCTGATTCTCGACATCGGTCTGCGCGGCTTCCTGCCCGCGTCCCTCGTCGAGATGCGGCGGGTCCGTGACCTTCAGCCCTACGTGGGCCGTGAGCTCGAGGCCAAGATCATAGAGCTCGACAAGAACCGCAACAACGTGGTTCTGTCGCGCCGGGCCTGGCTCGAGCAGACCCAGTCCGAGGTGCGCACCGAGTTCCTCAACAAGCTCCAGAAGGGCCAGGTCCGCAAGGGCGTGGTCTCGTCGATCGTCAACTTCGGCGCGTTCGTCGACCTGGGCGGCGTCGACGGTCTGGTGCACGTCTCCGAGCTCTCCTGGAAGCACATCGACCACCCGTCCGAGGTCGTCGAGGTGGGCCAGGAGGTCGAGGTCGAGGTTCTCGACGTCGATCTCGACCGCGAGCGGGTTTCCCTGTCGCTCAAGGCGACGCAGGAAGACCCGTGGCGTCAGTTCGCCCGCACCCACGCGATCCAGCAGATCGTGCCCGGCAAGGTCACCAAGCTGGTGCCGTTCGGCGCGTTCGTCCGGGTCGACGACGGCATTGAGGGCCTGGTCCACATCTCCGAGCTGGCCGAGCGCCACGTGGAGATCCCGGAGCAGGTCGTCCAGGTCGGTTCCGACGTCATGGTCAAGGTCATCGACATCGACCTCGAGCGCCGGCGGATCTCGCTGTCGCTCAAGCAGGCCAACGAGGGCTTCGTCGAGGGCGAGGAGCACTTCGACCCGACGCTCTACGGCATGGCGGCGACCTACGACAACGAGGGCAACTACATCTACCCCGAGGGCTTCGACCCGGAGACGGGTGAGTGGCTCGAGGGTTACGACAAGCAGCGCGAAACCTGGGAGACGCAGTACGCCGAGGCGCGCCAGCGGTGGGAGGCGCACACCAAGCAGGTGCAGTCGTCCCGCGCCGCCGACGCCGAGGCCGCCGCGGCTCCGCCCGCGCCGGCGGGCCAGGGTGGAGGCGGGGCTACGTCCTCGTCCTCCACGCCGTCCCGTCCGGCCGAGGAGCCGGCCGGCACGCTGGCGACCGACGAAGCGCTCGCCGCGCTTCGGGAGAAGCTGGCCGGCAAGTAAGCACGGCACGTCCACGACGGCCCCGCACCGCAAGGTGCGGGGCCGCTGTGTTCGCTGACCTGTCCGCCGCGCCGCGGCAGGGCATCGTGCGGTCACCTTGTTAGCCTGGCGCCCGTGTTACGTGTGGGGCTGACCGGCGGGATCGGTGCCGGCAAGAGCGCGGCGGCTGCGCGGTTCGCCGCCAACGGCGCCGTGGTGATCGACTCCGACCGGCTGGCGCGCGAGGTGGTCGAGCCCGGCACGCCCGGCCTCGACGCGGTGGTCGCGGCGTTCGGGCCGGGGGTGCTGCGCGACGGCGCCCTCGACCGGCCCGCGCTGGGCCGGATCGTCTTCGGTGACCCGTCCGCCCGCCAGCGGCTCGAAGGGATCCTGCACCCGCTGATCCAGGCCCGCAGCGCGGCCCTGGCGGCCGCGGCGCCGGCCGGGTCGATCATCGTCAACGACATTCCGCTGCTGGTCGAGGGCGGTCTCGCCGCGGCCTACCACCTGGTCGTCGTGGTCGACGCGGCGCCGGCGGTGCGGGTCGAGCGGCTCGTCCGCGACCGGGGGATGACCACCGAGGACGCGTCGGCCCGGATCGCCGCCCAGATCGACGATGCCACCCGCCGCGCGGCGGCCGACGTGGTGCTCGACAACAGCGGCGCACCGTCATCGTTGGAGGCTGCCGCCGACGCCCTGTGGGCCGAGCGCCTCGTGCCGTTCGCCCGCAACCTCGCGCAGGGGCGGCCCGCTGCCGGGTCCGCGTCCGTCGTCGACTACGACCCGACCTGGCCGGCCCAGTTCGAGCGGCTCGCGGCCAGGATCCGGCACCGCGCCGGTCAGCTCCCGATCGCCCATGTCGGACCGACCTCGGTGTCCGGGCAGCCCGCGCCGGACGTCATCGGCATGGCGCTGACGATCGGCTCGGCGGCGGAGGCCGACGCGTTGCGCTCGCCTCTCGCCGCGGCCGGGTTCCTGCCCCTCGCCGACGGCTATGCCAACGCCGACCCCGGCCGCCCCGCTGAGCTGAGTGTGCGGGTCAGCTAACTGGGCCTGCCGGCCGGGCGCTGGTCCAAGGGCTAGCCGAGGGGTGCGGTGGGCAGGGTCGGGATGGTGTCGTCGGTCAGGTTGAGCTGGGCCCAGGTGCCGGATCGGGTGCGGGCCTCCAGCCTGCGGACGGCCCCGGTCTTGTCGAGCCAGTAGCGCATCCGGGCCTGGCCGCGGCCGATGATGCCCTGCTCGGCGGGCTTCGCGATCTCGAAGACGGTCACACCGACCCCGTCGATCTTGTCCTTGCGCAGGAACGACGCGTGGTCGACGAAGTACGACGCGCTGTCCCTGGTCGTCGCCGCCGATGCCAGGGCCTCGCCGAGCAGCAGGTCGATGTCGAGGCTGCCGCGCGCGTCGGTGCGCTGGGCCCACGCCTGGAACTGCCAGCCGCTGTCCGGCGCCGGCAGGGGCGGGGTGTCCATCGCCTTACCGGTTCTGGTCTGGTAGGCCACCCCACCCACACTGGCCCGCAGGAACGCCACGTCGGTGGGCTTGGCCGTGTCGGCGACGGCCAGGTAGGCCACGGTGGAGTTCCAGTCCAGCCAGCCACCGCCGCGCAGGTCGGCGACCGGCAGCGTCGGCACGTCGATGGTCAGCCGCGCGCCGCCGCGCTCCAGGTTGCGCTGGCGCATCTTGGCCAGCAGCGCCGCCTCGGTCTTGCTCGGCGCCCGCGGCGTGATCGGCGCCCCGCCGAACGCGGCGACCGCGGTCAGCTCGGGGCGGTTCTCCCGGTCGAGGTCGGCGCGCACCGACAGGTTGCCGGGCAGCAGTGCCTCGAACCGGCGCAGCTTGGCCCCGCTGTCCAGCCAGTAGCGGACCGTGCCGCCGAGTTCGTTGAGGGCGGTCGGCGGCGCGGTCCGCGACGGGCTCGGGCTCGCCGCCGTCATCCCGGGCGAGGCGCTCGCGCTGGCCTTGGCCCGCTCGGGCTGCCGGGTGGTCTCGTCGCCGGCCGGCTCGGTGGCGCTCGGCTCGGTCGCGGTCGGGCCGTCCGTCGTCGGCTCGGCGGCGGTGCTCGACGGGGTCGACTTCGGCTTGGCGGGGGCCGGCGGGGTCACGGTCGGCAGCGGCTGTGGCGGCACCGCGGGGCCGAGCAGCACGTCGACCGTCGTACCCCCGATGCGTTCCTGGCCCATCCAGCGCGACTCCGTCCTTGCCAGCAGATCCGCCGGGTCCGGCTTGGTGCTCGCCATGACGAACATCAGCGACAGGAACGCGTCCAGCGGCTTGGCCGTCTTCCCCGACGCCGACCAGGGGCGGATCTGCCAGCCGTCGGCCGGCGGAGTCGCCGGCGGCTCGGCGACCGGCGGCGCCGGCTTCGTCGCGTCGGTCGACTGCGCGGGATCGGCCTCCTCGGCCGCCTCGCCTGGGGTGGCGGACCGGGTCGCCAGCACACCGGGTACGGCCTGCAGCAGTCCCCGCCGATCGCCGGCGCCGGGACCACCGACCCGCACGTACGCCAGCGATTTCTTCCAGTCGATCCAGCCGGCGACGCGCACCTGGGCGGCTCCGTCGCCCCAGGTGGCGTGGATGCCGGCGCGTTCGTCGCGGTAGTTGGTGACCCGCATGTCGCCGAGGCGGCTGGCCTCGCTCGCGGACAGCGGCCGGGCCTGCACGGCCTGCTTCTCCGGCGCGCAGGAGACCATGCCGCCGACCAGGCCGGCGATCGACCCGAGGGACAGACAGGAGAGTACGACCAACGCGACAACGCGCCGCCGATCGGCGGGACGACGGGAAAGGGTCACGCGTGGTTGAACGGCTGACCGTGGCAGAGGTGACGTGTGATCGGTGTGTTGGCAGCGCCCTGTGCGACCAATGAGGTCAGGGCGCTCGCGGCGGCCGGTCTGCGCATCGCGCGACCGCGTCGGGTGCGCACGCCGACGATGTGCCGGGGCTGCAACCACAGCGCCGGGGACGACCGGCCGGTGTGGAGGCCCGGTCATTGCTCCCGGTCGGCCGCCGCGAGCGGCCTACGCTCAAACGGTAGCGCGGTGACCTATCCCACACAATGACAATATCGAAGCCGATCACCTACGCGGAGTTGGCCCGTGGGAACATGTCGTACCCCCGACGTAGTTTTATTGGCATGACGCTGGACATCCCCCGCACCGACGGCCGGTTCGAGGTCGTCAGCGATTACAAGCCGGCCGGCGACCAGCCGGCTGCCATCGACGGGCTTGAGCGCCGGGTGCGTCAGGGCGACCGGCATTCGGTCCTGCTCGGCGCGACCGGCACCGGCAAGAGCGCGACGACGGCCTGGCTGATCGAGCGCCTGCAGCGGCCGGCTCTCGTGCTCGCACCCAACAAGACCTTGTGTGCCCAGCTCGCCAAGGAGTTCCGCGAGCTGCTGCCCAATAACGCCGTCGAATACTTCGTCTCCTACTACGACTACTACCAGCCCGAGGCCTACATCCCGCAGACCGACACCTACATCGAGAAGGACTCGTCGATCAACGAAGAGGTCGAGCGGCTCCGCCACTCGGCGACCATGTCGCTGCTGACCAGGCGCGACGTGGTGGTGGTCGCGACCGTCTCGGCGATCTACGGCCTGGGCACACCGCAGGAATACCTCGACCAGTCGGTCCGCCTCAAGCGCGGCGCCGAGATCGACCGCGACAAGGTGCTGCGCCGCCTGGTCGACATCCAATACACCCGCAACGACATGTCGTTCACCCGCGGCACGTTCCGGGTCCGCGGCGACACGCTCGAGATCATCCCGGCCTACGAGGAGCTCGCCGTCCGGGTCGAGCTGTGGGGCGACACGATCGAAAACCTCTACTACCTGCACCCGCTCACCGGCGACGTGATCCGCGAGGTCGACGAGCTGATGATCTTCCCGGCGTCGCACTACGCGGCCGGCGCCGAGCGGATGGAGCGGGCGATCGGCCGGATCGAGAGCGAGCTGGCCGAGCGGCTGGCCGAGCTCGAGGGGCAGAACAAGCTGCTCGAGGCGCAGCGGCTGCGGATGCGCACCACCTACGACATCGAGATGATGCGGCAGGTCGGCTTCTGCAACGGCATCGAGAACTACTCGATGCACATCGACGGGCGCAACTACGGCGACCCGCCGTTCTGCCTCCTCGACTACTTCCCCGACGACTTCGTCACCGTCATCGACGAGTCACACGTGACGGTGCCGCAGATCGGCGCGATGTACGAAGGCGACGCGTCCCGCAAGCGGCTGCTGATCGAGCACGGCTTCCGGCTGCCGAGTGCGGCCGACAACCGGCCGTTGCGGTTCGACGAGGTGCTGGAGCGGGTCGGCCAGATGGTCTTCCTGTCCGCGACGCCGGGCCCGTGGGAGATGCGCGAGGCCGGCGGCGAGTTCGTCGAGCAGGTCATCCGGCCCACCGGCCTGATCGACCCCGAGGTCGTGGTCAAGCCGACCAAGGGCCAGATCGACGACCTGATGCACGAGATCAAGGTGCGGTCCGAGCGCGACGAGCGGGTGCTGGTCACCACGCTGACCAAGAAGATGGCCGAAGACCTGACCGACTACCTGCTGGAGCACGGCATCCGGGTGCGCTACCTGCACTCCGAGGTCGACACGCTGCGCCGGGTCGAGCTGCTGCGCGAGCTGCGCAAGGGCGACTACGACGTGCTGGTCGGCATCAACCTGCTGCGCGAGGGTCTCGACCTGCCCGAGGTGTCGCTGGTGTCGATCCTCGACGCCGACAAGGAGGGCTTCCTGCGCAGCGGCCGGTCGCTGGTGCAGACCATCGGCCGGGCCGCGCGAAACGTGTCCGGCCAGGTCCATATGTATGCCGACAAGATGACCCCGTCGATGGCCGAGGCGATCGACGAGACCAACCGCCGGCGAGCCAAGCAGGTCGCGCACAACTTGGCCAACGGCATCTCGCCCGAGCCGCTCCGCAAGAAGATCCACGACATCCTCGACGACATCTACCGCGAGGCCGAAGACACCGAGGGCGCCCTCGGCCCGGCGATCGTCGGCGGTGGCGGCCGGCAGATGTCCCGGGGCAAGGGCCCGGTCCCGGAGACCCGGTCCAAGGGCAAGGCCGCGGCCGCGCGCCCGTCCCGCGAGGGCATGGCCCGGCACGACCTGGCCCGGCTCATCCAGGACCTCAACGACCAGATGCTGGCCGCGGCCCGTGAGCTGCAGTTCGAGCTGGCGGCCCGGATCCGCGACGAGGTCCACGAGCTCAAGAAGGAACTGCGGGGCATGGACGTGGCCGGGGTCAAATGACCGCCTACACCGTCGGAGCGCCGGCAACCGAGGCGCTCCGGCGGGCCGTCGGCCCCTACGTCGGCTACGCCGAGCGGGCCGCGGCGCCGCTCGCCCGTCGCGAGACGGCGGTCTCCCGCTGCGTCCTGGTGATCGGCTGGGGTGTGCCGCTCGACGTCCGCGATCCGCGCGGTCGGTCCGGAGGCGCGACCTCGGTCGCGTCGTTCGCCACGGGCGTGGCCGACTCCTACGTCGACACGCTCACCGCGCCCGGCGAGGCCCGGGGCGTGCAGGTGATGCTCGACCCGCTGGTCGCCGGCCGCATCCTCGGGCGCCCGTTCGGTGAGGTGGCCAACCAGGTGGTCTCGCTGGCCGACCTCGAGGGCGCCGCGTTGCGTGACCTTCGTGCCCTGCCGGCCCGGCTGGGCGCCGCGACCGGGTGGTCCGAGCGGTTCGCGCTGCTCGACCAGGTCTTCGACGCCCGGCTCTCGTCGACCCCGCCGCCCGACCCGCGGCTGGCGGGGGCCTGGCGGCACCTGCGCGCCACCGGCGGTGCGGTCCCGGTCGACACGCTGGCCGCGGCCGCCGACTGGAGCCGCCGCCACCTGGGCACGGTCTTCCGCCGCGAGCTGGGGTTGCCGCCCAAGGTGCTGGCCCGGCTGGTCCGCTTCGAGCGGGCCTACGCCCAGGCTTCCCGCGCCCCGTCCGCCGGGTGGGCGGCGGTCGCGGCCGACACGGGCTACTACGACCAGGCCCACCTCATCCGCGACTTCCGGGCCTTCGCGGGCGCGACGCCGGCGCGGGTCCACGCGGGTGGGCCGGCCCTGACCGCTTCAGTTGATGGGGGGAGCTGATGGCTGTCTGGTTGGTGACGGGCGCGACGTCAGGGTTCGGTCGGGCGATCGCCGAGGCGGTGGTGGCCCGGGGCGACACCGTGGTCGGCGCCGCCCGCAGGGCCGACCGGCTCGACGAGCTCGCGGCGGCCCACCCGGGCCAGGTGCACGCGATCGCCCTCGACGTCACCGACACCGACCGCTGCGCGGCGGTCGTCGACGAGGTCGCCGACCGGTTCGGCCGGATCGACGTGCTGGTCAACAACGCGGGGCGCACCCAGGTCGGCGCGCTCGAGGAGACCACCGACGACGAGCTGCGCTACCTGTTCGACCTGCACTTCTTCGGCCCGGCGGCGCTGACCCGGGCGGTCCTCCCACACATGCGCCGTTCCGGCGGCGGCGCGGTGGTGCAGATGTCGAGCACGGGCGGGCAATACAGCGGCCCGGGCTTCGGCGCCTATTCGGCGACCAAGTTCGCGCTGGAAGGCCTGACCGAGGCGCTCCGGCAGGAGGTCGACTTCGGCGTGCGGTTCCTGATCGTCGAGCCGGGCTCCTTCCGCACGGGCCTGTTCGGCCCCGACGCCGCCTACGTCTCCGAGCCACACCCGGCCTACGCCGCCACTGTCGGCCCGACCCGCGAATACCTCGGCACCCACGGCACCCAGCCCGGCGACCCGGCCAAGGCGGCCCGCGCCATCCTGGCCGCCCTCGACTCACCCGACCCACCGAAGCGCCTCGTCCTCGGCGCCGACGCCGTCGCGTCGATCGGCGCCACCCTGGCCGACCACACGGCGGAGCTGGCGAAGTGGGCCGCCGTCGGCCGCGACACCGCGATCGACGAGCCCTGACGCTGACGGCTCAGCCGTAGCGGTTGAAACCACCTTCGGTGACCCAGCCGCCGTCGGCCGAGCACAGCCAGCCGACCAGGCGGGCGGCGTCGTCGGGGGTGCCCCACCGCCAGCCGCCGCGCCACCGCCGCGCCGACGCCGATCCGCCTGCTGACACCGGTCACCAGCGCCACCCGTTCCGTGACGCCGGAGACATAATCACATTTCCGCGACCGCCGTTCGCCCTTACGATGGCGCGATGCCTGAGCTTGCGCGCCTCGACGCGGGCCACGAGCCCGCCCTGCTGCGCTTCGAGCGCGAAAACCGGGCCTACTTCACACGCTTCATCTCCGACCGCGGCGATGACTACTTCGCCGAGTTCGCCGCCCGCCACGCGGCGCTGCTCGCCGAACAGGCGGCGGGCGAACACCACCTCCACGTCCTGATCGACGACGACGGCACCGTCTTGGGCCGCTTCAACCTGGTCAACATCGCCGACGGCACGGCCGAACTCGGCTTCCGCGTGGCCGAGCGCGTGGCAGGCCGAGGCGTAGCGACCGCCGCGGTCGCCCAGATCTGCGACCTGGCCCGCGACACCTACGGACTCCAGCGCCTGGTCGCGATCGCCGCCCTGACGAACACCGGCTCGTTGACGGTGCTCCGCCGCAACGACTTCATCCCGGCCGGCGAGCTCCAATTCATGGGCAAGCCGTGCCTGCGCCACGTTCGCACCCTCATGGGCGTGGCCGCTCCCGCTCGCTGAGCCGAGCCCGCCGCCGGGACGACCGCGGCGTCGGCGATTGGTGATCGGCGCCTCGGTCCGTCGATGAACCGCCGGCATATCGCGGCCTGGGCTGGCAGCACCCTGCCCGAACGGAAAGGCGCGCGAAGCTGCAACCGGCGTGTCGCGGCAGCGGCGGGTAGGTCTTTTGGGGCGCACATGTTTTGGCATGTACGCACATGCCAAAACATGTGGCCCGCGAGAAGCCAGACCGCCGCCCGACGTCAGTGCGGCCAACCAAACCGCCGCCGCCCTAAACCAAAGCATCCGGGAATGCGATCCGCGGCGGCGTCGCCGTGCGTCCCGCGGCAGACCGCCAGCGCCGCGTCGGTCTCAGGCTCCTGGCGGCGAGCGCGGTGTCTGGGCTCCCGCGAAGGACAGGCCGGCGCCCGGCTGGTCGCTCGGGATGTGGCCGGGGCCAGCGTGGTGTCTGGGCTCCCGAATGACTGGCGAGTACCGGCGGGTCATTCGGGACGCCGCTACGGCGAGCGTGGTGTGCCGGGGCTCGCGAATGACTGGCGAGTACCGGCGGGTCATTCGGGGACGCCGCTACGGCGAGCGTGGTGTGCCGGGGCTCGCGAAGGGACCGGTCGGCGTCCGGCAGGTCGCTCGGGATGCCGCTATGCAGAGCGGCCACGCATCCGGGACCGCCCTATGTGACCCGTCGCGGTCGGAGTCAGGCGTCGGTCGGGATGTCGGTGAAGTGTTCGACGACCGGGGGAGAGGCGAAGTATGGGCCGATGTGTCCGCGCCACTGGGTGAAGCGGTCGGAGGCACGGAAGTTGTCGAGATGCGCTTCGACCGAATCCCACTCGACCAGGAGCACGAACCTCGACGGTGACTCGATGCCGCGGGTCATGCGGATGGAGCGGAAGCCGGGCGTACCCCTGACCAGTGTGTGTGCCTTCTGGTAGGCGGCGGTGAACGCCTCCTCCTCGCCGGGGCGGATGTCGATCAGAGCGACCTCTAGGACCATGCGAGGAAGCTTCCCATGATCGCCTGGAGGAGGCCGAAACGTCCTAGGACGCCGGACGGGGTGTGTCCTGATGTGCGGGATCACGGGCGGGCTGAACTGGTCGATGTGTCAAATCGGCAGGTGATGGGTGACAATGGTGCGCAGAGGAGGGGAGTATTCCCCCGCGGTGTTGTCGTCAACACGGCAGTCGTCCAGCGTCAGCTGGGCGTCGACCCGGCAACGCTGGTCACCGGGCCCACGGGCCCCGGTGGTGGAAGAGACCTCCCGACAGTCACCACCCTGCACGTCGCCTGACGGCGATTGTCGTGTGCCTGCCGGAGGTCTATTTGAACGCGCCCGCGTTGCACGTGTCCCCGCTCGTCTGGGCCATCACCCTGATCGTCATGGTCGCGGTGCTGCTGGCCGACCTGTTCATCATCGGTCGGCGCCCACACGAGCCGAGCATCAAAGAGTCGACCATCTGGGTTTCGATCTACGTGGGGCTCGCCCTGCTGTTCGGGCTCGGACTGTGGCTCACCTCGGGCGGCGTGTTCGCCGGCGAGTTCTATGCCGGCTGGCTGACCGAATACAGCCTGTCCGTCGACAACCTCTTCGTCTTCGTGATCATCATGACCCGGTTCATGGTGCCGCGGCATCTGCAACAGGAGGTGCTGCTCGTCGGCATCATCCTGGCGCTGGTGATGCGTGGCGCCTTCATCGCGGCCGGGTCGGCACTGATCAGCCAGTTCTCCTGGGTCTTCTACATCTTCGGCGCGTTCCTGGTCTACACGGCGATCAACTTCGCGCGGCAGGGTGAGCCGAGCGAGGAGGAGTTCAAGGAGAACATCGTGATCCGGTGGGTACGCCGGGCCGTGCCGTTCTCCCGAGACTTCGACGGCGCGAAGATCACCACCCGGGACGGCATGGGCAAGCGCCTGTTCACCCCGATGCTCGTCGTGATGATCGCGATCGGCACCACCGACCTGATCTTCGCGCTCGACTCGATCCCGGCCATCTTCGGCGTGACCAAGGAGCCCTATCTGGTCTTCACCGCCAACGTGTTCGCGCTGATGGGCCTGCGCCAGCTCTACTTCCTGCTCGGCGGCCTGCTCGACCGGCTGGTCTACCTCAACATCGGCCTGGCCGTCGTGCTGGCGTTCATCGGCGTGAAGCTGGTCCTGGAGGCCCTGGCCGACAACAACCTGCCGTTCCTCAACGGCGGCGAGCACATCAGCTGGGCACCGCACATCCCGATCTGGCTGTCGTTGTCGGTGATCCTCGGAACCCTGCTCATCGCGACCGTGGCCAGCCTGGCCAAATCGGCCAGCGACAAACGCAAGGAGCGCGAGCTGACCAGCGTCGGCTAGCGCTCCGGAAAGACGAAGACGCCGCCCCGGCGATCGCCGGGGCGGCGTTTCGTGTCGATGTGCAGGTCGCCTCTCGGCGAGTGGCACGACGCGGCTCCAGCCGAACGGTATTCCGCGAGGGCAATTTAGGTGAGGCCCGGGGACACTGAACACACCGACATCTAGCTCAACCACGGGCTCCCGCCGGGCATTCCCGGCGGGGCGCGGTTCAGGCGACCCGGTGCGCCGCCACCAGCGTCGCCGCCCGCGCCTGCGACAGCGGCTCCTCCACCACGCGCCGCTGGGTGTAGCAGGCGTGCAGCATCCGCCCGGGCTCCCCGGTCACGATGCCGACGTGGTGGATGCGACGCCCGGGACGGGCGAAGAAATAGAGGTCACCGGCGCGTTCCGAGCCGAGCGGCACCGGCCGCGTCGCCTCGGCCTGGTCGGCGGCGTCGCGGGGGAGGGTCACGCCGAACCGGCGCCAGGACAGATGGACCAGACCGGAACAGTCGATGCCGTACGCGGACAGCCCGCCCCAGACGTAGGGCACGCCCCGCAACCGTGACGCCACGTCGAGCGCGGCGGCCGCGGCTCCACCGTCACCGGCCAAGGTCACCACGTCGGAAGCGCGGACCCAACGCGGCTCGTCGCCGTCGAGGGAGCGCACCGGCAGCCAGCCGTCGACCGACGGCCCGGAAGAGGCCAGCCGGGTGCCGAGCACCACGTTGGCCAGCGCCACCGGCCCACCCGGGGACTCCCGCAGGTCGGTCGAGGTCGCGTCGACGACAAGGGTGGTGCCGTCGGCCGCGACCTGGGCCGCGACGGGAGCGAGCTGCGCACCCGGGATCCACCCCGGGTAACCACGGACGTCACGGACGCCGGGCTGCTGCAGCGCCACGACCCGGGCCCAACCGTCGTCACGGACCTCGTCGACCCGGACCCGCTCGCCCAGCAGCAACTGGCTCAGCACGCCCTCGCCGACCTGCTGCTCGGCCGACATCGACGCCACCCAGGAGGGGATGTCGGCGGTGCGCCCGAGCGCGCGGCTGTCGATCGGACGGACCGCGTCGGGTGTGGACCACAGAGTCGCGACGGCCACTCGCACCATCGCGTCGCTGCCCGCCCGCACCGCCCGTTGCCTGTCAGGTCGCATCGTCGCCCGCCCCCCGTCCGCACCGCCGACGGGGTACCCACCCCTCCAGTCAGGCTACGAAAATCTTCGCCGGTGCTCAATCGCCCGCTGGAACTCTCCTTCATTCTGACCGCTCGGCCGACCCCGACGGGCCGACCGTCCGGATCCTCGGCCACATGCCCCATTGACCGACCAAAGGAAGCGTCAGGACGCGGAAAGGGTCAGACCGAGCCCCGGCGAGTCCGGCAGCACCACCGACGCGGCGTCGTAGGTCAGGCCCCCGACCACCGGTGAGGACGCCAGCCACCAGGCCGCGTCGAGGTCCGGCACCGCGGTCGTACCGCAGGCGGCCACCAGGCTGGCCGCGGCACCGACGCCGACCGGGCTCTCCATCATCGTGCCGACGATCGTGCCCATGTCGTGAGCCTCGGCCAGCGCCAGCAGCGTGCGCGCGGGAGCGAGCCCGCCGCACTTGGCCAGCTTCACGTTGACCATGTCGGCCGCCCGGCTGCGGATCACGCTGACCAGGTCGCGAACGCCATACACGGACTCGTCGGCCAGGATCGGCACGTCGACCCGGTCGGTGACCCAGCGCAGGCCCTCGATGTCGCGATGGTCCACCGGCTGCTCGACCAACTCCAGGTCGGCACCGGCGTCCTGGGCGGCGCGGATGATCCGTACCGCCTCCTTCGCGGTCCAGCCCTGGTTGGCGTCGAGCCGGATGCGCGTCGCGACGCCGGCGGCGGCGCGCACGTCGCGGATCCGGGCCAGATCGGTCGACGGGTCGGCGCCGACCTTGACCTTGAGCACGGTGAAGCCCTCGGCCACCCGGGCCCGCGCCGCGCCGGCGACGCCGATCTCGTCGGCCGCGGTCAGCGTCACGTCGGTGGGCACCCGCCGGGCGCTGCCGCCGAGCAACCGCGCCAGGGGTACGCCCAACCGCCGCGCCGACAGGTCGTGCAGCGCGACGTCGACCGCCGCCTTGGCCGTCTCGTTGCCCGCGACGGCACCGGCGGTGGCCCGGCACAGGGCCACGAGGTCGTCCGGGTCGCGCCCGACCAGCAGCGGCCGCAGCATCGAGGTGACGCACGCCTCCGAGCCGGCCAGCGACGCCCCGGTGACCTGCCAGACCTGCGGCGCCTCGCCGAACCCGGAGCGGCCGTCACTGTCGACGATCTCGACGATCAGCGTCTCCACCGACGTGGCCCGGCGCAGGGCCGTCACGAACGGCGTGTGCAGCGGCGCGCGTACCCGGTGGGTCTTGACATCCTCGATCGTCACGTGCGGCACCCTATCCGGAGAAGCTGTGTGCGTCGGGAGGCTGAGTATGACGGCGGAGTGGTCGCTCACGGGTGCACCCAACGCCCGTGACCTGGGCGGGCTCGTGGGGGCAGGCGGGCGCCCGGTGCGGGCCGGTGCCCTGATCCGGGCCAGCGGCCTGGGCCGGTTGGTCGACG
The DNA here is from genome assembly GCF_040676615.1 of Asanoa sp. NPDC049573. Classification (NCBI taxonomy): domain Bacteria; kingdom Bacillati; phylum Actinomycetota; class Actinomycetes; order Micromonosporales; family Micromonosporaceae; genus Asanoa; species Asanoa sp. NPDC049573. The sequence goes on from NZ_JBFAPI010000001.1 coordinate 146,072, forward strand.
ACGACCTGCCGACGTTGGGCAAGCTCGGCCTCGCCTGCGTGGTCGACCTCCGGGCCGCGTCGGAGATCGAGGTCGCACCGCCGGACCGGTTGGTCGGCGAGCCGAGGGTGGTGCACATCCCGGTACACGACCCGGCGCACCCCGTCTTCACCTACGTCTCGGCCGTGATGCTCGGGCACGACCTCGGTGCCTACGAGGCGCTGGCCCGGGAGGGCACCACGGGCGCGATGGAGGCGATCTACCGCTGGTTCGTCGCGAGCCCGGTGGCGGCCGAGGCGTTCACCCGCGCGGTCCGCGAGGTGGCCGAGCCGGGCAACCTGCCGCTGCTCTACCACTGCAGCGCCGGCAAGGACCGCACCGGTTGGCTCTCGGTGATCCTGTTGACCGCGCTCGGCGTCGACGCCGACGCGATCCGCGCCGACTACCTGCGCACCAACGACCTGGCCGACGGCGTCAACGAGTCGATCCTGGGCGCGATGCTGGTCCGCCGGCCGGGACTGGACCTCGATGCGGTCCGGCCGGTGCTGGAGGCCCGCGGTTCCTACCTCGACGCGGCCTACGACGAGGTCACCAGGCGGCACGGCGACATGGACGGCTATCTGCGCGATGCCCTCGGCATGGACGCCGACATGGTCAGCGGGCTCCGGGAGCGCCTGCTCGAGCCCTGACGGCCCAGGCCGCCGCGGACACGCCCGCGACGAGCGCGCACGCGGCCTCGTCGGGCAGTGCGGTCGAGGTGCAGACCACCACGGTGTACGGCGGTGCGTCTTCCGGGAACACGACGCCGGCGCCGTGCCGTACCCCGGTGATCCAGCCGTTCTTGTGTGCCACCCGGGTGCCGGCGGGCAGCCCGGCGACCAGGTCGTCGCGGTGTTCGTTGGCCTCCAGCAACGCCAGCACCTCGGCGCGGGCACCGGCCGGGACGACGTCGCCGGCCACGACGGCGCCGAACAGCGCGGCCAGGTCGCCCGCCGTGACCAGGTTGGAGACGCCGGCGACCCGGGCCGCGTCGTCTTCGATGCCGCGCGCGGTGACGCTGTGCGTCGCGCCGGCCAGCCGCCAGACCTCCTGCGCGGCCGGCAGCCCGACCGCGCCGAGGCACAGGTTCGTCGCCAGGTTGCCGGAGCGGACGATCATCTGCCGGGCCAGTGCCCGCAGGGTGCTGGTGCCGCCGAGCAGCGCCCAGGTCGCCGTGTCGCTGTCTTCGGCCGGGTCGTTGCCGTAGGGCTCGGCACCCGGCGCGGCCGACTCGTGTCTGTTGTGGACGGTGACCGGCGCGTCGAGGTCGAGCAGCCCGGCCGCGGCGGCGCGGTGCAGCGCGACCAGCACGCCCACCTTCATCGTGCTGGCGGCGTAGTGGGTCGCGGCGGCGAGCCGGGCGTAGGCGGGCGGGCCGCCGACCGGGCCGATCCACGCGGACGCGACTCCGGGCGCGGCGGCCAGGGCGCGGTCGACGTCGGCAAGGCTGTCCATCGCGCCGACGATAGTGTGCGCTGTCCGCGAACACCGACCCACCCGCCCGGGCGTACGAGCTAGCGTGCCGGGATGACCGCCCCGGCCTATGACGCGCACGCCGACTGGTACGAGACGTACACGCGGGATGTCTCGGTCTTCATGGACCGGGTCCGCGGGCACCTGGCCGACCTGCTCGGCCCCGGCCGGGGCACCTGCCTCGACCTGTGTTGCGGCGGGGGAGCGCACGCCGCGACGATCCGCGGCCTCGGCTGGACGCCGGTCGGCGTCGACCTGTCTCAGGGCCAACTTCGCTGGGCCCGCGGCCGGTTGCCGGTCGCCGCCGGCGAAGCGACCGGGTTGCCGCTGGCCGGCGGCGCCGTCCCGGCGGTGGCCTGCGTGCTGGCGCACACCGACCTGCCGGACTACGCCGCGGCCCTGCGCGAGGCGGCGCGGGTGCTGGCCCCGGGCGGCCGGCTGGTGCACGTCGGGGTGCACCCGTGCTTCGTGGGCGCGTTCGCCGACCGCTCCGACGCCGAGAAGATCACGATCGACGCCCGCTACGCCGACCGATCGCACACGTTCGACGCCTGGGCGCCGCACGGCGTGCGGGCCCGGGTCGGCGCGTGGCACGTGCCGCTGGCCGACCTGCTCAACGCGGTCACCGGGGCCGGCCTGCGGATCGAGCGGGTGGCCGAGTCGGGGCCGAACGGCATCGCCGACCTGTTCGCCTTCCGCGCCCGGAAACCGGTCACCAGTTGAGGCACTCGCAGTTGGTCATCAGCGACCGCACGTTGTCGACGTATTGCGGGTTGGGGATCTTCAGGCCCGCATCGGTGTCGACCGCCCCCGGGCCGAAGTTGTAGGCCGCGATCACGGCGTTGAGCAGGCACAGGTCGCTGTGGTCGGCGCAGTCGGCCGGGTCGGCCGAATAGTCGCCCTCGAAATAGACGTCGCCGAAGTATTTGATCAGCCAGGCCAGGTAGTTGGCGCCGAGCGCGGCGTTGTCGCGGTATTCGTCGATGTCGTAGCTCTGGTCGAAGCGCTGGTTGACGAATGTCGCGGTGTCGGCCATGACCTGCATCAGCCCGACGCCGCCGTCGCAGGCGACGATGTTGGACTGCCAGCCACTCTCCTGATAGGCGGTGGCCTTGACCAGGTTGAGCGGCACCCGCAGGCTCGGCGCGCTGCTCGGCCAGTAGGTGCGGCTCGCGGCGTCGGTCAACGCGGCCTTGGCGTCGGCCCGGCTCGCCTGCGTGCCGACGTAGCGCGGCTTGGTGCAACCGGCGGCGGGCTTCGGCGGGGCGGGCGGCAGCTTCTCGGTGGTCGCGTGCCGCGGCGGGCTCTTCTTCTTGACGGTCTTCCTGGGTGTCGGCGCCTTGGTGGTGCTCGGCGGCTTCGTCGGCGCGGCTCCGAGGCCGACCGAGCCAGCGTCGGCGGCGGGCCCTTCCACCGGCGCGTCGGGCGACTCGGCCACGTCGCCGCCGGCTTGGACCCCGCTGGCGGTCGTGCCGGTGCTGGCATCGGCGGACCGGCCGCACCCGCCCGCGAGCAACAGCGCGCCGACGGCGCAGAGCGTGACCACATGACGGCCGAACCTGACCATCGCACCTCCCCCGTAACGGGAGCGAGGCTATCAGCCGGCCAGGTTACCGACCGTCCCGCTCTGCGCGGGCTGTGCGCTGACGACGGCCGGCAGCTCCTCGCTCTCACCGTCGTCGCGGCTGGCCCAGGCCACCATGAAGAAGAGCGTCCACATCACGCCGAGCAGCACCGACGTCGCGGTCTCGCTGGCTGTGCTCCAGCCCAGGTAGAGCCGGGCGCCGCTGAGGCTGACCAGCGCCGCGGCCGCCACCGTCCACAGCGCCACCCGCAGCGGCCAGTGCCGCCGCCGGGAGAGCAGCCAGGCCAACGTGCAGAAGCCGGCCGTCAGCACCGCGTTCTGGCTCGGGAACAGGCCGGAGACCGAGGCGCTGGCCGGGGTCAGGTCGCCGCCCCGGGTCACGTCGGAGATCACCGCGAGCACCACCAGCGGTACGAACGCGAAGCCGGTGCTGAGCAGGGTGACCAGGTCGCCCCGCCAGGACCGGTGCCGCCAGGCCAGCAGCAGGGCGACCAGCGCGACCACCAGGATCAGCAGCGAGCCGCGCAGCACGCCGAGGGTGTCGCGGGCGATGTCGACGACGTGGTCGGTGCGGCGGGGCGCGAACCAGCCGGCGATGTTGTCGTCGATGATGCTCAGCCCGCTCTGGTCGACCGCCCACTTCATCACGAAGGCCAGGCCGAAGCCGATGCCGAACAGCAGGGCGACACCGGCGACCAGGTTGGCGACCAGCGCCCAGCGGCGGCCGACGCGCATGGTGAGCAGGAAGAACAGCACTCCGAAGCGTTGGTTGACCCAGCGTAGCGGCGGTAACGCCCCGGCCCGGGCGACCAGTGCCCGCCACGGGTCGGGGTTGCGGCCGAGCCAGCGGCCGACCAGCACGATCGCGATGATCGTGGCGACCAGGATCAGCACGGCGCCGGTGGCCTTGCCGAAGTATTCGGAGACCGTCTCGTACGACTCGCCGGCGGCGTAGCCGACCAGCACCGAGGCGCCGACGAACAGGGTCACGCCGGGTGCGTTCCAGGCCGCGAAACGGCGGTAGGGCATCTCGGCGGCGCCGGCCAGGCGCGGGGTGAGCGTGCGTGCGAAAGCAACAAATCGGGCTACGAAGACGCCACGGCCGCCGAGGCGGTGCAGCAGGCCCTCGGCCTTGGCCCAGCGTTCCGGGCCGACCCGGCCACCCCAGCGCCCCTCGCGCAGCCGCTCGCCGTAGCGGCGACCGGCGCGGAACGCCAGCGAGTCGCCGAGCAACCCGGCGACGACCATCAACCCGATTGTCAACGGCAGGTTGAGCGTCCCCCGGAACGCGAGAAACCCCACCAGCAATAACGTCGCCTCGGCCGGAAACACCAGCCCCAGCAACACCGCGGTTTCACCCGCGATCAAGATGAATGCGACCACGTAGATCACGGCAGGTGGCAGATCTGCCAGCCGTGTCAGTAGATCGACCATTGCGTCCCCCGGCCCACGGGACCAGCATGCCAGTGCGGGACTGCTCGAAAACAGGCAATAAGCAGAGATCCGGGCCACCTCGGGGATACCCCGACGGGGTCGGAGTTGGCGCGACCGGGAGGATGGACACATGCCGACCCGTTCCGATCTCCGCAACGTCGCCATCGTGGCCCACGTCGACCACGGCAAGACAACTCTTGTCGACGCGATGCTGCGCCAGGGCGGCCAGTTCCATGCCCGCAACGAGCTCACCACCGACCGCATGATGGACTCGATGGATCTCGAGCGCGAGAAGGGCATCACCATTCTCGCCAAGAACACCGCCATCACGTACGCGCCGACCGACGGCGAACCGGTGGTCATCAACATCATCGACACCCCGGGCCACGCCGACTTCGGCGGCGAGGTCGAGCGCGGCCTGACCATGGTCGACGGCGTGGTGCTGCTGGTCGACGCGAGTGAGGGCCCGCTGCCGCAGACCCGGTTCGTGCTCCGCAAGGCGCTCAAGGCCCGGCTGCCGATCATCCTGGTGATCAACAAGGTCGACCGCCCGGACGCGCGGATCAAAGAGGTCGTCGACGACACCTACGAGCTGTTCCTCGACCTCGACGCCGACGACGCCCAGATCGACTTCCCCATCGTGTACGCGTGCGCCCGCGACGGCATCGCCTCGCTGACCCAGCCGGCCGACGGCTCCGTACCCGGCGACAGCGACTCTCTCGAACCGCTCTTCCGCACCCTGCTCGACACCATCCCGGCCCCCTCCTACGAGGAAGGCCATCCGCTGCAGGCGCACGTGACCAACCTGGACGCCTCGCCGTTCCTCGGCCGCCTGGCGCTCTGCCGGGTGCGGGAGGGCCAGATCCGCAAGGGTCAGACGGTGACCTGGTGCAAGACCGACGGCAGCACCGAGCGGGTACGCATCTCCGAACTGCTGATGACCGAGGGCCTGGAGCGCAAGCCGGCGGAGTCGGCCGGACCGGGCGACATCATCGCGGTCGCCGGCATCCCGGAGATCATGATCGGCGAGACGCTGGCCGACGCCGACGACCCGCGGCCGCTGCCGCTGATCACCGTCGACGAGCCGGCGATCTCGATGACCATCGGCACCAACACCTCGCCGCTGGTCGGCCGGGTCAAGGGCGCCAAGGTCACCGCCCGGATGGTCAAGGACCGGCTCGAGCGCGAGCTGGTCGGCAACGTGTCGCTGCGGGTGCTGCCCACCGACCGGCCCGACGCCTGGGAGGTGCAGGGCCGCGGCGAGCTGGCGCTGGCCATCCTGGTCGAGCAGATGCGCCGCGAGCAGTACGAGCTGACCGTCGGCAAGCCCCAGGTGGTGACCCGGGAGATCGACGGCAAGATCTGCGAGCCGGTCGAGCGGTTGACCATCGACGCCCCGGAGGAATACCTCGGCGCGATCACCCAGCTGCTCGCGACCCGTAAGGGTCGGATGGAGCAACTGGTCAACCACGGCACCGGCTGGATCCGGATGGAGTGGCTCGTGCCGGCCCGCGGCCTGATCGGCTTCCGCACCGAGTTCCTGACCGACACCCGGGGCACCGGCATCCTGCACCACGTGTTCGAGAGCTACGAGCCGTGGTTCGGGGAGCTGCGTACCCGCGCCAACGGTTCGTTGGTGGCCGACCGCACGGGCGCGGTGACCGGGTTCGCGATGATCAACCTGCAGGAGCGCGGGTCGCTGTTCGTCGAGCCGGGCACCGAGGTCTACGAGGGCATGATCGTCGGCGAGAACTCCCGCTCCGACGACATGGACGTCAACATCACCAAGGAGAAGAAGCTCACCAACATGCGCTCGTCGACGGCGGACGAGACCGAGAAGGTCATCCCGCCGCGCAAGCTCTCGCTGGAGCAGGCGCTGGAGTTCTGCCGCGAAGACGAGTGCGTCGAGGTCACCCCGGTCGCGGTGCGCATCCGCAAGGTCATCCTCGACCAGACCACCCGCGGCCGCGCGGCCGCCCGCCGCAAGCACGCCGGCTGACCGTCTCTTGCGCGGCTCCTCGGCCGGGGAGCCGCGCGGGTCAGGCGATCGAGCCCGGCGCGGCGACCCAGACCGCGGGCTGGTTGGTGATCCGCACAATCTCGTCGAAGTCGTGGTCGTAGTGCACCAGCGCGAGCCCGGTGAGCTCCGCGGTCGCGGCGAGCAGCAGGTCGACGGCGCCGGCGGAGCGATGGGTGCCGCGCGCGGTCATCGCGCTCTGCACCTCGGCCGCCCGCAGGAAGGCGCGGTCGGGCACGGCGACCCAGGTGAAGGTCGCGGCCAACAGCCCCAACAGCTCCTCGCGGTCGGCCTTGGACCGCGCGCTGTGCAACAGCTCCAGCTCTGTGATCGGGCTCAGACCCACCACGCCGGCGGTGATCTGCGGCTGCCACCGCTCCCGGATGTCGCGGATCCGCAGCAACCGGACCAGTGCGCTGGTGTCGACCAGGAAGCGCGCCGACGTCATCCGCGGTAGGCGGACTTGTCCAGCAGATCGTCGAACGCGCCGGACTCGCCGAGCTCGGCGAGTCGTGCCAGGGCCTTGGCCCGGCGTAGCTGGTTGGCCGTCTCCCGCAGCGCGGTGTTGACCGTGTCCTTCTTGGTCTTGGTGCCGAGCAGCGCGGACGCCTCGGCGAGGGCATCGTCGTCGACGTCGATAAGTACCTTGGTCATGCCACACCATCCCGTATATACGCACCCGGCTTCCAGTATATCCGTCAGCAGGTGTGCGGACGGAAAAATCAGCGGTTGCGCGACCGGGCTGGCCCGATGAGGATCGATGGATTCCCGACAAAGGAGTCGTCGATGTCTGATCTTGATCGTCGCAGTGTGTTGCGCGGGGCCGCGGCCGCGGCCGGTGGGGTCGTGCTGGGTGGGCCGTTCCTCGGCTTCGTCAACCGCGACACCGCCGCCGCCAACGGCCCGCAGCGGGCGCCCCTCGTCGACACGGTCGCCGACCTGCGGGACGGCAAGGTCCGGCTGCACGTGCCGGCCGGCTTCCAGTACCGGTCCTTCCACGACACCGAGGCGCCGGTCGTGCTCGACGACGGCACGGCGCTGCCCGGCCGGCACGACGGCATGGGCGCCTTCCGCGACCGCGGCGACGACGTCGTGTTGATCCGCAACCACGAGGTCAACAACCCCGGACCGGCCTTCGGCCCGCGGGAGCCCTACGACCCGCAGGCCCGCGGCGGCACGACGACCGTGCACGTCAGCCGCACCGGCGAGGTGCGCCGCGCTTACACCAGCATCAACGGCACGATGATGAACTGCTCCGGCGGCCGGATGCCGTGGGGTTCCTGGGTCACCTGCGAGGAGACCGTCAACGGGCCGGACGTCGGCCCGGACTTCACCAACGCGTCCAACGTGCCGCTGACCCAGCCGCACGGGTATGTCTTCGAGGTCCCGGTGCACGGCGAGGCCAGCGGCGAGCCGATCACCGCCGCCGGGCGGTTCACCCACGAGGCGGTCGCCTACGACCCGCACTCGGGCTATCTCTACCTGACCGAGGACAGCTTCGAGTTCCCGTCGGGTTTCTATCGCTACAAGCCGCGCCGCGACCCGATGCGGCTGGGTCACCTCGACAACCGGGGCCGGCTGCAGATGCTGGCCGTCCGCAAGCGGCCCAACATCCATCTCGAGGGCATGCAGCGGCGCGGAGCCACGTACGACGTGAAGTGGGTCGACATCGACGATCCGGCGCCGCGCTTCCCTTACACGCCCGGCGAGACGGCACCGACCACGAACGACGATGCGACGGTGTACGTGCCGAAGCAGGGTTGGGCGCAGGGCGCCGCCTACTTCTCCCGGCTGGAGGGCGCGGTCTACGACGACGGGGTCGTCTACTTCACCTCGACCCAGGGTGGCGGCGAACCGGAGACCGAGATCGGCCCGCACGCCACCGACGGCTACGGCAACGGGTACGGCCAGGTCTGGGCCTACTACCCCAAGCACCAGGTGCTGCGCGCGATCTACCAGTCGCCGGGTCCGGACACGTTGGACTTCCCCGACAACGTCACCACCAGCCCCCGCGGCACGCTCGTGGTCTGCGAGGACCACACCGACGACAACTACCTGCGCGGCCTGACCCCGCACGGTGAGCTCTTCGACATCGCGGTCAACCGGCTCACCTCCAGCACCGGCACGCCCCGGTTCGACGACGAGTTCGCCGGTTCGACGTTCAGCCCCGACGGGCACACGCTGTTCGTCAACATCCAGGCCAGCGCCGGGATGACGTTCGCGATCTGGGGCGACTGGCGCAGGATCGGCGTCTGAGCCCGCGACGGGCGGCGGCTGGGTACGGTGAGGGCGTGCTCGCCCAGGTCGCGACCTTCGCCGCCACCCGTGCGCTGCGCCTTCCGCCGGCCGTGTCCGGCAAGGTCAGCTACCGCCGTCACCAGCGGGTCCGGGCCCGTGACGGCGTCATCCTGATGACCGACCACTACGCCACCGACGTGCCCGGCGCCGGGACGGTGCTGATCCGCACGCCCTACGGGCGCGGCGGGCCGGTGACGCTGTTCGGGCGGCTGATCGCCGAGCGTGGGCTGCACACGGTGATCCAGTCCTGCCGGGGCACCTACGGCAGCGGCGGCACCTTCGACCCCATGCGACACGAGCGCACCGACGGCATCGACACGGTCGACTGGTTGCGCCGCCAGCCCTGGTACAACGGCGACCTGGCCATGTTCGGCTCCAGCTACCAGGGCTTCGCCGAGTGGGCGGTAGCGCCCTACGTGGGCGACGAACTGCGGGCGATGGTGCTGGTCTGCACCACGTCCTCGGCCCGCGACTCGACCTACGCCGGTGAGGCGTTCTCGCTCGACACGGTGCTGACCTGGGCCGAGTTGCTCAGCGCCGAGGGCCAGCCGTTCTTCACCCGGCAGCGCGAGCTCAAGCGCGGCCAGCCCAGGCTGCTGCGCGGCCTGGCCACCCTGCCGCTGGACACGGCCGACCGGGTCGCCGTCGGCACGGCGGTGCCGTTCTACCAGGACTGGCTGCGCGAGGTCGAGCCCGAGGCCGCGTACTGGGCCGACCGGGTGTTCGACGACGGTGTCGCGACGGTGCGCGCGCCGATCGCGATGATCACCGGGTGGCACGACATCTTCCTGCCGGCCCAGTTGCGCGACTACGCGGCGCTGACCGCGGCGGGGGCCGAGCCCTACCTGATGATCGGGCCGTGGACGCACGGCAGTCCCGGCCTGTTCGGCGCCTGGATGCGGGAGGGGCTGGCGTTCCTCTGCGACCGGATGCCCGGCGGCACCGACGCCGCGGCCACGCTGCGCCGGTCGGCGACCGCGCCGCGCCCGGGCGGCGTCCACCTGCACGTGGCCAACGACGGGTGGCGGTCGCTGCCGAGTTGGCCGCCGCCCGGCACACCCGGCGAGATCTTCCTGCACCCGGGCGGCGGCCTGGGCGGGGGCCCCGCGAGCGGCGAGCCGTCGGCGTTCTACTACGACCCGGCCGACCCGACGCCGTCGCTGGGCGGGGCGGTGCTCGCCGCCAACAAGGCCGGCCGGGTCGACAACCGGCCCGTCGAGGAGCGGCCCGACGTGCTGCTGTTCACCGGCGAGCCGCTGGAGACGCCGCTGGACGTGCTCGGCGAGGTGTCGGCGACCATCCACCTGCACGGTGAGCCGGAGTTCTTCGACGTGTTCGTGCGGCTGTGCGACGTCGACCCGCGGGGCCGGTCGTGGAACGTCTGCGACGGGCTCGTCCGGGTGGTGCCGGGCCGCTTCCCGCGGGACGCCGACGGGGTGACCAGGGTGCCGGTGCCGATGTATCCGACGGCCTACCGGTTCCGGCCGGGACACCGGATGCGGGTGCAGGTGGCCGGCGGGGCGCATCCGCGCTGGGCCCGCAACCCGGGCACGGGTGAGCCGCTGGGCAGCGCGGTCGCGCTGCGCGGGGGCCGGCGTTGGGTGTTCCACGACGCGGCCCGGCCGTCGTCGCTGCGGTTCACCATCGGCTGACCCGGTCTCGCGAATCAGACAAAGCGGATTAACGCGACGATGATTCGCGCCTTTCTCACTTTTCCCACGGGTCTCATTTCCGGCAAATAGCCTGAATCCGGCCGATGGCGTCGGGTCCGTCGGCGATCTGGCGGAAGGGGACCGGACGGTGAAGTCTGCTCTGACGCGCGCGCTCGTCACCGGTGTGCTGGCCGGCGCGGCGGCGGTCGCCCTGCTGCCCGGTGTGGCCCTGGCCGCGCCGACCGCCACGGTGGTCGCCGGCGGCCCGCTCAACCTCCGCGGTGGACCGTCCACGGCGGACACCCGCACCGGCTCGGTGCCCGACGGCAGCGAGGTCGCGGCGGTCTGCCAGGAGTTCGGCGAACAGATCAAGGGCACACAGCGGACCACACCGTACTGGGACAGGCTGAGCAACGGCGGCTATGTCGCGGACGCGTACCTGCGCTGGTCGCCGTCGCGCCCGGCGCTGCCCTGGTGTGCGACAAAGGGCGCCAGCGTGGCCACCGTCAGCAGCGGCGGGGGCCCGGCCAACATCCGGGCCGGGGCGAGCACCGGCACCGCTCGGATCGGGACCGTGGCCAACGGCCACTCGCTCGACATCAACTGCCAGGTGTGGGGCGCGAAGGTGGTCGGGCACGTGCGCACCACCAACGCCTGGGACCTGCTGACCGACGGCCGCTACATCTCCGACGCGCTGGTCGCGTACAGCAAAGGCATGCCGGTCCTGCCCTGGTGCGGCCAGGTCCCGCCGGTGGTGCCGCCCGCGGGCACGGCGCAGTTCCTCGCCCGGGTCGCCGAGCCGGCCAGGCTCGGCTTCACGAAATACCGCGTGCCGGCCTCGGTGACCATCGCACAGGCGATCCTGGAGTCCGGCTGGGGCCGGTCCTACCTGTCCCGGCGCGACCACAACTATTTCGGCATCAAGTGTTTCGGCGACCCGGGCACGATCGCGCTGGGCTGCCGCTCCTACGCGACCCGCGAGTGCGAGGGCACCCGTTGCTATGACACGACGGAGGTGTTCCGGACCTACCGGAACGTGACCGCGTCGTTCGCCGACCACGGCTACTTCCTGACCGTGAACGACCGCTACGACGAGGCATTCCGCTACAGCACCAACCCGAACCAGTTCGCCAAGGAGATCGCCAAGGCCGGCTACGCGACGACTCCGTCGTACGCCGAGGACCTGATCGACCTGATGAAGGAGTACGACCTCTACCGCTACGACCCGGCCTCGCGTGCCTAGATGTGCCGGCTGGTGTCGCGGACCCGGTGTTGTTTGAGTCTGGCCCGCTCGACGGCCGCCTGGCGGGCCTCGCGGCGCCGGGTCTCGTAGGCGACCTCGCGGCTCAGCCGTTGCCAGCTCTCCCAGCGGCGCGGGCTCAGGTCACCGGACTCGAGCGCCGCGCGGATCGCGCAGCCGGGCTCGGCCTGGTGTGCGCAGTCGGCGAACCGGCACGCGGCGACCATCTCGGCCACGTCGGCGAACGCCCGGTCGAGCCCGGCGGCGCCGTCGAGCAGGCCGACCTGGCGCATGCCGGGCGTGTCGAGCACCGCGCCACCGCCGGGGATCGGGATCAGGGCCCGGTAGGTGGTCATGTGCCGGCCCTTGCCGTCGGTCTCGCGGACCGCGCGGGTGCCCATCACCTCGGCCCCGGCGAGCGCGTTGACCAGCGTCGACTTGCCGGCGCCGGACGGGCCGAGCAGGCCCAGCGTGCGGCCCGGCGCGACCAGCGGCCGGATCTGGTCGAGGCCGGTGCCCAGCCGGGCACTGACCGCGAGCACGTCGACGCCGGGTGTGGCCCGGGACAGGTCGGCCGCCACCGCCGCCGGGTCGCGCACGGCGTCGGCCTTGGTGAACACCACCAGGGGGCGGGCGCCGGAGTCCCAGGCCAGGGCGAGCAGGCGCTCGACGCGGCCGACGTCGGGCGCCGGGTCGAGCGGTTCGACCACCGCGGCGACGTCGAGGTTGGCCGCCAGCACCTGGCCGGACGAGTCCTTGTCGGCGGTGCGCCGGACGATCGCGGTGCGCCGGGGCAGCACCGCCTCGATCGTGACCCGGTCGTCGGGCCAGGTGCGCACCAGCACCCAGTCGCCCGCACAGGGCAACCGGACCGCGTCACGGGACGCGGCGGCGAGCACGGCGCCGGCCAGGCTGGCGCGGACCGGGCCGCCGGCGACCAGCACCGTGCAGACGCCGCGGTCGACCCGGGCCACCCGGCCCGGAACCACGTCGGCGTCGAGCACCGGCAGGTCGGCGGAGAACGCGGCGTCCCAACCGAGGGACGCGAGATCAAAGGTCATGGGTGCCTTTCGTCGTTGGCATCGACGGTAGGCCGCGCTCGGTGGGGCCGAAACCGAATTCCGGAACAGCCAACGGCTAGGGTGGTCCTGCGCGTCGTTAAGGGGGCCTTTGTGAGCACGGATCCGCTGTCACTCATGGCGGAGGTCGACCGGGCGACCCGGCGATTGATCGCGACCGCCGAGGGCTTCGATGACGCGGCCGTGGCGGCGCCGTCCGCCCTGCCCGGCTGGACCCGCGGCCACGTGCTGGCCCACGTCGCCCGCAACGCCGACGGCCTGCGCAACCTGCTGACCTGGGCACGCACCGGCGTGGTGACCCCGCAATACCAGCCCGGCCAGCGCGAGGCCGACATCGCCGCGCACGCCGGCCGGCCGGCCGCGGTGCACCTGGCCGACATCCGGGAGTCCGCGGCCGCCTACGCCGCCGCGGCCGACGCGCTCACCCCGCGGCAGTGGGCGACGATCCTCGACGTCCCCGGCCAACCGCAGGCCGCCGTGTTCGGGGTCTGGCGCCGGCTGCGCGAGGTCGAGGTGCACCACGTCGACCTGGCGGCCGGCTACAGCCACGACGACTGGCCCGACTGGTTCGGGCACCGGCTGCTGCACGAGGTGACCGGCGGCCTCGGCGACGCGCCACCGCTGGTGCTGCGGCCGACCGGCGCCGGCCACCCGCTCGAGGTGGGCACCGGCGGCCCGGTCGTGTCCGGGTCGGCTTGCGCGCTCGCGGCCTGGCTCGTCGGCCGTTCCGACGGCGCCGGCCTCACCGTCTCGCCCGACGGCCCGCTGCCCACCCCGCCCGCCTGGATCTGACTGGAGACCGCGCCATGTCCTCATACACCGGAAACGTCGAGCCCGGCGGTGCGCCGGCCGTCCGCGAGCTGCCCGGCCTGCGCATCACCAAGGTCTCGGTCGGCCCGATGGACAACAACGCCTACCTGCTGGAGTGCCTGGGCACCGGCGACCTGCTGCTGATCGACGCGGCCAACGAGGCGCCCCGCCTGCTGGAACTGATCGGCGACCGGCCGCTGTCGGCGGTGGTCACCACCCACCAGCACATGGACCACTGGGTCGCGCTGGAAGAGGTGGTGGCCGCGACCGGCGCCCGCGCGCTGGCCCACCCCGACGACGCCGAGGGCCTGCCGATCCCCACGACGCCGGTGTCCGAGGGCGACCGCATCCCGGTCGGCGACTGCGAGGTCGAGGTCATCCACCTGGTCGGCCACACGCCGGGATCGATCGCCCTGGTCTACCGCGACCCATCGGGTACGCCCCACCTGTTCACCGGCGACAGCCTGTTCCCGGGCGGCGTCGGCAACACCCACGACGACCCGGCCGCATTCGCGTCGCTGGTGAACGACGTGGAGCACAAGCTCTTCGACGCCCTCCCCGACGACACCTGGTTCTACCCGGGCCACGGCAAGGACTCCACCTTGGGCGCCGAGCGCCCGTCGCTGCCGGAGTGGCGCAAGCGCGGCTGGTAGGCGCTAGAGCAGCGCGGCGAACGCCTTCAGTTCCTCGACGAACAGCGCCGGCTGTTCCCAGGCGCCGAAGTGGCCGCCGCGGGGTGGTTCGCCCCAGTGGACGATGTTCGCGAAGCGGCGTTCGGCCCAGCGGCGGGACGGGCGCGGTACCTCCTTGGGGAACACCGTGCAACCGGTCGGAACGCGTACGACATCGGCGGTTTCGGTGGTGAACCAGCGCGACACCTCCGCGATGCTCTCCCGGTAGAGGCGGGCCGACGACGCCCCGGTGCCGGTCAGCCAGTAGAGGGTGACGTCGTCGAGAACCTGGTCGCGGGTGAGCACCGTGGCCAGGTCGCCGTCGTGGTCGGACCAGGCCCAGATCTTCTCCACGATCCAGGCGCACAGGCCGGCGGGAGAGTCCACAAGGGAATAGCCGAGCGTCTGGGGTCGGGTGGCGTGCACGGCCGAATAGCCGCTGCCGTCCCGCTCCCGCTCGGCCAGGTCGTGCAGGGCTCTGGTCTCCGCCGGCGTCTGGTCGGTGCGGACGGGCGCCACCAGCGGGGGTACGAGATGGATGCCGAGCAGCCGCTCCGGCGCCTGGAGGGCGAGGCTGGTCGAGACGCTGGTGCCCCAGTCGCTGCCGACCGCGACGAAGCGGGGATAGCCGAGCGCGGTCATCAGGTCGGCCCACGCGCGGGCGATCCGGTGGATGTCCCAGCCCGGCGTCGTGGGCTTCCCGCTGAAGCCGTAGCCGGGCAGCGAGGGCACCACGACGTCGAAACCGGCCGCGGTCAAGGGCTCCAGCACGGCCTCGTACTCGAAGAAGGATCCGGGCCAGCCGTGCGTGAGGATGACCGGCAGTGCGCCACCGGCGGTGCGGTGCAGGACGTGGATCTCCAGGCCGTCGACGGTCACGCGGTGCTGGGGAATCCGGTTGACCCGCGCCTCGGTCGCGCGCCAGTCATAGGTGTCGGCCCAGTGACCGACCAGATCGTGCAGATAGTCCAGGGGTACGCCCTGCGCCCAGCCCGCGACCGGCGCCGGCTCCGGCCATCTCGTGGCGCGGAGCCGGCGGCGCAGGTCGTCGAGCGCCGCCGGCGGCGTCGCGATCCGGAACGGAGTGGGCATGGCCGTCAGAAGCCGGGGAACACCCGGCGCAGCTCGTCGAGGGTCAGCGGGCCGTCGAGCTTGACCGGGGCCGCGGCGAACTCCGGCTTGAGCCGGCCGGTGACCAGCCGCAGCCAGGTCTCGGCAGGCAGGCGCAGGGTGCCGTCCGGGTCGGCCGGTGTCTCGGCCAGGGCGATCTCCGGGCCGAGGACCAGGCCGAACGACTCCGGGATGTCGGTCAGCTCGACCGCGAGCGTCGCGGTCTTGCCGTCGAGGTGCTCCGGCTTGGCGACCCAGGCGAACATGCCGGCCATCTGGCCGAGCAGCAGCGGCGCCGCGTCGGCCGCGACGGTGGCCGCCGGGTCGAACGCGACGGCGACGTCCCAGGCGTGCAGCGCGAACTCGGAGAGCCGCATCGTCGCGGACGCCACGACCGGGACCGGTGCCGGCATCCAGGCGTAGCTGATCCGCACCGACTCGCGCTCGGCGTCGCTGAGCGACTCGTAGCGCCGGACCAGGGCCTCGTTGGCCGTGACGACCCACGCGGCGCGCTCCTCGCGGGACGCGTTGTCCCACTTGGCCCAGACGCCCTTGTTGAACTCGCCGTCCGGTGCGGCGCCGCCGCTGATGCCGGCTTCCAGCGTGGCCAGGTTGATCTCGGCGCCGCTGCCGAGGTGGCTGAGCACCTGGGAGACGTCCCACTCGCTGGCGCCGGAGGGGCGGGCGAGGTCGGCGGGGGTGAACCGGGCGACGGCGGCCGTGAGGTCGTCGTGGCCGTTGCGCAGCACCGCGATGACGCGGTCAGCGGAGGATGCCATGCGGATTGCTCCAAACACGAGGGGTGCGTTCGCGATCGAGACTATGTCGCCATCGCGGCGACCCGGAAATGTCGGGGGCCGCCGATAGCGTCGGCATCGACACCGACGAAAGGGGTGGAGCGATGCTCCGGGGGATCGCGACGATGAGCTACTGGACCGACGACCTGGCCGCGGCCACGCGGTGGTACTCCGACCTGCTCGGCATCGAGCCCTATTTCCAGGTCCCGGGCGGTTACGCGGAGTTCCGGCTCGGTGACTACCAGCAGGAGCTGGGCCTGATCGACCGCGCGTTCGCTCCCGACGGCACGGCGACCAGGTCCGGCGGCGTCGTGGCCTACTGGCACGTCGACGACGTCGACGCGGCCCTCGACCGGCTGACCTCCCTCGGTGCGACGGTCCGCGAGCAGCCGCGCGACCGGGGTGAGGGCTTCATCACGGCCACGGTTACCGACCCGTTCGACAACATCCTGGGGATCATGCACAACCCGCACTATCTCGACGTGCTGGGCGGCAGGAGCTAGCCGAATGTGGCGAAGACCGTCGCGGCGATCTCCTCGGGCGCCGGCATCGCGGCGATCTCGGCCGACACCTCGGCGGCCGCGGCGCGCAGGCCGGCGTCGTCGACCAGGCGCTGCAGGGTCGGGGCGTCGATCTTCCTGGTGGCCACGGCCAGGCCGGCGCCGCGGGCGGCGACAAGCTGGCCGTTGTGCGTGCGGTCGCCCGGGCCGGGCGCCAGCAGTTGCGGCACGGCGGCCGCCAGCGCCGCGAAGATGGTGCCGGCGCCGCCGTGGTGCACGATCGCGCTCGCCATGCCCAGCGCCTCGGGTAACGGCGCCCATCCGATCGCCCGCACGTTCGGCGGCAGGGCCCGGCCGCTGAGCCGGTCGGCGGCCCGCAGCAGCACGAAATCGGCGTCCACGGCCGGTGCCAGCCGCACGATGCGGTCCAGCACCGCGGTCGACCCGGGTCCGGCGATCGTGCTGTGGCTGACCAAGATCCGGGGGCGTTTCCCCGGTTCCCGCAACGACGAGGGGAGGCTCAAGCCGCCGCCATACCCGACCGGCCGCATCGGCTGACCGCTTGCACCGGGCACGAGGCTGTCCGGGCTGATCCGCAGCACGGCGGCGCTGGCCGGCACGTCGACCCGCGGGCGCATCTTGGCGATCGTGACGCCGAGCAGCAGCGCGTCGTCGAAGAGCGTGTTGCCGTGCAGCACGGCCGGCACGCCGTGCCGGGCCGCGGCGACCGCCCCGGCGGCGGCCAGCGGCTCGTGCACCACCACGTGCGGGCGCCAGCGGGCGATCAGTTCCGCGGTGGCCTCGACCAGTTGCTCGTTGACCGCGCCGAAGATGTGCCCGACCGCGTCGGTGCCGGCCTTGCCGACGATCTCCTTGGCCATCACCCGCGGGTGGCGCAGCATGGCGGCGATGGCGATGCGCCCGAAGTTGAACGGCCCGGCGACGTCTTCGACCGGGAAACCGGCCGGCGGCCGGGTCACGGCATCACCGCCGGATGCGACCATGACCTGATGCCCGGCCCCGCGCAGGGCCTCGGCCAACGGGATCATCGGGTAGAGGTGGCCGATCAACGGGGCTGCGACGAACAGGATCCGCACGGATGGTCCTCTTCTCGGGTCGGGCCGGCTCCTTCACATATTGCCCCCTGATCGCCAACGGGCCGGGGAACGGGTCGGTGAACAACCGGGTCGCCCCTGCCGCGCTGGTAGGTTCGAGCCCATGGCCAGGGTGATCTTCGGAATGACGGTGTCGATCGACGGCTACGTGGCCGACGCCGACGGCAGCGCCGCCCCGCTCTATCCCGACCTGCCTGAACTGCGGCCCACCCATTACATGACCGAGATGATCGACGAGACCGGCGCCGTGCTGATGGGCCGGCACACGTTCGCGATGGGCGATCCCGACGGTTACGCCGGCCGCTACGAGTTCCAGGTGCCCATCTTCGTCGTCACCCACGAGCCGCCGGAGGCGCGCCCGCGCGAGTCCGACCGGTTGACGTTCACGTTCGTCACCGACGGCATCGAGGCCGCGGTGCGCGCGGCCCGAGCGGCGGCCGGCGAGCGCGACGTCACCTGCGTCGGCGGCGTCGACCTGGGCCGCCAACTGCTCACCGCCGGCCTGGTCGACGAGTTGCGCCTCGACCTGATGCCGGTGTTGCTGGGCGGCGGCCGGCGGCTCTTCGAGCCCGACACCGACCTGGCCGCCCTCGGGCTGCGCAAGAAGTCGGTGCTCGAGGTTGGCCCGCGCACGTCGCTGCGGTTCACGGTGACCCGATGAGGCACCTGCCCTTCGAGCGGCTGCACAACTTCCGCGACGTCGGCGGCTATTCCACATCGGATGGCTCGACTGTCCAATGGCGGCGGCTCTACCGTTCCGACGGCCTGGGCAAGCTGGCCGGCGCCGACTGGGTCGCGTTCCAGGCGCTGGGCGTCAGAACGGTGATCGACCTGCGCAACCCGGAGGAGATCGCCCGGCGCGGCCGGGTGCCCGACCATCCGGGGCTGGCTTACCACAACCTGTCCATCGAGCACCGCCCCTTCAAGCAGGCGACGCTCGCCCCCGATGTGGAGCCGGTGCGGTTCCTGGCCGACCGCAACGCCGAGGTGCTGGTCGACGGGGCGGCCGAAATCGCTCAGGCCCTGGCGGTGATCGCTCTCGCCGAGAACACCCCTGTGGTGATCCACTGTGCCGCGGGCAAGGACCGCACCGGCCTGCTCGCCGCCCTGGTGCTGTCGCTGGTCGGCGTCGGCGACGAGGACATCGTGGCCGACTACGCCCTGACCGGACTCGCGGCGGAGAAGTTCGTCGCCGACTGGCACGCCAACCCGGCCAACCCGCGGATCACCTGGCCCGCCTACGGCCACGCCCCGGCGGAGGCGATGCGCCTGACCCTCAAGGAGTTGGCCGCGACACACGGTTCGGTGCACGACTACGCCCGCGACCGGCTCGGTGTCGACGACGCGCTGCTGGTCGCGCTGAGGGCCACCCTGCTCGACCCGTAGGGTGGGCGGTATGCGGGTGGCGTACGGAGCCGATGACGCGAACGAGACCACACGGGCGGTGCGGCAGGCCCTGGCCGACCGGTCGATCGAGGTCGTCGACGTGACCGCCGACCGGGCCTGGCCCGACATCGGTGCCGCGGTGGGCCGCGCGGTGATCGGCGGCGACGCCGACCTGGGCGTGGTCCTCTGCTGGACCGGCACCGGCACGGCGATCGCCGCCAACAAGGTGCCCGGCGTCCGCGCCGCGCTGGCCTGGGACCCGTGGATCGCGGCCGGCGCCCGCAGGTGGAACGACGCCAACGTGCTGGCGATGAGCCTCAAACGCCTGGCCCCCGACGTGGCGGTAGAGGTGCTGACCGCCTTCCTCGACACCACCGGGCCCGACCCCGACGAGGCCGCGAACATCGCCCGCCTAGGCGCCCTCGATGCCTGAACTCCGCCGCGCCACACCGGGCGACCTGGCCGCGATCCTGGCCGACCTCCCGGCCTACTGGGGCGACCGCGACGTGCGCCACCTGCACCACCCGATGTTCGTGCGCGAGTTCGGCGACACCGCCTTCGTGGCCGGCACCGTCGACGGCTACCTGTTCGGCTTCGTGGCCCCGGCCCACATCGGCTACATCCACGCGGTGGCCGTCCACGAACGCCGCCGCGGCACCGGCCTGGGCCGCCAGCTTCACACGGCGTTCGCCGCGGCCGCCCGCGCCCGCGGCGCCACCCGCCTGAAGGCGATCACCGGACCCGCCAACACGGAATCGATCCGCTTCCACGAACGCCTCGGCTTCACCGCCTGCCTGACTCCCGACTACAGCGGCCCCGGCGACGACCGGATCGTGCTGATCCGCGACCTGCCCTGAGACGTCGCCCCTTCGCGTGAGCGTCATTCGCCGTGATGGGTGATATAGACGGGTTCTCCTGGGTCCTATGCTCCCCAGATGGATCAACCATCGACTACCTTCGTTGTGCTGACGTTTTTCCTCGGCCTGCTGTGCTCGGTCTTCTGGCCGGCTACGAAACACTTGATCACCATGGCCCACGAGGGTTCGCACGCGATCGCCGGGTCGGTGACCGGTGGCAAGGTCGTGTCCGTGGCGATGCGGCCCGACGGCAGCGGGGTCACGACAACCACGGGTGAGGGGCCGTTTCTCACGGCCCTCTCCGGTTACGTCGGCCCGTCCGTCTTCGGCATCGTGAGCGCGACGGCGCTGGCGAACGGCATGGACCCGAACGTCGTCATCTGGGTGACGGTCGTGCTCATGGCGGTCATCTTCCTGCGGGTCAGGAACCTCTTCGGCTGGCTCTTCATCCTCGCCGCGGGCACCTTGTTCGTCATGGTCGCCGTCAACGGCTCACCGACCGCGCGCCAGGTGTTCGTCTACACCTGGACCTGGTTCCTGCTGCTCGGCGGTTTCGTCCACACCGTGGAGACCAACCTGAAGAGTGTCGGTTGGTCCGGCGACGCCAGCGCGTTGCGCAAGCTCACGAAGCTGCCGCGCGGCTTCTGGGGCGGCCTGTGGTGGCTCGCGACCATAGCCGCACTGCTCTACGGTGGCGGCCTCCTGATCGGCGTGATCGATCCCCCGATCGGTTCGCATCTCCGCTAGACGCCGGGCGGACGGGTCAGGTGACCGCCGCTCGGGCCGTAAGCGGGTCTTCGGCGGCGAGCACCGCGGTGGCCAGGCGCTCGCATTCCGCCCGGGTGTGTGCGGCCAGCGCGTCGCGGACGGCCGGAATCGCGCGAGCCGGCATCGAGAGGCTGCTGATGCCCAGACCCGCGAAGACCGGCGCCAACCCCGGATCGGCCGCCGCCTCGCCGCAGATGCCGACCGGTTTGCCGGCCGCGCGGCCCGCTCGGGCGCAGGCGGCCACCAGATCGAGCAGCGCGGGCTGCCAGGGATCCAGCAACTCGGCCAGCTCACCGCACATCCGGTCGGCGGCGAACGCGTACTGGCTCAGGTCGTTGGTGCCGATGCTGACGAAGTCGACCTCCCGCAGCAACGCCCGGATGCGCAGCGCCGCCGCGGGGACCTCGACCATCACCCCGGCCGACGCGAGACCGGCGGCGCGGGCGCGCGTGACGAAGTCGCGGGCCTCGGCCGGGGTCGCGATCATCGGTGCCATCACCCACGCGGTCGCGCCCGTGCGCGCCGCGGCCGCGGCGATCGCGGCCAACTGCCCGTCGAGCAGGCCCGGGTCGCGGCGGGCCAGGCGGACGCCGCGGACGCCCAGGGCCGGGTTGGGCTCGCCGGACTGGTCGAGGAAGGGCAGTGGCTTGTCGGCGCCGGCGTCCAGGGTGCGGACCACGACCTTGCGGCCGCCGAGCGCGGCGAAGACCGCCGAATAGGCCTCGACCTGCTCGTCGTGGCCGGGCGCCTGGTCGCGGTCGAGGTAGAGCAACTCGGTGCGGAACAGGCCGACGCCCTCGGCGCCGGTGACCAGGTCGGCGGCCGAGCCGACGTTGGCGAGCAACTCAACGGCCCAGCCGTCGGCCGTGCGGCCGGGGCCGGTCGAGGCGGCCGCCCGGGCCCGACGCTCCCGCTCGCGCCGGCGGGTGTCCTCGACCGTGGCCTCGTCGACACCGACCCGCACCGCGCCGGCGGTGCCGTCGACGGCGACGAGCGTACCGTCGCGAAGGGTTGTCGCCCCCGCACATCGGACGACCGCCGGGATGCCCAGGGAGCGGGCCAGGATCGCGGTGTGGCTGGTCGGGCCGCCGGCCTCGGTCACCAGCGCGAGCACCTGCTCGGGGTCGAGGCCCGCCGTGTCGGCGGGGGCCAGGTCGGTCGCGACCAGCACGAACGGGTGACCGGGCGACGGGATGCCGGGCATCGGCGCGCCGCTGGAGACGGCCACGGCGCGGTCGCGGAGGTCGTCGAGGTCGGCCACCCGCTCGGCCAGGTAGCCACCGGCCTCCAGGAACGCCTGCCGGTGCACGGCGAACGCGGCGTCGATCGCGTGCGGTGCGTCGGAGCCGGCCCGGATCGCGTCGGCCACCGCCTCGTCGAGCACCGGGTCCTCGGCCATCATCACCTGGGCGCGGAGGATCTCGGCGGCGGTGGCGTCCGGCGTCGCGTCGGCCCGCCGGGCCAACTCGGCACCCACGACCCGCAGCGCCGACGCGGCCGCCGCCAACTCGGCGTCGACGTCGGAGCCGGCGCGGGGCTCCGGCACCCGCGGCGCGGCGCCGGCCCGGCACACCGGCCCGGCCGCGAAACCCGGTGACACGCCGATACCGTGCAGCGGCTGGGCGGTCGGGCCGTGCGGCGGCTCAGTCATCGGCGGCGTCGAGGTCGCGGGCCAGCAGGGTGGCCAGGTCGTCGAGGACCGTGTCGGCGTCGACGCCGTCGGCGGTGATCGTCACCTCGGTGCCGCACTTGGCACCGAGGGAGAGGACCGACAGCATGCTGTTGGCGGGTACCGGCTTGCGACCCTCGACATTGATCTTCACGGGCAGCGGTGCGGCGCTGGCGGCGGCGACGAACAGGGCCGCCGGCCGGGCGTGCAGGCCGCTGCTCGAGCCGACGGTCACGGTGCGGGACGGCATGGTCAACCCCCTTCAGGGCTCGATGGTGACCTTGATCGCGGCGCCGCGCGCGACGATGTCGAACGCGTCCAGCGCCGCCGTCACGGGCAGCCGGTGGGTGATCAGGTCGGCGACCGGCACCGCGCCCGAGGCGATCAGGTCGAGTGCCTGCTTGTTGTGCGCCGGGCTGGAGCCGTTGGCGCCGACGACGGTCAGCTCCTGGTAGTGCACGACGTTGCTGTCCACCCGGATCACCGGGTCGTCCTTGGGCAGGCCGCCGAAGAAGCTGATCCGGGCCTGCCGCGCGCACAGGGCGAACGCCTGCTCCTGCGCGGCCTTCGACGCCGCGGCCGTGATCACCACGTCGGCGCCCCGGCCGTCGGTCAGCTTGCGGATCTCGTCGACCACGTCGACGTCGGCGCCGCGGATCGCGGCGTCGGGCCGGACGCGGTCGGCCGACAAGGCGAGCCGCTCCGGGTTGAGGTCGACGAGGAAGACCCGCCGCGCGCCCCGGGCCCGGGCCAGCCGCACGTGCAGGCAGCCGATCGGGCCGGCGCCCATCACCACGACGTCGTCACCCTCGCCGACCCGGGCCAGGTTCTGCCCGTTGAGCACACAGGCGAGGGGTTCGACGACGGACGCTTCGGCGTACCCGATGCCGTCGGGGATCTTGTTGAGGCCGTCGACGGCGAGGACCTTCGCGGGTACGAGCATCAGTTCGGCGAAACCGCCGTCGTAGTGGTAGCCCATCGACTCCTGGTTGGGACAGACCGTCATCCGGCCGCGCCGGCATTCCGTGCACTGTCCACAAGGGATCGCGGCGATCACCTGGACCCGGTCGCCCGGGCGCCAGCCGGTGTCGCCGCCGTCGACGACCTCGCCGGCGATCTCGTGGCCCATCACCCGCGGCGGCCGGATGTGGTGGTGCCCGAACCGGAAGATCTTCACGTCGGTGCCGCAGGTGGAGCAGTTGTGCACCCGGATCAACACGTCGCCGCCGGTGCGGTTGGGTTCGGGCGCGTCCTCGACGCGGACGTCGCCGGGCGCGTGGAAGCGCACGACCTTCATGCGGTCTCCTCGATCGGGGTCAACAGGTCGTACACCGTGGCGCTGTCCGTGGCCGCGCGCAGCGCTGCGGCCCGGTCGGGGTCGAGCAGGATCTGGGCCAGCTCGCCGAGCACCTCGACGTGCCCGTCCCCGCAGGCCGCGATGGCGACGCAGACGGCGACCGGCTGGCCGCCCCAGTCGACGCCGTCCGGGAAGCGCACCACGGCCAGCGCGTCGCGCAGCACGGTCTCCTTGCCGGCGAGGGTGCCGTGCGGGATCGCGACACCTTCGCCGACGTACGTGGAGATCGACCGCTCGCGGGCCAGCATCGCCTCGACGTAGGCCGGTGCGACCGCGCCCACCTCGACCAGCACCTCGCCGCAGCGGCGGATCGCGGCGTCGCGGTCCGCCGCCGCCTCGCTGAGCCGGATGGCCCGCGGGTCGAGCAGTGCGCCGAGCCCCTCAGCCATTGAGCTCGCCACCGGACTCGACCACCTTCACCAGCCGGGTGATCGCCGGGTCGCCGATGAACACCTGCACCGGCACGATCACCGTGTCGGGCGCGCTGCCCCGGGCCCGGGCGGCCAGGCCGGCGTGGCAGACCACCACGTCGGCGTCGGCCGGGATCGAGTTGACCGGCGTGTGTTCGACGGTCACCCGGTGCTTCTTGAGCTGCCGCCGGAGCTGGCTGGCGAGCATGACGCTGCTGCCCATGCCGGCGTCGCAGGCCACGACGACCTTCTGGATGTCGGTGCCCTTGATGGTGGCCATGTCGTGAACCTTTCGGGGGTGGGGATGGCGCAGGGTCAGGGGTTCGCGGTGCGTTGCTCGGGGGCGCTGCTGGCGACAGCGGGCTCGCGCTCGCGTACCGGCTCGGGCTGCGTGCCCGGCTGTGGGTCGGCGTCCGGCGCGATCACGGCTGCGTCGCCGTCGGCGGCCAGCGGATCTTCCTTGGGTTCGAGGCGCCCGAAGCCGAGCAGCGCCGCGGCGACCGCGAACGTCACGCCGGCCGCGATCAGCACGCCGAGGATCATCGGGATGTAGCCGCCCCGCGGCGTGACCGCGAAGTAGGCGAAGATGCTGCCCGGCGACGGCGTCGCGGTCAGCCCGGCGCCGGTGATCATGAAGGTGCCGACGCCGGCCGCGCCGCCCACGATCATGGCGATGATCAGGCGGGGCTTCATGAGGACGTACGGGAAGTAGATCTCGTGAATGCCGCCGAGGAACTGGATGATCATGGCGGCCGGGGTGCTGGCGCGCAGGTTGCGCGGGCCGAAGAAGAAGAACGCCAGGAGCAGGCCGAGCCCGGGCCCGGGGTTCGACTCGATCATGAACAGGATCGACTTGCCCTTCTCCGCGGCCTCGGCGACGCCCAGCGGCCCGAACACGCCGTGGTTGATGGCGTTGTTGAGGAACAGCACCTTGGCCGGCTCGACCAGCACGGACGCCAGCGGCAGCAGTTCGCGGTCGACCAGCCAGCTGACCGCGTCACCGGCGGCGTTGGTCACCGCCCGCATGATCGGCCCGATGCCCCAGGCGCCGAGCAGCGCCATCGCGCCGCCGATGATGCCGGCGGAGAAGTTGTTGACGAGCATCTCGAACCCGGGCCGGATCCGCTCCTCGACCAGCGCGTCGAACTGCTTGAGCAACCAGGCGGTGGCCGGCCCGATGATCATCGCGCCAAGGAACATCGGCGACGCGTTCTCGAGTTCGGTGCCCATCACGGCGCCCGCACCGACGGCGATGCCGACGGTGGCGACCGCCCCGACCACGGCGCCGCGCTGACCGTGCACGAGCCGGCCGCCGGTGTAGCCGATCAGGATCGGCAGCAGGAAGAAGATCATCGGGTTGACCAGCTGGGCGAAGTCCTCGTTGGGTATCCAGCCGGTCGGGATGAACAGCGAGGTGATCAGGCCCCAGGCGATGAACGCGCCGATGTTGGGCATCACCATCGCGGCCAGGTTGCCACCGAACCGCTGCACGGTGGCGCGGAATCCGGTGCCCTGCACCGGAGGCGTGTAGCCGGTTTCCTCGGTCGTTGTCACCGAACGCTCCCTTCGGGGGTGGGGGAGGGGTCCGTCACCCCGGCTGAGCCAGGGTCCGGACGAGATCGGAATCGCTTTCGGTATGGATCACGACGGCGTCCCGCCGCAGGTCGGACGGCCCCGGCATGCGACTGCCGGGCAGGCTGACCGCCGCCGCACCCCACGCCAGCCCTTCGGCGAGCGCGGCCACCAGTTGGGACCGCCAGCTATCGGACCGCCCGTCAGCCCCGCGGGCGGCGACGTCCGCGTCGCCCGACGGCCTGGCCGCACCGTAGGTCGCGCTCGGGCCGCCTTCGCCGTTGCTGGCCGTGGTTGCCGTTGTGGCGGTTCGCTCCTTGGTCGCGGTCGGGTCGGCTTCGCCGTTGGTTGCGGTGGTTGCCGGTGTGCCGGTTCTGTCTGCGGCTATGGCGTTGGCTTCGGGCGTGGGCCTGGCCGCACCGTCGGTTGCGGTCGCGTCGGCTTCGCCACTGGTGGCGGTGGTTGCTGATGTGCCGGTTCGTTCCGTGGTCGCGGTCGTGCCAGCGTCACCGTTGGTGGCGATGGTTGCTGACGTGCCGGTTCGCTCGGTGATCGCGGTCGGGTCGGCTTCGGCGTTGGTTGCGGTGGTTGCTGACCTGCCGGTTCGCTCGGTAATCACGGTCGGGTCGGCTTCGCCGTTGGTTGCGGTGGTTGCCGGTGTGCCGGTTCTGTCTGCGGCCATGGCATTGGCTTCGTGCGTGGGCCTGGCCGCACCGTCGGTTGCGGTTGGGCCGGCTTCGCCGGCGGGGGCCGGCGCCGGACCGTCGGCGCCGGGTGTCGCGGTTCGGTCATGGAGCGCGGCCGTAGGGGCGGCTCGGTCGCCGGTCGGCCTCCGGACCGCGGCCCGACCGAGGCCCGGCCTGGTCAAGGCGGCCAGGAACCCCGCCAGCAGGGCGTCGCCGGCGCCGACCGAGCTGCGGGGGTGGGTGACCGGTGCGGTGCCGCTGACGACGGTGTCGGCGGTGACCAGGACGGCGCCGTCGGCGCCGAGGCTGGCCAGGACGGCGCCGGCGCCCCAGGTGCGGACCCGGTTGGCCGCCTCGACCACGTCGGCGCGGGACGTGAGGTCGCCGCCGACCACGTCGGACAACTCTTCGCGGTTGGGCTTGACCAGGTGTGCGCCGGCCTCGGCGGCCGCGCGCAACGCCGGGCCGCTGGTGTCGACCGCGAGCTTCACGCCGGCCGCCACGATGCGCCGGCAGAGGCGGCCGAACGCCTCGGTCGTGACGCCCGGTGGCAGGCTGCCGCAGACCACCACCCAGCCGGCGCTGCCGGCCGCGGCCAGGGCTTGGCCGGTCACCGCGTCGAACTCGACCGCGGACAGCGTCGGGCCGGGTTCGTTGACCTTGGTGACCGTGCCGTCGGGTTCGGCCAGGGTGATGTTGGAGCGGGTGCGGCCGCCGATCGGGACGGCTACCAGGTCGACGCCCTCGGCCGCCAGGAGGCGGACCAACTGCGCGCCCTCGTCGCCGCCGCACGGCAGGACGGCGCGGGAGGCCACTCCGTTCGCGAGCAGCGCGCGTGAGACGTTGACGCCCTTGCCGCCGGGGTCGAGGTGGCCCGAGCGGGCGCGGATCACGTCACCCCGGGCCAGGGCGTCGATCTCGATCGCCCGGTCGAGGCTCGGGTTGAGCGTGACGGTGACGATCATGCGCGGACCACCCGTACGCCCGCCGCTTCGATGTCTCCACCCAGGTCGGCGTCGAGGCCGGTGTCGGTGATCAGCACGTCGAGGTCGGTCAACGCGCCGAACCGGGCCAGGTAGTCGTTGCCGATCTTGGTGTGGTCGGCCAGCAGGACCACCCGGCGGGCCGCGGCGATCATCGCCCGCTTGACCGTGGCCTCGGCTGGGTCGGGCGTGGTCAGTCCACGTTCGACCGAGCAGCCGTTGGTGCCCATGAACGCGACGTCGACATACATGTCGGCGAGCGGGCGCAGCGCCCAGTCGTCGACGGTGGCCAGCGTCTTGCCCCGGACCCGCCCGCCGAGCAGCAGCACCGTCAGGTTGGCGCGGGTGCCCAGCACGGTGGCCAGGACCGGCGAGTTGACCACCACGAACAGTTCGCGGTCGGTGGGCAGCGCCTGTGCCAACCGGGCCGTGGTGCTGCCGGCGTCGAGGATCACCGCACCCTCGTCGGGCAACTCGGCCAGCGCCGCCTTGGCGATCCGCTCCTTCTCGGTGATCAGCACGGAGTCGCGGGCCGCGAGGGCCGGCTCGAAGCCGATCCGCTCGACCGGGATGGCGCCGCCGTGCACCCGGCGCAGCACGCCGGCCCGCTCGAGCACGGTCAGGTCGCGGCGGATGGTCTCGGCGGTGACCCGGAAGTCGTCGGCCAGCGCGGTCACGTCGACCCGCCCCTGTGCCCGGGCGACCCGCAGGATCTCCTCTTGCCGCTCCTCCGCGTACATGTTGCTTTGCCTCCGTATCATTTTGTTTCGCTTCTGTTTACGCTTGACTATGTGGGAAGTCAAGACATGGAAATGCCCCGACCTCCGCGAGGCCGGGGCGGTGGGCGCGAACGGACTATGTGGACGCGGCAAGCGAGCCGAGCAACGCGAGCGAGCGGGCCGACTCGCTGCCCGGTTCGGCGTGGTAGATGCCGAGCAGCAGGCCGTCGGTGCCGCCGATCATGAGCTTCTCGGCGAAGAGGTCCAGGTCGCCCACCTCGGGGTGGCGCATCAGGCTGAACCGGCCCTCCTGGCGACGCACGTCGTGCCGGGCCCAGAGCTGGCGGAACTCGTCGCTCTCGCGTGACAGCTCACCGACCAATGCGGCCAGCCGCTGGTCGTCGCGGTGCCCGATCGCGTCGGCGCGCAGGCCGGCGACCACGCGGGCGACCGCTTCCGGCCAGTCGCGGTGGAAGGTGCGCTCGGCCGGGTCGAGGAAGGCCGCGCGCAGCCGGTTGACGCCGGGGGAGAGGTTGGGCGACAGCGCCACCGCCATCCGGTTGGCGGCGAGCACGTCGAGCCAGCGGGTCTGCACGAACGCGGGCGAGACGATCTCGTCGAGCAGATGCCGCACGCTCTCCGGGACGGTGGCGGGGGCGGCCGCCGGGCGCGTGGCGGTGCGGGAGGAGGGCTGACTGAGACTGATCATGTACGCCGTCGCGTCGGCGTCCAACCGCAGCACCCGGGCGAGCGCGTCGAGCACCTGCATCGACGGGCGCCGGTCGCGGCCCTGCTCCAGTCGCAGGTAGTAGTCGGAGCTGATGCCGGCGAGCATCGCGACCTCTTCACGGCGCAGCCCGGGCACCCGCCGCACGCCCACGCCCTTGCTCAGGCCGACGTCTTCGGGCGTGATCCGTTCGCGGTGGGCGCGCAGGAACTCACCGAGCGCGTTGCTGGTCTCCACACCGCCGACGATATGCCGACCCGCCCGGCTGGTCAGTTGGGGCTGACGGGCGCCAGGGGCCAGCGCAGGGCGCGCGAGGCCGGTGCCGGGCGACCGAGGTGGAAGCCCTGCGCGTAGGGCATGCCGAGGGCGGCCAGGGTACGCACCTCGAGGGCGCTCTCCACGCCCTCGGCGATGATGTCGGTGACTCCGGCGCCGGCCGCGAGCAGGCGGACCGCGCGTACCACCGTCGGGTCCGGCAGTCCTGGCTCTTCGTCGTGGAGCAGTTCGCGGGAGATCTTTATCCCGTCGATCGGCAGCCGGCGGACGCTGGCCAGCGACGAGAAGCCCGTGCCGAAGTCGTCGACGAGCACCCGGATGCCGGCCCGCCGCAGCTCGATCAGCTGGGCGCGGGACCGGGCGGAGGCCAGCAACGCCGACTCGGTGACCTCGATCCGCAGCTGGTCGCCGCTGACGCCCTCGTCGGACAGGGCCTGCATGACCTGGTCGGCGAACGCCTCGTCGTCGAGTTGGACGACGCTGACGTTGACCGACAGCCAGGTGTCGAAGGTGCCGCCGTAGCGGCGCTTGTCGCGTAGCGCGCGGCGCAGCACCTTGAGGCCGATGTCGCCGATCAGGCCGTTGCGCTCGGCGGCCGGGATGAACGAATCCGGGGGGACCCAGCCGCGCTCCTGGTCGGGCCAGCGGGCCAGCGCCTCGTAGCCGACGATCCGGCCGCCGTCGAGCGCGACCACGGGCTGGTAGTGCACGGTGAGCCGGTCGGCCTCGACGGCCCGGCGCAGGTCGATGTCGAGGGAGACCCGCTGCCGCGCGGTGGTCATCATCGGCGTTTCACAGACGGTGACGGCGCCGGGGGCGTGCCGGCCGGCCTCCTCGAGGGCGAGGCTCGCGCGGGACAGCACGGTCTCGCCGTCCTCTCCCGGGCGGGCCGCGGCGGCGCCGGCGCTGAGCTGCCCGTAGACCGCCGAGGTCCAGCCGCTGCCCCGGGCGACCAGCTCGTGCAGGCGCTGGTCGAGGCGGTCGGTGCTGTCGAGCATGATGAGCATGTCGCCATCGGGGAGCACCGAGAGGGCGTCGCGCTCGGCCAGGCAGCCGGCGATCCGGGAGCTGATCCGGTCGAGCAGTTCGGTGGCCACGGCCGGGCCCAGTGAGCTGCGGATCTCGCGGTAGTCGTAGATGGCCAGGCGGGCCACGGCGAACCCGGTCCGCCGGTCGCGGGCCAGCGTAGCTACGCGATCACACAGAGTAGCCGCCTCGACGAGAGCGCCGGCAGGCACGCACGTCGTCAGGTCCGCTGTCACAATTTCCCCCTGAGCACGCGGGACCGCTCCAGCCAGCGACCCCGGCGCACTTTGTGATGGCCGGACGACCAACGGTACGGGATAGGTCGGGCAAATCGCGTACCCGGAATGACCGAAATCACCCGCATCCAACATCTCCCCTGTTTGGGGGAATGCAGCGGGCCCGAAACTTGTCATACCCCGCGGTTAGAGTTGCCGAGGCAGAGATTCTGCAGGTCTTCCATCATGTCAGGAGTGGGCTGGGCAGTGGCCGACCGACTGATCGTCCGCGGCGCGCGGGAGCACAACCTGCGCGACGTCAACCTGGATTTGCCCCGCGACGCAATGATCGTCTTCACCGGGCTGTCCGGGTCCGGCAAATCCAGCCTGGCCTTCGACACGATCTTCGCAGAGGGTCAGCGGCGTTACGTAGAGTCACTTTCCTCGTACGCGCGGCAGTTCCTCGGCCAGATGGACAAGCCCGACGTCGACTTCATCGAGGGCCTGAGCCCGGCGGTGTCGATCGACCAGAAGTCGACCTCGCGCAACCCGCGCTCGACGGTCGGCACGATCACCGAGGTCTACGACTACCTGCGGCTGCTCTACGCCCGGGTCGGCGAGCCGCACTGTCCGGTCTGTGGTGAGCCGATCGCCCGGCAGAGCCCGCAGCAGATCGTCGACCGGGTGCTGTCGATGCCCGAGGGCACCCGCTTCCAGGTGCTGGCCCCGGTGGTCCGCGGCCGCAAGGGCGAATATGTCGACCTCTTCGCCGAGCTCCAGTCCAAGGGCTTCGCGCGGGCCCGGGTCGACGGCGTGGTGCATCCGCTGACCGAGCCGCCCAAGCTCAAGAAGCAGGAGAAGCACACCATCGAGGTGGTCGTCGACCGGCTCGCGGTGAAGGCTTCGGCCAAGCAGCGGATGACCGACTCGATCGAGACCGCCCTGCGGCTGGCCGCCGGCGTGGTGCTGGTCGAGTTCGTCGACGAGCCCGACGACTCGCCGACCCGCGAGCGGGTCTTCTCCGAGCACCTGGCGTGCCCCAACGACCACCCGCTGGCGATCGAAGACCTCGAGCCCCGGGTGTTCTCGTTCAACTCGCCCTACGGCGCCTGCCCGGAGTGCACCGGCATCGGCACCAAGAAAGAGGTCGATCCCGAGCTGGTGGTCCCCGACCCGGAGCGCACCCTGCGCGAGGGCGCGATCCAGCCGTGGGCGACCAACCAGACACTCGAATACTTCCTGCGCCTGCTGCAGGCGCTCGGTGACGCCGAGCACTTCGACCTCGACACCCCGTGGCGGGCGCTGTCCAACCGCGCCCAGAAGACGATCCTCTACGGCTCGCACGACCAGGTGCACGTCCGCTACCGCAACAAATACGGTCGCGAGCGGTCCTACTACACCGGCTTCGAGGGCGCGGTGCAGTGGATCGAGCGGCGGCACGGCGACACCGAGTCCGACTGGTCGCGCGACAAATACGAGGGCTACATGCGCGACGTGCCGTGCCCGGTCTGCGGCGGCGCGCGGCTCAAGCCCGAGGTGCTCGCGGTCACCATCGACGGCCGCAACATCGCCGAGGTCACCGGCATGTCCGTCGGCGACTGCGCCGAGCTGCTCGGCGGCATGGAGCTCAACGACCGGCAGAAGCTGATCGCCGAGCGGGTGCTCAAGGAGATCAACGCCCGGCTGCGGTTCCTGGTCGACGTGGGACTCGACTACCTGTCGCTCGACCGGCCGGCCGGCACCCTCTCCGGCGGCGAGGCGCAGCGCATCCGGCTCGCCACCCAGATCGGTTCCGGTCTGGTCGGCGTGCTCTACGTGCTCGACGAGCCGTCGATCGGCCTGCACCAGCGCGACAACCACCGGCTGATCGAGACGCTGGTCCGGTTGCGCCGGCTGGGCAACACGCTGATCGTGGTCGAGCACGACGAAGACACCATCCGCACCGCCGACTGGGTCGTCGACATCGGCCCCGGCGCGGGCGAGCACGGCGGCGAGATCGTCCACAGTGGTTCCTTCGACGACCTGCTGAAGAGCGAGGAGTCGATCACCGGCGCCTACCTGTCCGGCCGCCGGCAGATCCCGACGCCGATGGTCCGCCGGCCCGCGACGCCGGGCCGCGAGCTGGTGGTGCAGGGCGCCCGCGAGCACAACCTGAAGAACCTGACCGTGCCGTTCCCGCTCGGCACCTTCATCGCGGTCACCGGCGTCAGCGGCTCGGGCAAGTCCACCCTGGTCAACGACATCCTCTACACGGTGCTGGCCAACCAGCTCAACGGCGCGCGGCTGGTGCCGGGCCGCCACCTGCGGGTCACCGGCCTCGACGACCTCGACAAGGTCGTCGGCGTCGACCAGTCACCGATCGGCCGCACGCCGCGCTCCAACCCGGCCACCTACACGGGCGTCTTCGACAGCATCCGCAAGTTGTTCGCGGAGACCACCGAGGCCAAGGTCCGCGGCTACGGCCCGGGCCGGTTCTCGTTCAACGTCAAGGGCGGCCGCTGCGAAAACTGCGCGGGCGACGGCACGATCAAGATCGAGATGAACTTCCTCCCCGACGTGTACGTGCCGTGCGAGGTCTGCAAGGGCGCCCGCTACAACCGCGAGACGCTCGAGGTCCACTACAAGGGCCGCACGATCTCCGAGGTGCTGGAGATGCCGATCGAGGAGGCGTCGACCTTCTTCGAGGCGATCCCGGCGATCCACCGCCACCTCAAGACGCTGGTCGACGTCGGCCTGGGCTACGTCCGCCTGGGCCAGCCGGCCCCCACGCTGTCCGGCGGTGAGGCGCAGCGGGTCAAGCTGGCGTCCGAACTGCAGAAGCGCTCGACCGGCCGCACGGTCTACGTCCTCGACGAGCCCACCACGGGCCTGCACTTCGAAGACATCCGCAAGCTGCTCAAGGTCCTGGAGAGCCTGGTCGACAAGGGCAACACGGTCATCGTCATCGAGCACAACCTCGACGTCATCAAGACCGCCGACTGGATCATCGACATGGGCCCGTCCGGCGGCCACCGGGGCGGCCTGCTGATCGCGGCCGGCACCCCGGAGGAGATCGCCGAGGTCCCGGAAAGCGCGACCGGCGAGTTCCTGCGCCACACGCTGGCACTGACCGGCCCACCAAAGGGCTCCGACAAGGCGACGGCGCGGGCGGCCAAGGCCAACGGCAACGGCAAGACCAACGGCAACGGCAAGACCAACGGCAACGGCAAGGCGGCGGTGCCGAAGGCGCAGACCTTGCCTGCCGACGACGAGCCGGCGCCGGCCACGAACGGTCGGGCCACGCGGTCGAAGACCGTCGCGGCGGCGAAGACCGCGCCGGCCCGGAAGTCCGCGGCCGCGGCGAAGGCAGCGCCGGCCGCGAAGGCGACCAGCGCGGCGAAGGCGACCGGCGCGGCGAAGGCGACCGCGGCCAAGACCACCGCGGCCAAGGCCACCAAGGCAACGACGACCAGCACCCGGGGGAAGGCCGCAACACCCACCGAGGAGAAGCCGGCGAAGAAGGCCGCTCCCCGCGCCCGCACGGCCTCCAAGACCACCACCCGCGCGCGCGGCTGAACACCCGGGCCCTTTTGGGCTCGGACACGACTCCGGACGGTGCGGGCTCCGGGAACTCCGCTCGGGCCCCGCGGCCCGGCGGCGGGCTCGGCGACTCGGGTACCTGGCCGACGCGTTGACCCCGTGCCACCTGGCCGCGCGGCGGCCCGGTCATCCGCCGGCCTGCGCTGCCTGGGGTAGGCCCGTCGGCTCGGGTTCCCTGGTCGTAGTCACCCTGCGCCAGCCGCAACACCGCCCCGGCGTCGGGTCGGTACTTGTGGTCCGCGCCGCATGGCGCCCGGCCTGCGGGCTCGGCTCCCCCGTCCATGCGGTGCGCCGCGCCGCTCGGCCTGGCGTGGAGACTCGCGCCCGGTCGTGGACCGGCCTGCTCCGCTTGCCGGCCCGGCCCGACCCGGCCGCGCGGTGATGCGGCTCCGCCGTTCGAGGGCTGAGGAATCAGTGGCATCTGCGGCATTTGGCACCCCTCGCGGCGAGAACTAGGTAAAAGATGGCTGCTGAGGGTGCATTTGTTTCCCAGATCTCTAGTGGACCGGCACGTGGGCGGCGGGTCTGAGCTGACCGACGCTGCGCCGTTCGCGGAGCTGATGGTCGGTCGCGCGCCCGAGCAGGCCGGCACGTACGGCATGGGAATCGACGAACGGTGTGTGGGTGATGATCTCGGCGGTGTTGAGCCGCAAGCGCGCGGTCGCGGCGGGCTCGGCGGTAGTCCTGGCCGCCCCCGTTGTGGCCGGGTGCCTGGTGCGATTGCCGGATCGCCCAGACATGGGCATGTTGGACCCAATCGAGGAGCGGGTGGGTGACGACTATACGCCGGACGGGACGTCGTCGCACCGCTTCCGGGGGGTGGCGCGGCGCTGTCACCGTCGGCGGCCGGCAAAGCAACCAGCGCCGACCCCGGGCGCAGACCGTAGCGACGAGATCGGTGGGGACGGCAACCGGGCCGACCGCGCGGCATCGACCTCACCGTCCACCAGTCGCCCTCAGCCGCGGCTGGGCCGGGGGTGACGCCGGACGGCGGCGACGTGGATCTCGTTCGAAGAGGGGCCACAGCAGGTCACAAGGCTTGGCTCAGTATCGTGCCGGAACGAAATGTCCGACCCGCGCGGGCTGAACCAGAGGCGGCAACCGTTCGTGTGACTTGGCGGGGAAGTAGAACTTTCAACTGACCGTGCGGCCGAGGAGAGGCATAGCGGATGAGTAAGGAAGAGACGGTGACCAGCCGGCGTGCGCTGCTGGCCGGCGTGGGGGCGGTCGGGGCAGTGACCGTGCTCAGCGCCTGCGGCGCCGACGACGATGCCGGGTCGGCGGCCACCTCGGGACAGGCCGGCGAGCCCACCGACCAGGCCGAAGACCCGGGCAGCAACGGCGGCGGCCAGGTGCTCGGCAAGGTCGCGGACGTGCCGGTCGGTGGCGGCGCGATCTTCACGTCGGCCCAGATGGTCGTGACGCAGCCGACCGCGGGGCAGTTCCACGGGTTCCGCGCGGTCTGCACCCACCAGGGTTGCCCGATCGCCAGCGTCGACAGCGGCACGATCAACTGCAGTTGCCACGGCAGCAAGTTCGCGCTCGACAGTGGTGAGCCGCGCAACGGGCCGGCGACGCGGCCGCTGACCTCCCGCGAGGTCGTGGTCAAGGGCGACGAGATCGTCCTGGCATAACAGCCGGGCGGGCCGGCGGGTCGGCCACCAAGATCAACCGATCTTGACAGGGGTGAGCGTTACGCTTGCCGCCGTGGCTGACCCGTCGACCTACCGCCCCCCATCGGGCTCGATACCGGAGCTTCCGGGCGTCTACCGGTTCCGTGACGCGACCGGTCGGGTCATCTATGTCGGCAAGGCCAAAAACCTGCGCAGCCGGCTCAACTCCTACTTCGCCGACCCCTACGGGCTGCACCAGCGCACCCGCCAGATGGTCACCACGGCGGCGTCGGTCGACTGGATCACCGTCGGCACCGAGGTCGAGGCGCTCCAGCAGGAATACACCTGGATCAAGGAATACGACCCGCGGTTCAACGTGCGCTACCGCGACGACAAGTCCTATCCCTACCTGGCGGTGACCCTCGACGAGGAGTTCCCGCGGCTCCAGGTGATGCGCGGCGCCAAGCGCAAGGGTGTGCGCTACTTCGGTCCCTATTCACACGCCTGGGCCATCCGCGAAACGCTCGACCTGCTGTTGCGGGTCTTCCCGGCGCGCACCTGCTCCAAAGGCGTCTTCAAGCGCGCCGGCCAGATCGGCCGTCCGTGCCTGTTGGGCTACATCGGCAAGTGCTCGGCGCCCTGCGTCGGCTCGGTGACCGCGGCGGAGCATCGGCAGATCGTCGACGACTTCGTCGACTTCATGGCCGGCAAGACCGACACCCTGATCCGCCGGCTCGACCGCGAGATGATGGCGGCCAGCCAGGAGCTCGAGTTCGAGCGCGCCGCCCGGCTCCGTGACGACCTGGCCGCCCTGCGCCGGGCGATGGAGAAGCAGACCGTCGTGCTCGGCGACGGCACCGACGCCGACGTGGTCGCCTTCGCCGAAGACCCGCTCGAGGCCGCGGTGCAGGTCTTCCACGTCCGTGGCGGGCGGGTGCGCGGCCAGCGCGGCTGGGTCGTGGAGAAGACCGAAGACCTGAGCACCGGCGACCTGGTGCACCACTTCTGCTCCCAGGTCTACGGCGGCGAGCAGGGCGAGACCGACGTGCCCCGCGAGCTGCTGGTGCCGGCGCTGCCGCCCGACGACGACGCGCTCGCCGACTGGCTCAGCCAACACCGCGGCAGCCGGGTGAGCCTGCGGGTGCCGCAGCGTGGCGACAAGAAGGCGCTGCTCGACACCGTCGCCCGCAACGCGCACGAGGCGCTGGCCCGCCACAAGCTCAAGCGGTCGGCCGACCTGACCACCCGCAGCCAGGCGCTCGAGGAGATCGCCGAGGCGCTCGGCATGGATACCGCCCCGCTGCGCATCGAGTGCTACGACATCTCGCAGATCCAGGGCACCGACGTGGTGGCCAGCATGGTCGTCTTCGAAGACGGGTTAGCCCGCAAGAGTGAATATCGGCGCTTCGTGATCAAGGGTGCGACCGACGACCTGTCCGCGATCTCCGAGGTGCTGCGCCGGCGGTTCGCCCGCTACCTCGACTCGCGCGCCGAGACCGGCGAGCTCGGTGACGAGATGGAGATCGACCCGGACCGACCCGGAATCGACCCGCGTACGGGCAAGCCGCGCCGATTCGCGTACGCACCGCAACTGGTCGTGGTCGATGGCGGTGAGCCGCAGGTGCGCGCGGCGGCCGCGGTGCTGCGCGACCTGGGCATCGACGACATCGCGCTGTGCGGCCTGGCCAAGCGGCTCGAAGAGGTCTGGATCCCCGACGACCAGTTCCCGGTCATCATGCCGCGCACCTCCGAGGGGCTCTACCTGCTGCAACGTGCCCGCGACGAGGCGCACCGGTTCGCCATCACGTTCCACCGCGAGCGCCGCTCGAAGCGGATGACCGCGTCGCAGCTCGACGGCGTCCCGGGGCTCGGCGAGATCCGCCGCAAGGTGCTGCTGCGCCACTTCGGCTCGGTCAAGCGGCTGACCGCGGCCACCGTCGAGGAGATCGCCTCGGTGCCCGGTTTCGGCCTGCGCACCGCCGAGGCGATCAAGGCCGCCCTCGGCGGCGAACCGGCGCCGAACGGGCCAGCCGCGACAGACGAGCCCGCCGCGACAGACGATCCGACACCGCCGGCCGAGCCGACCCCAGCGCCGGCCCGGCCGGCGCCCGACGAACCCATCCCGACAGCGACAGAAGAGGGCGATGAGTCCGATGTTTCCCGCGATGCCTAGGATTTCGCGTCGTGGGTGAGCGGGAGAACGACGAGTTGGACAGGTCCGACACCACGCTCGTGATCGTCACCGGCGTCTCGGGCGGGGGCCGGAGCACGGTCGCGCGCGCGTTGGAGAACGTCGGCTTCTACGTCGTCGACAACCTGCCACAGACGCTGATGCTGGAGATGGCCGAGCTGGCCTACGCCGCCGGCGGCCCGGCCCGGCTCACCGCGATGGTGCTCGACGTGCGCAGCCGGGCCTTCTCCGCCGACCTGACCGGTGCCGTGCACGCGCTGAAGAAGCGCGGCTTCAACCCGCACGTGGTCTTCCTCGACGCCGACGACGACGTGCTGATCCGGCGCTTCGAGAGCGTCCGCCGCTCACACCCGCTGCAGGGCGACGGCCGGCTCGCCGACGGCATCGCGGCCGAGCGCAAGCTGCTCGAGGAGGCCCGCGACCAGGCCGACGTGATCATCGACACCAGCCACCTCAACGTCAACCAGCTGCGCCGCCGGATCGAGGAGATGTTCGGCGGTGAAGACGCCCGCCGGCTCAAGGTGACCGTGCTCAGCTTCGGCTTCAAATACGGCCTGCCGCCCGACGCCGACTTCGTGCTCGACGCCCGCTTCCTGCCCAACCCGTTCTGGGTGCCGGAGCTGCGCGACCTGACCGGGCGCGACGAGGCGGTCAGCGGCTACGTGCTCGGCCAGCACGGCGCGGTGCCGTTCGTCGAGACCTACTCGCGGCTGATCGTCGGCACCGCGCCCGGCTTCGAGCGCGAGGGCAAGCGCTACCTGACGGTGGCGGTCGGCTGCACCGGCGGCAAGCACCGCAGCGTCGCCATCGCCGAGGAGCTGGCCACCCGGCTGCGCGAGGCCCGGGTCTCCGCGTCGGCGCAACACCGCGACCTGGGGCGTGAGTGATGCGGGTCGTCGCGTTCGGGGGTGGCCACGGCCTGTCCGCCTCGCTGCGCGCCCTGCGTGGCCTCGACGCCGACCTCGACATCACGGCCGTCGTCACGGTCGCCGACGACGGCGGCTCGAGCGGCCGGCTGCGGGCCGAGCGGTCCGCGCTGCCGCCCGGCGACCTGCGCCAGGCGCTGGCCGCGCTGGCCGCCGACCGGCCCGACACGCAGGCCACGGCCGAGCTCTTCCAGCACCGGTTCGCGCCCGACGGCCGCGATCACAGCTCGCTCGACGGCCACACTGTCGGAAATCTGGTACTCGTCGGGCTGATGGAACAGCTCGGCGACCCGGTGTCCGCTTTGGATCACGCGGCGCGGATGGTCGACGCCGCCGGCCGGGTGCTGCCGATGGCGGTCAAGCCGGTCGGCATCGAGGCCGACGTGCGCGGCGCCGACCCACGCCGGCCGCTGACGCTGTTGACGGTGGAGGGCCAGCACGCGGTGGCGGTCGCGCCCGGCCGGGTGGAGGCGGTCCGGCTGACACCGGCCGACCCGCCCGCGTGCCCGGAGGCGGTGGCCGCGGTCGAGCGGGCCGACTGGCTGATCTTCGGGCCCGGTAGCTGGTACACCAGCGTGATCCCGCACCTGCTGGTGCCCGACCTGGCCGCCGCGATCGTGGCCAGCCCGGCGCGCCGGCTGGTGACCCTCAACCTGGCAGCCGAGCCCGAGACCTGGGGCCTGTCGGCTGCTGATCACCTGGCCGCGTTGCAGTGGTATCTGCCCGGCCTGAAAGTTGACACGGTTCTCGCCGACGGGACCGCCGTCGGTGACCCCGAACCCGTCCGTCGTGCGGCAGAATCGCTGGGTGCGCGGCTGGTCCTCGCACCGGTGGCCGACGCCGACGGCAGTCCGAGGCATGATCCTGCCGCTCTGGGGGCGGCCCTGGTGCCTGTCCTGGGCGCCAGTCGTTAAGCACGTGAGACCCACCGGCTTCCGGCCGGAGACCAGCACGCGAGGTGACGAAGAGTTATGGCGATGACCGCCGCGGTCAAGGACGAGCTGAGTCGGGTCGACGTGCCCAAGCCGTGCTGTCGGCGGGCCGAGATGGCGGCGCTGCTGCGCTTCGCCGGCGGCCTGCATATCGTCTCGGGCCGGGTGGTGGTCGAGGCCGAGCTCGACACCGGCGCGGTCGCGCGCCGCCTGCGCCGCGAGATCGCCGAGGTATACGGCTACCCGAGCGAGATCCACGTGCTGGCGTCCGGCGGCCTGCGCAAGGCCAGCCACTACATCGTGCGGGTGGTCAAGGACGGCGAGATCCTGGCCCGCCAGACCGGCCTGCTCGACGTCCGGGGCCGCCCGGTCCGGGGCCTGCCGCAGCACGTCGTCTCCGGCAACGTCTGCTGCTCGGTGGCGGCCTGGCGGGGCGCCTTCATGGCACACGGCTCGCTGACCGAGCCGGGCCGCTCCAGCGCGCTGGAGATCACCTGCCCGGGCCCCGAGTCCGCGCTGGCGCTGGTCGGCGCCGCCCGGCGGATCGGCATCACCGCCAAGGCCCGCGAGGTCCGCGGTGTCGACCGGGTCGTGGTCAAGGACGGCGACGCGATCTCCGCGCTGCTCACCCGGATCGGCGCGCACAGCAGCGTGCTGGCCTGGGAGGAGCGCCGGGTCCGGCGCGAGGTGCGGGCCACCGCCAACCGGCTGGCCAACTTCGACGACGCCAACCTGCGCCGCTCGGCGCGGGCGGCGGTGGCGGCCGCGGCCCGGGTGACCCGGGCCCTGGAGATCCTCGCCGACGACGCACCGACGCATCTGACCTCGGCGGGCAAGCTGCGCCTCGATCACCGTCAGGCGTCCCTCGAAGAACTCGGTGCGCTCGCCGACCCGCCGTTGACGAAGGACGCCATCGCCGGCCGGATCCGCCGACTGCTGGCCCTGGCCGACAAGCGGGCGCGTGATCTCGGCATACCCGACACCGAGGCGGCTGTGACGCCCGACATGTTGGTGGTCTGACACCCCCACCTGCCGCGTCGGCAAAACAGCCACTCAGATACTGTCGTCAGGTACGGCGACGGGGCCGGCAACCGGTTCTAACACCGGCCGGCGTACGCGGTATTCGCGGCGGCCGGCAATCTCATCATCGAGGAGATGAAACCTGTGACCATCCGGGTTGGCATCAACGGGTTCGGCCGCATTGGCCGCAACTTCTTCCGGGCCGTCCTCGCCTCTGGGGCGGACATCCAGCTGGTCGGCGCCAACGACCTCACCGACAACGCCACCCTGGCACACCTGCTGAAATACGACTCGATCCTCGGCCGGCTGCCGTTCGAGGTCAAGGCCACGGCCGACGAGATCTCGGTCGGTGGGCAGTCGTTCAAGGTGTTCGCCGAGCGCGACCCGGGCAAGCTGCCCTGGGGTGACCTGGGCGCCGACGTCGTGATCGAGTCGACCGGCCTGTTCACCGACGCGACCAAGGCGCGGGCGCACGTCGACGGTGGTGCCAAGAAGGTCATCATCTCCGCGCCGGCCAAGCACGAAGACTTCACCGTCGTCATGGGTGTCAACGACAACCTTTACGACCCGGCGAAGCACACGATCATCTCGAACGCCTCGTGCACCACCAACTGCCTCGCGCCGATGGCGAAGGTGCTCAACGACACGTTCACGATCGAGCACGGCCTGATGACCACGATCCACGCCTACACGCAGGACCAGAACCTGCAGGACGGCCCGCACAAGGACCTGCGCCGGGCCCGCGCGGCCGCGCTCAACATCGTGCCGACCTCGACCGGTGCCGCCAAGGCGATCGGCCTGGTGCTCCCGGAGCTCAAGGGCAAGCTCGACGGCTACGCGCTGCGGGTGCCGATCCCGACCGGCTCGGCGACCGACCTGACCGTCAACGTCGCGCGCGAGACCTCCGTCGAAGAGGTCAACAACGCGATGAAGGAAGCGGCGGCCGGCGCGCTCAAGGGCTACCTGACCTACACGGAAGACGAGATCGTCTCGACCGACATCGTCACCGACCCGTCGTCGTGCATCTTCGACTCGGGCCTGACCAAGGTCATCGGCAACCAGGTCAAGGTCGTCGGCTGGTACGACAACGAGTGGGGCTACTCCAACCGCCTGGCCGACCTGGTCAAGCTCGTCGGGGCCTCGCTCTGACCATCATGAAGACGCTTGACGATCTCCTCGCGGAGGGAGTCGCAGGTCGGCGCGTCCTGGTGCGCGCCGACCTGAACGTCCCGTTCGCCAAGGACCAGCCGGGTCTGATCACCGACGACGGTCGGATCCGGGCCGTCCTACCCACCATCGAGGCGCTCCGCGACGCGGGCGCCGCCGTGATCGTGATGTCCCACCTGGGCCGCCCCAAGGGCGCGCCCGACCCGAAATACACGCTGGCCCCGGTCGCCACCCGGCTCGGCGAGCTGCTCGACGGCCCGATCGTCTTCGCGGAAGACACGGTCGGCCCTTCGGCGCGCCAAAAGGTCGACGCCCTCGCCGGCGGTCAGGTGCTGCTGCTCGAGAACCTGCGGTTCAACGCCGGTGAGACCAGCAAGGACGACGCCGAGCGCGGCGCGTTCGCCGACCAGCTCGCGGCGTTCGCCGAGGCATACGTCGACGACGCGTTCGGCGCGGTGCACCGCAAGCACGCCAGCGTCTTCGACGTACCCGCGCGGTTGCCGCACTTCGCCGGTGGCCTGGTGCTCCGCGAGGTCGAGGTGCTCGAC
Organism: Asanoa sp. NPDC049573; assembly: GCF_040676615.1. Classification (NCBI taxonomy): domain Bacteria; kingdom Bacillati; phylum Actinomycetota; class Actinomycetes; order Micromonosporales; family Micromonosporaceae; genus Asanoa; species Asanoa sp. NPDC049573. The sequence continues at coordinate 188,498 of NZ_JBFAPI010000001.1, forward strand.
CGGCTGACCACCGACCCGGAGCGCCCCTACGTGGTGGTGCTCGGCGGTGCGAAGGTCTCCGACAAGCTCGCGGTCATCGAGGCGCTGCTGCCCAAGGTCGACCGGTTGCTGGTCGGCGGCGGCATGTGCTTCACGTTCCTGCGGGCCCAGGGCCACGGCATCGGCAAGTCGCTGCTCGAAGACGAGATGGTCGACACCTGCCGCGACCTGCTCGCCCGCGGCGGCGACAAGATCCTGCTGCCGACCGACGTGGTGGCCGCCACCGCGTTCGCGGCCGACGCCGACCACGAGGTGGTGGCCGTCGACGCGATCCCGGCCGACCGGCTCGGGCTCGACATCGGCCCGGCCAGCGTGGCCGCCTTCGCCGGCGCTCTCGGCGACGCGCGCACGGTCTTCTGGAACGGCCCGATGGGCGTCTTCGAGCTGGCGCCGTTCGCGGCCGGCACCCGGGGCGTGGCTGAGGCGATCATGAAGGTCGACGGCCTGACCGTCGTCGGTGGCGGTGACTCCGCGGCCGCGGTCCGCGCGCTCGGCCTCGACGACGACGCCTTCGGCCACATCTCGACCGGCGGGGGAGCCTCGCTGGAATACCTGGAGGGCAAGAGCCTTCCGGGCATCGCCGCTCTGGAGTCCTGATGGCGCCGCTCGCGCGCCGGCCGTTGATGGCCGGCAACTGGAAGATGAACCTCAACCACCTCGAGGCCATCGCCCTGGTCCAGAAGCTGGCGTTCAGCCTCAACGAGCAGCAGCTCACCGACGTCGAGACGGTGGTGATCCCGCCGTTCACCGACCTGCGCAGCGTGCAGACCCTGGTCGACGGCGACAAGCTGCTCATCGGGTACGGCGCACAGGACCTCTCGCCGCACAAGGGTGGCGCCTACACGGGCGACATCTCCGGCCCGATGCTGGCCAAGCTCGGCTGCTCCTACGTCGTGGTCGGCCACTCCGAGCGGCGGCAACACCACCACGAAGACGACCAGGTGGTCAACGCCAAGGTGCAGGCGGCACTGGCCAACGACCTCACGCCGATCTTCTGCCTCGGTGAGGGCATGGATGTCCGCGAGGCCGCGGGGCACGTGGCGCACTGCACGTCGCAGCTCGAGGCCGGGCTCGCCGGGCTCAAGGCCGAGCAGGTCCGCAAGGTCGTCATCGCCTACGAGCCGGTCTGGGCGATCGGCACCGGCAAGACGGCGACGCCGGACGACGCGCAGGAGGTCTGCGGCGCGGTCCGGGCCCGGCTGCAGGAGCGGTTCGACGCCGAAACGGCCGAGACCACCCGCATCCTGTACGGGGGCTCGGTCAAGGCCAACAACGTGGCCGGCATCATGGCCATGCCCGACGTCGACGGTGCGCTGGTCGGCGGCGCCAGCATCGACGCCGACGAGTTCGTGCAGATCGTCCGGTTCCCGGAGCACCTCAAGAAGTAGTGGGGCACCGGCCGGGTCCGCACACCGCGGACCCGGCCGCTATCCTTGGCGATGCCGCCACCGATGCCTGGACCTTCGGTCGGCACGGAGAACCTGGTTTCGAGGAAGCGCCCACCGAGAGGAACGACCACCACCATGCCGATCGCATTCGCCTACACGTTGATCGTGTTGCTGATCATCACGAGCGTGCTGCTGACGATGCTGATCCTGCTGCACCGCGGCAAGGGTGGCGGCCTGTCCAGCATGTTCGGCGGCGGCGTCAGCACCAACCTCGCCGGTTCCTCGATCGCCGAGAAAAACCTCGACCGCTACACCCTGCTGGTGGGGGTCGTGTGGTTCGCGTGCATCGTGGGTCTGGGCCTCTGGCTCAAACTCGCGGTCGCAAGCTGACCCTCATGTCGGCCAAACAGTCGTAAAATCGTGCGCGGTCCGGACGTCTGATCCGGGCCGCGCACTGTTTTTCCAGCTCAGGTTAGTTCCGCTTCACCGCGTCAGGAAGCCGCGTCCCCCGCGGCCGACCCCGCACGACGACAGGAGCGAGATACCGTGCCAAGCGGCAGCGCAATCCGAGGCACCCGCGTCGGTTCCGGCCCGATCCGACCGACGGAGCGGTGCGAGCCCGCACCTCGCCATCCGGTGACCTACTGGTGCGCCAACTCCCACCCGACCGAGGTCTCCCTCGCCGCCGACGTCACCCCACCGGTGACCTGGGACTGCCCCCGCTGTGGGCAGCCGGGCGGCCTCGACGCGGCCAACCCGCCCGGCCGGCCGCGCAGCGAGCCCTACAAGACCCACCTGGCCTATGTGAAGGAGCGCCGCAGCGACGCCGACGGCGCCGCCATCCTCGCCGAGGCGCTCGCCAACCTCCGCCAGCGCCGCGGCGAAAACTAGCCGCCGCTCCAGCAGCGGGCGCCGGTCGTGAACGCGACCGGCGCCGCCGCCCGTTCGACCTGCCCGGGCTGGCCGGTCAGGTCCGGACGCTGCGGAAGGTGCGCGGCACCTGCGCCGCGGCCGCGCTGTCGAGCTGCCAGATCGTGCGGTTGACGCCGTGCACGCCCGCCGCGGGCAGCTGCACCGGCCCGGCGCCGGCCAGGGCCATGCCCACCGCGCCGGCCTTGTCGGGCCCGGCCGCGACCAGCCAGACCTCGTCGGCGGTGTTGATCGTCGGCAGGGTCAGCGTGATCCGCACCGGCGGCGGCTTCGGGCTGCCCCGCACCGCGCTCACCGGGCGGGTCTCGTAGGCCACCGGGTGCTCCGGGAACACCGACGCCACGTGGCCGTCTTCGCCCACGCCGAGCATCAGCACGTCGAAGTGGGGGAGCGGGGCGGTGCCGGGCCGGGCCGCCCGGGCCAGCTCCTGCGCGTAGCGGGCCGCCGCCGCCTCCGGGTCGTTGCCGTCCGGGCCGTCGGACGGCGGCATCGCGTGCACCCGGGCCGCCGGCACCTTCAGCGCGTCGAGGAGCTGCTCACGGGCCTGGGTCTCGTTGCGGTCGGGATGCCCGGCCGGCAGGAACCGCTCGTCACCCCACCAGAAGTCGACCCGCGACCAGTCGACCGCGTCGCTGGCCGGCAGGTCCCGGACGGCCCGGTGTGTCGCGCCGGCGATGCGGCCACCGGTCAGCACCCACGCCGCGGCACCGCGGTCGGCCTGTGCGTCGATCAGCGCCACCACCAACCGCGCCGCCACCGCGTGCGCCAGCACGTCGGCATCGGCGTGGACGATGACACCCGTCTCACTCATGCGTCGGCGCCCGGCGTGGGGGTGGTCGGCGCGGAGCCCTGTGCGGTGCCCGCACCGGCCGAGGCCGGGCGGACCCGGTCGCCGGTGCGCGGCGGCATGTCTTCGACCTGGGTGGGCGGGCCGCCGCCGACGATGCCGGGCCCCATGCCGGGCGCGTGGCCGGCGGTCACCGGGTCCTTCCAGACGTGCACCCGGTGCGCCGGGCGGGTGTCGAGCCCGGTCTCGCCGGTCATCGCGCTCAGCGCCTCGGCGTAGACCTGGTCGGGGTCGAGCCGGCGCAACTCCTCGGCCAGTTCCTCGCCGAGCGGGCGGCGGACCAGCGGCAGCTGCCGCTCGATCTGGTGCGTGCGGGTGAAGACCGCCATGTCCTGGTCGCGCACGAGCTTGACCTCGTCGTTGTTGGCCGCGACCATCGCGACCGACCGCATGATCCGGTAGTCGTCGGTGGTCACCCAGCGGGGCTCGAGCTTGAGCCGGGCGGCCAGCCAGCCCGACATCAGCGCGGCGGTCGGGTCGTGCTCGGGCGCCTCCACGGTGGCGCCCACGAGCTTGGCCTCGGTGGTGTCGAACGCCGACGCGACCAGCGTGCGCCACGGGGTGATCCGGGTCCACGCCAGGTCGGTGTCGCCGGGGGCGTAGTCCTTGGCCCGCTGTCGCAGCGCGGCGACCGGGTCGGGGGTCTGCGAGACGTCGGTGATCCGGCGGTCGGCGACCACACCGAGGAAGTCGTTGGCGATCCGGTCCGGCGGCTCGCCGTGCCACCAGGTGACCACCGGCACGTCCGGGACGAGCAGCGGCATGACCACCGACTCGGCGTGCAGCGCGAGCCGGCCGTACATCCGCATCACGACGGCCTCGCACGGGCCGAGGCGGCCGCCCACGACCACCTCGGCGTCGAGGCGGTTGCTGGGGCGCTCGACGTCGGCGCGCACCACGATCAGCAGCCGGCACGGGTGCATCTGGGCGGCGATCGTCGCCGCCGCCTCGGCCTCGCGGACCCGCTTCTCGTCGACCACGACGATCAGCGTCAGCGCCATGCCGCTGGCCACGCCGCCGGCCGACCGGCGCTCGGTGGCCAGCGCCTTGACCACCTCGTTGCCGGTGGTGTCCCAGAGCCCGATCATGCCCGCCTCCAGTGCCGGCCGTCGCGCCGCAGCAGCTCGTCGGCCGCGTGCGGTCCCCATTCGCCTGCCCGGTAGGGCTCGGGCGCGGTGCCGGCCCAGGCTTCCTCCAGCGGGTCGATGACCCGCCAGCTCTGCTCGACCTCGGCCGCGTCGGGGAACAAGGTGCGGTCGCCGATCAGCACGTCGCGCACGAGCCGCTCGTATGCCTCGGGGCTGGACTCGGTGAACGCGGCGCCGTACTCGAAGTCCATCGCGATGTCGCGGACCTCCATCGTGGTGCCGGGCACCTTGGAGCCGAACTTGAGCACCACGCCCTCGTCGGGCTGCACCCGGATGACCAGCTGGTTGGCGCCCAGCATCTCGATGTCGTAGGGGTTGAACGGCAGGTGCGGCGCCTTCTTGAAGATGATCGCCAGCTCGGTCACCCTGCGCGGCAGCCGCTTGCCGCAGCGCAGGTAGAACGGCACTCCGGCCCAGCGCCTGTTCTGCACGCCGAGCTTCACCGCGACGTAGGTCTCGGTGGTCGAGTCGGACGGCACGTCCTTCTCCTCGAGATAGCCGACCGCGCGCTCGCCGCCGACCCAGCCGGGCAGGTACTGCCCGCGGACCGTCTCGTCGCGGATGTCGTGCGGCAGCGTGATCGCCCGGAGCACCTTGAGCTTCTCGGTGCGGATCTCCGACGCGTCGAAGCTGGTCGGCTCCTCCATCGCGACCAGCGTCATCAGCTGGAGCAGGTGGTTCTGGAGCACGTCTCTCGCCGCTCCCGCGGCGTCGTAGAAGCCGGCCCGGGAGCCGATGCCCACGTCTTCGGCCATGGTTATCTGCACCGAGTCGACGTATTTGCTGTTCCACAGCGGCTCGAACAGGTTGTTGGCGAACCGCAGGGCCAGGATGTTCTGGACGGTCTCCTTGCCCAGGTAGTGGTCGATCCGGAACACGTCGTCGCGGGTGAACACGTCGTCGACCAGGTCGTTGAGCGACTTGGCCGAGGGCAGGTCGTTGCCGAACGGCTTCTCCACCACGACCCGGCGCCAGCCGCCGGACTTGCGGTTGTCGGCCATCCCGGTGCGGGCGAGTTGCTTGAGCACTATCGGGAACGCCGGTGGCGGGATCGCGAAGTAGAACGCGGCGTTGCCGGCGATGCCGTGCGTGTCGCGCAACTCGTCGAGCGTCGACGCGAGCGTGTCGAACGCCTCGTCGTCGTCGAACGCGCCCGGCACGAACTTGATGTTGCCGACGAGCCGGGCCCAGACCTCTTCCCGCCACGGTGTACGCGCGCCGCGCCGCGCCGCCTCCATCGCCAGCGACTCGAAGTCGCCGTCGCCCCAGTCGCGCCGGGCGAACCCGAGGACCACGAAGCCCGGTGGCAGCAGCCCCCGGTTCGCCAGGTCGTAGATGGCCGGCAGCAGCTTCTTGCGAGACAGGTCGCCGGTGACGCCGAAGATCACCAGCGCACAGGGCTCGGGGATCCGCGGCAACCGGCGGTCCTGCGGATCACGCAGCGGGTTCACTCATACCACCTAGGATTTCGCACTGCCTCTAGTGTCGGTCCTGCCGGGCGGGCAGGCCCGACAACGCGCGCAGCAACTCGTCGATCCCCGCCGCACGCTCGGTGAGGTGCAGCCGGACGACGGGCCGTCCGCGGTCGGTCATCGCCTTCCGGTCGCCGGCCGCCTGGGCGGCCTGCAGGTCGGCGAACGTGTAGGGCTTGCCCGGAATCGCCAGATCGCTAACCACCGCACCGGTGACCTGCAGGAACGAGCCGACCTGGGGCCCGCCCTTGTGGTACTGCCCGGTCGAGTGCAGGTAGCGCGGGCCCCAGCCGAACGTCACCGGACGCCCGGCGGCGGTGGCCAGCAGCGCCCGCGCCTGCTCGGCCCGGGCGTCGGCGAGCCGGTCGAGGAACGCCAGCACGGCCAGATACCCGTGCGGGTCGATGCCGTCGACCAGCGCGCCGAGCACGGCGGCCAGGCTGTCGCCGCTGCCGCCGTAAACCTCGATCGCGCCCTCGGTGAACGCCGGTGCCTCGTCGGGCAGCCCCTCGGCCAGGATCCGGGTCGTGTTGTTCTTCGACTCGGTGACGTTGGGCTGGTTGAAGGGGTCGATGCCGATCGCCCGGCCCGCGATCGCCGTCGCGTATTCCCAGGTCAGGAACTGGGCGCCGAGCGGACCGTTGACGGCCAGGTCGGGCCGGACGCCGCCGCCGGGCATGCCGAACGGCGGCTGGGCGCCGCCGACCGTCACGGTGACGACGTCGCTGCCGTGCGCGCCCGGGCTGTCCGGCGTCTCGATGACCACCGGCAGGATGCCCTTGCCGTCTTTGCCGGTCGACTCGGCGATCAGCTGCTCGGCCCAGTCGCCGAGCCCCATGATGCCGGTGCCGTCGGAGATCAGGGCCACCTTGTCGCGCCCGCCGGCGGCCGCCGCACCGAGCGCGGCGCCTAGCGCGAGGCCGGGGTTGCCGCTCTCCTCGGCCAGCGCCGGCAGCAGTTCCTCGGCCTGGTCGAGCAGCTCGGCGACGTCGACACCGGCCAGCGCGGACGGCACGACCCCGAAGGCGGTCAGCGCCGAGTAGCGGCCGCCGACCTCGGAGTCGGCCAGGAAGACCTGGGCGCCCATCTCGCCGCCGGTGGTCTCCAGCGGCGAGCCCGGGTCGGTGACGACCACGAAGTGGCGGGCCGCCTCGGACTCGCTCATGCCGGCGTCGAGGAACGCCTGCCAGTAGGCCCGCCGTTGGCTGTCGGTCTCGACGGTGCCGCCGGACTTGCTGGACACCACCAGCAGCGTGCGCTCCAGGCGGTCGGCCAGGGCGGCCCGGATCTGGCCGGGGTCGGTGGTGTCGAGCACGGTCAACTCGACGCCCAGGGTTCGGGTGATCACCTCGGGGGCCAGCGACGAGCCGCCCATGCCGGCCAGCACGACGTGGTCGAGGTCGGCCAGCTCGGTGCGCAGCTCGGCCAGCCGGGGCAGCAGCTCCCGGCTCTGCCGGAACGTGTCGACCCAGCCCAGCCGGATCTTCGCCTCGGCCTCCGCGTCGGGACCCCACAGCGTGGCGTCCTTGGCGACCAGCTTGGCCGGCACGTCGGCGCCGACCAGCTCCGACCGGATCGCCGCGGCCTCGGTGCTGCCGGCGCCGTAGACGGCGATGCCGGCCGCGGCGACGACGCCGTCGGCGAACGCCGGACCGGCGTCGTCGTCTGCCGCCGGAACCCCGTCGGACCCGAACCCGTAGGTGCTCACCGAGAACCCACGCTCCCCTTCGCGGCGTCGGTCGGCTTCGAGGACCCGTTGCTCGCCGCCTTCAGCGACTTGTCGACCCCGTCGATAAGCTCCTGCCAGCTCGCGGCGAACTTCTCGACGCCCTCGTTCTCGAGCGTGTCGAACACGTCGTCGAGGTCGATGCCCACCTGGGTCAGGTCGGCCATCACCTGCCGGGCGTCGTCGTAGTTGGTGGTGACGGTGTCGGGCCGGGTCTGGCCGTGGTCGGCCCAGGCGTGGATCAACGACTCGGGCATCGTGTTGACGATGCCGGGCGCGATCAGGTCGGCGACGTAGAGCGTGTCCGGGTAGTCCGGGTTCTTCGTCGAGGTCGACGCCCACAGCGGCCGCTGCGGCTTGGCGCCCGCGTCGGCCAGGGCCTGCCAGCGCTCGCCGCTGAACACCTCGGAGTAGCGCTCGTAGGCCAGCCGCGCGTTGGCGACCGCGCCCTTGCCGCGCATCGCCTTGGCCTCGTCGCTGCCGATCTTCTCCAGCCGCTTGTCGATCTCGGTGTCGAAGCGGGAGACGAAGAACGACGCCACCGATGCCAGGTTGGTCAGGTCGTGCCCGTTGGCCTTGGCCTGCTCCATGCCGGCCAGGTAGGCGTCCATCACCTGGCTGTAGCGGTCGAGCGAGAAGATCAGCGTGACGTTGACGCTGACGCCGGCGGCCAGCGTCGCGGTGATCGCCGGCAGCCCTTCCTCGGTCGCCGGGATCTTGATGAAGGCGTTGGGCCGGTCGATCAGCCACCAGAGGCCCTTGGCCTCGGCGATGGTCTTGTCGGTCTCGTGCGCCAGGCGCGGGTCGACCTCGAGCGAGACCCGCCCGTCGACGCCGTCCGAGGCGTCGAAGGCCGGGCGCAGGACATCACAGGCCCAGCGCACGTCGTACGCCGTGAGCATGCGCACGGCCTCTTCCGTGGAGACGCCCCGGGTGGCCAGGTCCTGGACCTGACCGTCGTAGGCGGTCGCGTCGGAGAGCGCCTTGGCGAAGATGGTCGGGTTGGTGGTCACGCCCACGACATGCTGCTCGCGACGCAACTGGTCAAGGGTGCCGGTGCTCAGCCGTACGCGGGAAAGGTCGTCGAGCCAGATGGCGACGCCCGCGGCGGTGAGTTCGGCCAGGCGGTCGGTCATTATCCTTCGCTCCCTCAGTTGCCCGTGGTGGTGCCGGTGATGGCGCCGACCCGCGCGAGCGAGGCATGCGCCTTCGCCACGACGTTGTCGGCGGTGAATCCGAACTGCTCGAAGAGCACCGTGTGGGGCGCGCTGGCGCCGTAGTGCTCGATGCTGACGCTCTCGCCGAGGTCGCCGACGAGGTCGCGCCAGGACATCGCGATGCCGGCCTCGACGCTGACGCGCGCCTTGACCGAGTTGGGCAGCACGGTCTGGCGGTATTCCTCGTCCTGCGCGCGGAACCACTCCTGGCAGGGCATCGACACGACCCGGGTGGGCGTGCCGTCGGCCTCCAGCCGTTCCCGGGCCGCGAGGCAGAGCTGCACCTCGGAGCCGGTGCCGATGAGGATCACGTGCGGCTGGGCGTCGGACGCCTCGGCCAGGATGTAACCCCCGCGCGCCACGCCGTCGGCCGGTGCGTAGCGCTCGCGGTCGATGGTCGGCAGCGCCTGGCGGGTCAGCGCCAGCGCGGTCGGCCGGTCGGTGTGCTCCATCGCCATCCGCCACGCCCACGCGGTCTCGTTGGCGTCGCCCGGCCGCACCACGTCGAGCCCCGGGATGGCCCGCAGCGCGGTGAGGTGCTCGATCGGCTGGTGCGTCGGCCCGTCTTCGCCGAGGCCGATGGAGTCGTGCGTCCAGACGTAGGTGACCGGCAGCTTCATCAGCGCGGCGAGCCGCACCGACGGTCGCATGTAGTCACTGAAGACCAGGAACGTGCCGCCGTAGGGGCGGGTCGCGCCGTGCAGCACGATGCCGTTGAGGATCGCGCCCATCCCGTGCTCGCGGATCCCGAAGTGCAGCGTGCGGCCGTACTCGTCGCCCGGGAACTCCTTGGTCGCGTGCTCGGCCGGCACGAACGACGGCTCGCCCTTCATGGTGGTGTTGTTGCTCTCGGCCAGGTCGGCCGAGCCGCCCCACAGCTCCGGCAGCACCGGCGCGAGGGCCTCGAGGACCTTGCCGGAGGCGGCCCGCGTGGCGAGGCCCTTCGGGTCTGCCGGCCACACTGGCAACGCGTCGGTCCAGCCCGCCGGCAGGGCGCGCGAGGTGAGCCGGTCGAAGAGGGCCCGGCTGTCGGGGTTGTTGGTCGACCAGGTCGCGAACGCCTTGTCCCACTCGGCGTGCTCGGCCTGGCCGCGGGCGACCGCCTTGCGGGTGTGCTCGAGCACCTCGGCGGAGACGTCGAAGCTCTTCGCGGGGTCGAAGCCGAGCACCTTCTTGGTCGCGGCGACCTCGTCGGCGCCGAGCGCCGAGCCGTGGATCTTGCCAGTGTTCTGCTTGTTGGGCGCCGGCCAACCGATGATGGTGCGCAGCGCGATGAACGACGGGCGGTCGGTGACCGCCTTGGCGGCCTCGATCGCGCGCCAGAGCGCCTCGGGGTCTTCGCGGTAGTCGCCCTCGTCGGCGTGGCCGCTGCGGAAGTCGACCGTCTGCACGTGCCAGCCGTAGGCCGCGTAGCGGGCGGCGACGTCTTCGCTCTTGGCGATCCGGGTGTCGTCTTCGATCGAGATCTCGTTGTCGTCCCAGATCGCGGTCAGGTTGCCCAGCCGCTGGTGCCCGGCGAGCGAGCTGACCTCGTGGCTGATGCCCTCTTCGATGTCACCGTCGGAGACGATCGTGTAGACGTTGTGGTCGAACAGCGGGCCGGCGGAGCCGTCCGCGTCGAACAGGCCCTTCTCGCGCCGGGCGGCCATCGCCATCCCGACCGCGTTGCCGATGCCCTGGCCGAGCGGGCCCGTGGTGGTCTCGACACCCTTGGTGTGCCCGTGCTCGGGGTGGCCGGGGGTCAGCGAGCCCCACTGCCGCAACGACATCAGGTCTTCCAGGCCCAGGCCGTAGCCGGTCAGGTAGAGCTGGATGTAGAGGGTCAGGCTGCTGTGCCCCGCGGAGAGCACGAAGCGGTCGCGGCCCGGCCAGTGCGGATCGGTCGGGTCGTGCCGCATCACCTTGTTGAAGAGCAGGTATGCGGCCGGGGCAAGGCTCATGGCGGTGCCCGGGTGTCCGTTGCCGGCCTTCTCGACCGCGTCCATCGCGAGGACGCGGATCGTGTCGACCGCCTTGCGGTCCAGCTCGGACCAGGTGAATGAGGCTTGCTCTGAGTTGCTGGCTGGCACGATGTATGCGCTCCTCGGCGAGTGTTTCCGGTCCCTCCCCTCTGACCCTAGCGACCCGTGCTAAACACCTGCCGCCGGATCTGGCCCTCGGCGTTGCGATGTGGGCGGACAGACACCGCCCGAGTGGTTCCGGCCGCACCGCGTCGGGTCGACGATCAGCACGGATACGCGCCGCGTACGCTGTCGATCGGCCTGTTGACCGTCGCCGGTCTGCGGTTCGACGAGAAAGGTGGACACGGCCTTGAGCATGGTCACGGAGCGCCCGACGCCGAGCCTCACGCCGGGTCCGGTTCCGGTGCCGCCCCGGCGCGACCCGCGTGCCGTCGTCGGTGCCTATGTGGCCCTGACCAAGCCGCGCATCATCGAGCTGCTGCTGATCACCACGGTGCCGGCGATGCTGTTGGCGGCCGAGGGCATCCCGTCGGTCTGGACGATGATCGTGGTGCTGGTCGGCGGTTCGCTCGCGGCCGGTGCCGCCAACGCGCTCAACTGCTACATCGACCGCGACATCGACCAGCTGATGCGCCGCACCAAGCGGCGCCCGCTGCCCACCCACGCCCTGTCGCCGCGCAACGTGCTGGTGTTCGGGCTGGTGCTCGCGGTGGTGTCGGTCGGCCTGATGGCCGGGTTCACCAACTGGCTCGCGGCCGCGCTGACCGGTGCCGCGATCGCCTACTACGACCTCGTCTACACGCTCTGGCTCAAGCGCACCACGCCGCAGAACACGTTCTGGGGTGGCGCGTGCGGCGCGGCGCCGGTGCTGATCGGCTGGGCGGCCGTCACCGGCGGGCTCTCGCCGCTGGCCTGGGCGCTGTTCGCGGTGGTCTTCTTCTGGCAGATGCCGCACTTCTACGCGCTGGCCATCAAATACAAGGACGACTACGCCCGCGCCGGCATCCCGATGCTCCCCGTGGTCCGCTCGGCGGCCCGGGTCAACCGGGAGATTGTGATCTTCACCTGGCTGACCGTCGCGGCGTCGCTGGCGGCCTGGCCGCTGGGCCTGGGCCCGCTCTACGGCATCACTGCGGTCGTGAGCGGAGCGGTGTTCCTCAGTGAGTCGCACAAGCTGGTGGGCCGATCCAGGGCGGGGGAGCCGCTCAAGCCGATGCGGCTGTTCCACTGGTCGATCACCTATCTGACGATCGTGTCGCTCGCGGTCGCGCTCGACGCGCTGCTCTGAACCGCGTTTCGTACCCCTGTCGCATTTGGGTGGTTAGACCGAGAATCGCGCAATTTTCTCGGGCCGCCGGGCCGCCACGGACGAGGGATACGAGTTGTCCGAGATGTCATCCGCAATTAACCGGATATGTCTAACTTTCGTGTCTCAAACTTCCTGTGGCCTGTCTTAAATCAGCCGATGACAGGAGTCACAAAACACGATCGGATGGCACGCGGAATCCGGTAGGCGTGCTTACGCTCTCGGGCATGGCAGATGGTTCCGATACGACGCTGACGACCGAGCAGCCCGAAAAGGAGACCCCCGCGGGTCTCGTGACCGGGATCCGGTCGTTCGCCGCCGACCACGGCGGCGCCCGGGCAGTCATCGAGTACGTCGGCAAGCGTGGCGCCCGGATCGTCCTCGTCGGCGCGGACGGCACCTGGGCGGACCAGTTCGCGGATGGCACCGACGTGGCCCGCGCGGCCTGTGTGAGCGCGGGCGTCACCGTGGAAAACGAGTGGGAGCGAGAGCTGATGGACCAGATGCGGCCGAGCAACGACCTGTGGCGGTCGATGGCCCGGCGCACCCTGTCCCGCTGACACCTTGTCCACCACCACATCGACTCACGAGCAGGCGGCGACCCGGGAGGCATCCCGGGTCGCTCTTGTCACCTGCGATCAGATTCCCGACCTCGAAGACGACGATCGGCTCGTGCTGGCGCCGCTGGCCGCCCGCGGCGTGACCGCCGAGCCGGTCGTCTGGGACGACCCGACCGTCGACTGGGCCGGCTACGACCTCGTCGTGCTCCGCTCGCCCTGGGACTACGCGCCCCGCCGGCCCGAGTTCGTCGCCTGGGCGCATCGGGTGGCCACCCTGGCCAACCCGGCCGACGTCGTCTTCTGGAACACCGACAAGCGCTACCTGAGCGAGCTGGCGGCGGCCGGCGTTCCGGTGATCCCGACCATCGTGGTCGGGCCCGACGGCGCCTGGTTCAGCTACGGCGGCCTGCCGGACGACATCGTCATCAAGCCGGCCATCGGCGCGGGCAGCGTCGACGCGGGCCGCTACCGCCTCGGCGACCAGGCCGAGGCGAACGCGTTCTACGCCCATCTCCGGCGGCTCACCGAGGCCGGCCGGACGGCGCTGCTGCAGCCGTTCCTGAGCGGGATCGAGAAGGCCGGCGAGACGGCGTTGGTCTACCTCAACGACGGAGACGGCCTGCGGTTCAGCCACGCCGCGCGCAAGGGCGCCATGCTCACCGGCCCGGACGAGGGGGTCAGCGGCCTCTACAAGGAGGAGCGGATCGACCCGGCCGAGCCGTCAGCGGCCGAGCTGGCCGTCGCCGACCGGGCTCTCGACGCCATTCCGGGCGGCCGCGACCGGCTCCTCTACGCGCGGGTCGACCTGGTGCCCGACGACAGCGGCGCGCCCACCCTGATCGAGCTGGAGCTCACCGAGCCCTCGCTCTTCCTGGGCACGGCCGCCGGCGCCGGGGAGCGCCTGGCCGCTGCCATCGCGGCCGCCGCTCGCGCGGGTTGACCACAGCACCGACAGGGTCGCCAGCCAGACCAGGGTGGCGCCGAGCATGTGGAAGCCGACCAGCACCTCCGGCAGCCCGGTGAAATATTGAACGAAGCCGATCAGGCCCTGCGACAGCTCGACCACGACCAGCACCAGGGCGGCCCGGGCGGTGCGCCGGGCACCCGTCGCGCGGGCCGTGAACCAGACCGCGAGCGACAGGCCGATCAGCAGGAACACCACGTCGGCGTGCACCTGGGAGATGGTCTGCGGGTCCAGGCCCGTGCGGTGCGCGTCGACGTCGCCGGCGTGCGGGCCGCTGCCGGTGACGATCACGCCCAGCGCGATGACGGCCAGCGAGACCGCGGTCAGCACGGCGACCAACTGGCGCACGGGCGCCGGCGCGGCCGCCCGGCGGGGAGTGCCGCCGTCGACCGTGCGCCGCCACAGGGCGTACGCCGCGGCCAGCACCCCGATAGACGCGAGGAAGTGCAGGCCGACCACCCACGGGTTGAGGTTGGTCAGCACGGTGATCCCGCCCACCACGCCCTGCGCCGGGATGCCCAGGAACACGCCCAGCGACAGCAGCATCAGCCGCTTGGATTCCGCGGTGCGGGTGCGCCGGAAGTGCAGGAAGGCGGCGACCAGCACGGCGAACGCGACCGCACCGACCACCCAACCGAGCATCCGGTTGCTGAACTCGATCACGCCGTGGATGCCCATCGCGCCGTTCGGCGTGTAGGACGCATCGGTGCATCTGGGCCAGGTCGGGCAGCCCAGGCCGGATCCGGTGAGCCGGACGGCCCCGCCGGTGACCACGATGGCGACGTTCGCGATGATGTTGGCCAGCGCCAGGCGGCGGAGCACGGGGATCACGCGCGAGATCCTACGGACCGTAGGAGAGAGATCCGCCTCCGGCCCCGGTGGCCACGTTGCGGACGGTGATGTCGATCACTGGCGTGCCGGTTTGCTCCTGCCGACGGAATTACGTAACGTTGTGGTAGTGAAATACGTCGCGATGCTGCCTCCGCAGGTGGAGACGCCCGGTTCCCCGGTCGTCCCCGCGGATCGGCGCACCCGCGACCGGGTGCTCCAGCTGTTGCTGGAGCGGGGCACCGCCACGGCGGCCGAGCTCGGCGCCGCCCTGCAGCTCAGCCCCGCAGCGATCCGCAAGCACCTCGACGCCCTGCTCACCGACGGCGACGTGGTCGCCCGGCAGCGCCCGGTGCGCGCCGGCCGGGGCCGGGGCCGCCCGGCCAAGGTCTTCACGCTGACCGACGCCGCCCGGCTGCGCTGCGGCCGGCACACCTACGACAACATGGCCAATGCCGCCCTGCGCTGGATCGCCGCCAACGGTGGCGACGGCGCGGTCGGCGCGTTCGCCGCCGAGCAGGTCGCCGCCCTGGAGAGTCGCTGCCAGGAGGCCATGGCCGGGGCCGGCGACGACCCTATCGCCCGGGCCGAGGCGCTCGCCGACGCGCTGACCGCCGAGGGCTACGCTGCCAACGCGTCCACGATCGCCACCGGCGGGCAGCTGTGTCAGCACCACTGCCCGGTGGCGCACGTGGCGGCCGAGTTTCCCGAGCTCTGCGAGGCCGAGACGGCGGTCATTTCCCGCCTGGTCGGCACTCATGTGCAGCGACTGGCCACCATCGCACACGGTGACGGGGTATGCACAACGCATATCCCGGCCCAGCCAACAGGAACTGTGAGGACAGATAAATGACCGAGCAGATCGTCCAGCCCGTGACGACCCAGGAGGAGCACCTCGCCGCCCTGGGCAGCTACCAGTACGGGTGGGCCGACTCCGACACCGCTGGCGCCTCGGCGCAGCGCGGGCTCAGCGAGGCGGTGGTGCGCGACATCTCCGCCAAGAAGAACGAGCCCGAGTGGATGCTCGACCTGCGCCTCAAGGGCCTGCGGCTGTTCGGCCGCAAGCCGATGCCGGACTGGGGCGCGGACCTCACGGGTATCGACTTCGACAACATCAAATACTTCGTCCGGTCGACCGAGAAGCAGGCGGCCAGCTGGGACGACCTGCCCGCCGACATCAAGAACACCTACGACAAGCTGGGCATCCCGGAGGCCGAGAAGCAGCGGCTGATCGCGGGGGTCGCGGCGCAGTACGAGTCCGAGGTCGTCTACCACAAGATCCGTGAAGACCTCGAAGAGCAGGGTGTCATCTTCCTCGACACCGACACCGGCCTGCGCGAGCACCCGGAGCTGTTCAAGGAATACTTCGGCTCGGTCATCCCGGTCGGCGACAACAAGTTCGCCGCGCTCAACACCTCGGTGTGGTCCGGCGGCTCCTTCATCTACGTCCCGCCGGGCGTCAACGTGGAGATCCCGCTGCAGGCCTACTTCCGGATCAACACGGAGAACATGGGCCAGTTCGAGCGGACGCTGATCATCGTCGACGAGGGTGCCTACGTGCACTACGTCGAGGGCTGCACCGCGCCGATCTACTCGTCCGACTCGCTGCACAGCGCGGTCGTCGAGATCATCGTGAAGAAGAACGCCCGCTGCCGTTACACGACCATCCAGAACTGGTCCAACAACGTCTACAACCTGGTCACCAAGCGCGCCGTGGCGCACGAGGGCGCGACCATGGAGTGGATCGACGGCAACATCGGTTCCAAGGTCACGATGAAGTACCCCGCCGTCTGGATGATGGGCGAGCACGCCAAGGGCGAGGTGCTCTCGGTCGCGATGGCCGGCGAGGGCCAGCACCAGGACGCCGGCGCCAAGATGGTGCACGCCGCGCCGCACACCAGCAGCACGATCATCTCCAAGTCGATCGCGCGGGGCGGCGGCCGCACCTCCTACCGCGGCCTGGTGCAGGTGCTGGAGGGCTCGGCGCACTCCAAGAGCACCGTCAAGTGCGACGCGCTCCTGGTCGACACGATCTCCCGCTCCGACACCTATCCCTACGTCGACATCCGTGAAGACGACGTGTCGATGGGTCACGAGGCGACCGTCTCCAAGGTCAGCGAGGACCAGCTCTTCTACCTGATGAGCCGGGGCATGACCGAAGACGAGGCGATGGCGATGATCGTGCGCGGCTTCATCGAGCCGATCGCCAAGGAACTACCGATGGAATACGCCCTGGAGCTCAACCGGCTCATCGAACTTCAGATGGAAGGGGCCGTCGGCTAAATGCCCACGGAAACCGAGGTGGCCATCACGCCGCCCAAGACGTCGAGCGTGCCCAAGACCAAGGCGCAGAGCCTGCGCTCGACCGATGTCGCCGACTTCCCGGCCCTGACAGGCCTGGAGGAGGAGTGGCGCTTCACACCGCTGAAGCGCCTGCGGGGCCTGGCCACGAAGACGCCGGCGGCGGAGACCAGCCTGCGCTGGGAGCACGAGGGCCTGCCGGCCGGCGTGACCGTGTCGCGGCTGGCCAAGGGCGATGAGCGGATCGGCCGGGTGCTGGTGCCGTTCGACCGCGTCAGCGCGCTCGGCTACGGCAACGCTGACGGCGCGACGCTGATCGCGATCGCGCCCGAGGCCGAGCTGACCGAGCCGGCGCGGCTCCGGGTGATCGGCGGCGGCTCCGGCCCGGCCTACGCACACACCGTGGTCCAGGTGGGCCGGTTCGCCAAGGGCACGCTGGTGGTCGAGCAGGTCGGCACGACGACGCTGGCCGACAACGTCGAGGTCGACATCGCCGACGGCGCCCAGCTCACGCTGGTCACGGTCGCCGACTGGGCGTCCGACGCTGTGCAGGCCCAGCACGTCAAGTTCCGGCTGGGCCGCGACGCCCGGGTCGTGCACATGCAGGTCACCCTCGGCGGCGACCTGGTGCGGCAGTACACCAGCGTGGAATACACCGCGCGCGGCGGCGAGGCCGAGCTCTACGGGCTCTACTTCGCCGACGGCGAGCAGCACCTCGAGCACCGCCAGCTGGTCGACCACAGCGTGCCCGACTGCCGCAGCTACGTCGGCTACCGCGGCGCGCTGCAGGGCGACGGCGCACACACCGTCTGGGTCGGCGACGTGCTGATCCAGGTGCAGGCGACCGGGACCGACACCTACGAGATCAACCGCAACCTGGTCCTCAGCGACGGCGCGCGGGCCGACTCCGTGCCCAACCTGGAGATCGAGACCGGCGAGATCGTCGGTGCCGGGCACGCCAGCGCCACCGGCCGGTTCGACGACGAGCAGCTGTTCTACCTGATGGCACGGGGCATCCCGGAGCACGAGGCGCGCAAGCTCGTGGTCCGCGGCTTCTTCGCCGAACTGCTCCAGAAGATCCCGGACGAGCTGCTCCGCGACCGCCTCGGCGACGCCGTCGAGGCGCGGCTGGCGAAGGGCGAGCAGTGAACTTCGTCCGCCTCTGCTCCGTCGAGGACGTGCCCAAGGGCACGGCGATCCGGGCCGTCACCGACGACCTGGAACTCGCGATCGTGCACGGCGAAGACGACCAGTTCTACGCCGTCTACGACGAGTGCTCGCACGCCGCGGTCGCCCTGTCCGAGGGCGAGGTCGACGGCTGCACGCTCGAGTGCTGGCTGCACGGTTCCCGTTTCGACCTGCGCACCGGCGAGCCCACGGGCCTGCCGGCGACCGAACCCGTACCCGTCTATCCCGTCGAAGTCCGTGACGGCGAGGTCTTCGTCGCCCTCACGCCGAGCAATGGAGTTATGCCCGCATGAGCACTTTGGAGATTCGCGACCTGAGGGTGTCGGTCAAGCTGCCCGACGGCCAGCTCAAGCCGATCCTCTCGGGCGTCGACCTCACTGTCCGCGCCGGGCAGACCCACGCCATCATGGGCCCCAACGGCTCGGGCAAGTCGACGCTGGCCTACTCGATCGCCGGCCACCCGAAATACCAGATCACCGGCGGCTCGGTGACGCTCGACGGCGCCGACGTGCTGTCGATGACCGTCGACGAGCGGGCCCGGGCCGGGCTGTTCCTGGCGATGCAGTACCCGGTCGAGGTGCCCGGCGTCTCGGTCGCCAACTTCCTGCGCACCGCGAAGACCGCGATCGACGGCGAGGCGCCGAAGCTGCGCACCTGGGCCGGCGAGCTGCGGGGCGCGATGGAGCGGCTGCAGATGGACCCGGCGATGGCACAGCGCAACGTCAACGAGGGCTTCTCCGGCGGTGAGAAGAAGCGGCACGAGATCGTCCAGCTCGAGCTGCTCAAGCCGAAGATCGCGATCCTCGACGAGACCGACTCCGGCCTCGACATCGACGCGCTGCGAGTGGTCAGCGAGGGCGTCAACCGGGTTGGCGCGACCGGCGAGACCGGCCTGCTGCTGATCACCCACTACACCCGGATCCTGCGCTACATCACGCCCGACTTCGTGCACGTCTTCGCCCGCGGCCGGATCGTCGAAGAGGGCGGCCCGGAGCTGGCGGAGAAGCTCGAGGCCGAGGGCTACGAGCGCTACCTGGCGGAAACCGGCCCGGCCACCGCCTGATCCACGCACGAAGGGGCTGCCCAGTCATGACGTCTCTCGCGATCCCGTCGACGTTCGACGTCGCCGCGCTGCGTGCCGACTTCCCGATCCTCGGTCGGGAGGTCAACGGCCACCCGCTGGTCTATCTGGACAGCGCCAACACGTCGCAGAAACCACGTCAGGTGCTCGACGTCATGCGCGCGCACCACGAGCGGCACAACGGCAACGTGTCCCGTTCGGTGCACACACTGGGCACCGAGGCGACCCTCGCCTACGAGGGCGCACGGGAGAAGGTGGCCGCGTTCATCAACGCGCCGGCGGCGTCCGAGGTGGTGTTCGGCAAGAACTCCACCGAGGCGATCAACCTGCTGGCGTACGCCTTGTCCAACGCCTCGGCGACCCCCGGCAGTGACCCGCGCTTCCGGCTCGGCCCCGGCGACGAGGTGGTGATCTCCGAGATGGAGCACCACTCCAACATCGTCCCGTGGCAGTTGCTGTGTGAGCGCACCGGCGCGACCCTGCGCTGGTTCGGCGTCACGGAGGAGGGCCGGCTCGGCGAGTCGGGCCTGGAGACCTTGGTCAACGAGCGCACCAAGCTGGTGTCGCTGGTGCACATGTCCAACATCCTGGGCACGATCAACGACCCGACCCGGATCGTCGCGCGGGCCCACCAGGTCGGCGCGCTGGTGATGCTCGACTGCTCGCAGTCGGTGCCGCACCTGCCGGTCGACGTGCGGGCGCTCGGCGCCGACTTCATCGCGTTCACCGGGCACAAGATGCTCGGCCCGACCGGCATCGGGGTGCTCTGGGGGCGCGCGGAGTTGCTCGAGGCGATGCCGCCGGTGTTCGGCGGTGGCTCGATGATCGAGACCGTGACGATGGAGAAGTCGACGTTCGCGCCGGCGCCGGCCCGATTCGAGGCCGGCACGCCGCCGATCGTCGAGGCGATCGGGCTCGGCGCGGCGGTCGACTACCTGACCGGGGTCGGCATGACCGCGGTGCAGGCACACGAGCAGGAGATCACCGCATACGCCCTGGAGGCGCTGGCCTCCGTGCCGACCTTGCGGATCTTCGGCCCGACGACGCCCGACGGGCGCGGCGGCACCATCTCGTTCGCGCTGGAGGGCATCCACCCGCACGACGTGGGCCAGGTGCTCGACGACGAGGGTGTCGAGGTGCGGGTCGGTCACCACTGCGCGCGGCCGGTCTGCGTGCGCTACGGGGTGCCGGCGACCACCCGGGCCTCGTTCTACGTCTACACGACGACCGAGGAGGTCGACGCCCTCGTGCGAGGGCTCGAACGGGTCCGAAAGGTGTTCGGCTGATGCAGTTCGACCAGCTATACCAGGAGATCATCCTGGAGCACTACAAGCGGCCGCACGGCCGTGGGCTCCGCGAGCCGTTCGGCGGCGAGGCGCACCACGTCAACCCGACCTGCGGCGACGAGGTGACCATCCGGGTCGCGGTGTCCGGCGACAAGCTCGCCGACGTGTCGTACGAAGGCATGGGTTGCTCGATCAGCCAGGCCTCGGCGAGCGTCCTGCACGACCTGCTGGCCGACCTGTCCGTCGGCGAGGCGTTCAAGGTGCACGACGCGTTCGTCGAGCTGATGCAGGGCCGCGGTCAGGTCGAGCCGGACGAGGAATTGTTGGGCGACGGCGTGGCGTTCTCCGGAGTAGCGCGCTATCCGGCGCGTGTGAAGTGCGCCCTGCTGCCGTGGATGGCGTTCAAGGACGCGGCCGTACGCGCCGGCGTCACGGTCGGACCCGAGGTGAAGGCATGAGTGAGGAAACTGTGAGCACGCCCGCTCCGTCGAAGGCGTCGATCGACGAGATCGAAGAGGCGATGAAGGACGTCGTCGACCCCGAACTCGGCATCAACGTGGTCGACCTCGGCCTGGTCTACGGCGTCCACGTCGACGAGGAGAACGTCGCGACCCTCGACATGACGCTGACGTCGGCGGCCTGCCCGCTGACCGACGTGATCGAGGACCAGACCCGGGCGGCGCTGACCACCGGCCCGGGCGGCGGCATCGTCACCGACTTCCGGATCAACTGGGTCTGGCTGCCGCCATGGGGCCCCGACAAGATCACCGACGAGGGCCGCGACCAGCTCCGCTCGTTGGGCTTCAACGTCTGACGTAGGTCTCCAGACTTCGGATGAGCATGTCCAGGCCGAACGCGAAGCGTTCGTCGCTGTCGGCCTGCATGAGCTCCTCGACGTGTGCCGTGAGGGTCGGGAAGCGGTCCCGGGGCAGCGTCCGGTAGTAGTCGTGGATCTCTTTGAGGCGGGCTTGGAAGCGCTCGCTCGCGTCGGCCGCGTCGAGGCCGTGGCGCGCGACGATCAGGGCGCCCTCGAACGAGTCCGCCGCGATGTAGAGGGCGAGCCGGTCGGTGGCCAGCGCGGCCACACTCGGCGGCACCCCGCCCGCCAGCATGATCGCGAGCATCCCCTCGCCCATTCGCAGCGCGTGATAACCCACCGGGATGTTGCCCAGGCTCAGCCGGGCGATGTCCCGGTGGTTTGCGTGCGCCCGCTGGATCTCGAACGCCAGCTCGCGTAGCTGCTCCTGCCAGCGCGCCGGGTCGGGCTCCGGTATCCGGATCTCGCTGAGCACCCGCTCGCGGATCAGTTCGAGCAGTTCCTCCTTGTTGGCGACGTGCGCGTAGAGCGACGCCGCGCCCGTGTCCAGCTCGTCGGCGACCCGCCGCATGCTCACCGCGTCGAGCCCCTCCGCGTCGAGCACCTTGAAGGCCGCGTCGACGATCTTGTCCGCGCTGAGCGGCTCCCGAGCGGGGGAGGGCGCACGGCGGGGCTTCTTCCAGGGCGGCGGCGGCAGCACGTCGGTCACACCGAACATCGTACTTGACGCGAACGATGTTCGAGCGTAGAACGGTGTTCGTACATCATCGAACGCCGTTCGTCAGGAGCTGTTCCCATGTCAGTCGCTACCGCGCCCGCCGCTGCCACGACGACGGATCCCCCCGCGTACCGGTGGCGCTGGGTGGTCCTGTTCGCGATCCTCACCGCCGAGGTGATGGACCTGCTCGACTCGCTGGTCACCACCATCGCCGGCCCAACGATCCGGGCCGATCTGGGCGCGCCGCCGAGCACCGTCCAATGGCTGGCCGCGGGTTACACGTTGGCGATGGCGGTCGGCCTGGTGACGGGGGGCCGCCTCGGCGACCTCTACGGCCGCCGCCGGATGTTCCTGGTCGGCACCGTGGGTTTCGTGGCGTCCTCGATGCTCTGCGCCGTCGCCCAGAGCGAGGGCACGCTGGTCACCGCCCGCGTGCTGCAGGGCCTGTTCGGCGCGGTGCTGCTGCCGCAGGGCTTCGGGCTGATCAAGGAGATGTTCCCGCCGCGGCAGGTGGGTTCCGCGTTCGGCCTGTTCGGCCCGATCATGGGCCTGTCGGCGGTGTGCGGCCCGATTCTCGCCGGCTGGCTGGTCAGCGCCGACCTGCTCGGCCTCAGCTGGCGGATGATCTTCCTGGTCAACCTGCCGATCGGCCTGCTGGGCCTGATCCTCGCGGTCCGCTTCATGCCCGAGTCCCGCGACCCGGCCGCCCCGCGCCTGGACCTGGCCGGCGTGGGCCTGATCTCCGCGGCGATGTTCCTGCTGGTCTACCCGATCGTGCAGGGCCGCGAACTGGGCTGGCCGGCCTGGACGTTCGCGTCCATGGCGGCCGCGCTGGCGCTCTTCGCCGCGTTCGGCTGGTGGGAGGCCCGCCGTCAGCGGCGCGGCGCCGACCCGCTGGTCGTGCCGACGCTGTTCCGCAAGCGCGCGTTCACCGGTGGTCTGGTAGCCGGGACCGCGTTCTTCGCCGGGCTGCTCGGGTTCGGCCTGGTGCTGACCCTCTACTTGCAGGTCGGGCTGGGCTTCTCGCCCTTGAAGACCGGCCTGACCGGGGTGCCGCAGGCGGTCGGGGTGATCGTCGGCTTCGGCCTGTCCGCGGCCGGCGGCCTGGCCCGCCGGCACGGTCGTCGGGTGCTCCAGGCCGGCGTCACGGTGATGGCCGTGTCCGCGCTCGGCTTCGTGGCGACGATCCATGTCGCCGGTGCCGTGACGCCGTGGCGGCTGGCACCGGTGCTCGGCCTGTTCGGCATCGGCATGGGCCTGGCGATGGCGCCGTTCTTCGACATCATCCTGGCCGGCGTGGAGCCGCGGGAGAGCGGATCGGCGTCGGGCGCGCTCAACGCGGCGCAGCAGTTCGCGGGGGCACTCGGGGTGGCCGCGCTGGGCACGCTGTTCTTCAACCGGGCGGGCGGCGGTGCCGGGGTCTCCGGGGCCATCGAGACCGTGCTGTGTGCGGTGGCCGGGCTGCTTGTGTTGACCTTCGCGCTGACGTTTCTGCTGCCCCAGACAGCCAGGGCCGAGTGACCCAAAGCCTCGAAAACCCGGTGCGGTCGGTCGGCCGGTTGCCCCATGATGTGCGGGTGATCGAACTGACCCGGACCCAGGTTTCTGTCGCGACGGCCCTCGCCGGTCGCCGACAGCAGCCTGGCTCCGTGCCGGCGTCGATCTCGCCCGATCCGCGATGAGCGACGCGTTCCTCGCCGGCCTGGTCGCCGGCTACGGCGTCGCGATCCCGGTCGGCGCCATCGCGATTCTGATCATGGGGATCGCCGCCCGCACCTCGTTCAAGGTCGGTGCGTCCGCGGCGCTGGGAGTGGCCACCGCCGACGGGCTCTACGCCGCGGTCGCGGTGCTCGGCGGTGCGGCGTTGGCCGGCGTCATCGAGCCGATCGCCACGCCGCTGCGCTGGGTCGCCGTCGTCGTGTTGCTGGTGCTCGCCGGCCACACCGGGTGGTCCGCCGTGCGCCACCACCGCGATCCGGCCCGGGCGGCCCGCTCCGGTGCGGGCCTCGGCACGCCGGCCCGGGCGTACGGCGGCATCCTGGCCCTCACCCTGCTCAACCCGATGACGATCGTCTACTTCGCCGCGCTGGTGCTCGGCCGGCAGGCCAATGACGAGCTGAGCTCGGCCGGTGAGGTGCTCTTCGTGCTGGGTGCCTTCGTCGCCTCGGCGAGTTGGCAGCTGCTGATCGCCTCGGGCGGCTCGCTGGTCGGCCGCCTGCTGACCGGCCCGCGAGGGCGGCTCTACACCGCCCTCGCGTCCAGCCTGCTGATCGTCGTGCTGGCGATCAACCTGGCGGCCGGCTGACGGTCAGCGCTCCGGCGCGTCGAAGTGCACCGAATACATGTCGACCAGCATCGAGTTGCCCTTGATCGTCGAAGCCGACTCGGCACCGGAGACACCGTCGGGTAGCTGGCTGGCACCGCCCTCCGGGCCGAGCGGCACGACGATCAGCGTCGGGCCGACCTCGTAGGCCCGCGGTCCGCCGACGCCGGTGATGGCGGCCCGGATGTTGGCCGCCACCACCTCGGACTGGCGGCCGGCGGCGCCGGCGGTGTCGCGGTCGGCGGTGGAGATGTCGCCGAGCGCGAACACGTCGTCGCCGCCCTTGACCCGCAGCTGTTCGTCGACGGCGACATAGCCCCGGTCATCGACCGCGGCCGCCAGCGCACCGCGCAGGTAGTCGGTCGCCGGCCGGACGCCGAACGCGCGGAACCAGATGTCGGCCTGGACGGTCTCGCCGCTCTCGGTGGTCACCTCGACCGCGGCCGGCGTGGCCGGTGCGACGTCCGGCAGCGCGTGCAGCGGGCTGCCCAGCACGAGCCGGACGCCCATCTTGTCGAGCTGGCGCCGCAGCTCCTCACGCAGCTCCTGGTCGAACGGGCCGTGCAGGATGTCCGGGTTGACGTCGACGACGGTGACCTCCTTGTCAGGGAAGTACGCCTTGATCTCGCCGGCGAGCTCGAGCCCGGACGGTCCGGCACCGACGATCAACGCCCGGTCCGCACCGCTGAGTGCGTCGTGCGCCGCCCGCAGTTGGGCCTTGGCCCGGTGCTGGTCGGAATCGGCGGCCTTGGCCGGGAACGGATAGGCCGAGCCGGTCGCGAGAACCAGGTAGTCGGGTTCCAGCTGGGCGCCGGACGCCAGCGTGACCGTGCGCCCGTCGACGGCCACGGCGCGGTCGCGCACGTATCGGCCGTGGTGCAGGAGCCGGTTCAACGGCATGAAGATCTTGTCGATCCAGGACGGCTCGACGAGCGCGCGCCAGGCCGCGACGTTGTGCAGGAAAGCGTCGGACGGGTCGACGAGCGTGACGTCCGCGACGTCATCCAGCGCCTTGGCGGTCTTCAGTCCGCCGTAGCCGCCGCCGAGTACGACGACGGAAGGGCGCTTGACCTCGGTGTCGGTCACCAGTGTTACCTCCGTGAAAAGGCTAGCCGCACGTATTCGGCTAGCTGCTTCGGAAATACTAGCGACCACGATCGCGCTAGCATGGCGACATGGGGGATAGTCCGGAACGTCACACCGACGAGCTGCGCCAGCGCTGCTCGCGTGGCGACATCGCGCTCGCGCGGGCCTTCAGCCTGCTCGGCAAGCGCTGGACGGGGCTGGTGGTGGGCAGCTTGACCCTGGGGCCGGTGGGGTTCCGCGAGCTTTCCCGCACGATCGGCGGCGTGAGCGACTCGGTGCTGTCCGACCGGCTGGCCGAGCTGTGTGACCAGGGGATGGTGGAGCGGGCGGTCAACCCGGGGCCGCCGGTGACCGTCACCTACAAGCTGACCGAGGCCGGCGAGGGGCTCATCCCGGCGCTCACGATGATCGCCGAGTGGGCCGACAAGTTCATGCCCGAGCCGCCGACCGCCTGCTAGAGGTTCTTCAGCGCCTCGCGCCGGGAGAGTCCGGACAGCGAGGTGGCGGCGACGAACGCGCGCACCGAGTCCGGATCGGTCTTGGCATACTCGCGCAGCGCCCAGCCGATCGCCTTGCGGATGAAGAAGTCGCCGTGCCCGGCCCGCAGAGCGCAGTAGCCGAACAGCCTCTCGACGTCGGTCCGCGACTTGTAGAACAGCTGGTGCAGCAGCGCCGTGCGGATCACCCAGAGGTCGTCGTCGGCGATCCAGGCGTCCATCTCCGCGACCAGGCCGTCGTGCCGCGCGACCATCGGCCCGACCACCCGGGCCGCCACGATGTCGACCGTGTCCCACCAGGGCCTGGTGGTGATCAGCCGGCGGAGCACGGGCAGTGCGGCCGGCGTCAGCACCGCCACGTGCCGCCGCAGATGACCGCACGCGAAGTACTGGTACTCGCGCTCCTCGCGGGCCCAGCACGCGTCGGCGAGCGCGAGCAGGTCGGCCTCGTTCGGCCGGCGCACACCCGCGGTGGCCACGCGGGCCAACTCCCGCTGGCGCGGCGCCATGATGCCGAGAAAGGCGAACTGATCACGCATGTACGCCCGCATCGCGGCCGCTTTCGCCGGGTCGCGGTCGGCCTCGAACAGCGTGGTCAGGCGGGCCAGCACCGGCTCGGTCATTCCGACATTCTGGCGTGCCGTAGCGTCCCGTGGATGACCACCAGCCGGCCGGCCGCGGGCGGCGGGCGCTGGGTCGACGTCGACCCCGACCGCCTGACCCGCTGGGTCGACGGTTTCCGGGAGCGGCACGGCGACTACGCGCAGCGGCCCACCGAGGAGGGCGTCCTGCTCGCCGCGTTCGACGGCGCCACCGCCGCGCTGCACCCGCCGCCCGGCGCGCCGCTCGCCACCGACCTGGCCGACTTCGTGGACACCGCCCGCACCCCCCGCCGGATCGGGCTGCTGCTGGCCCGCAAGTCGGCGGTCGCGGTCGGGGTGGCCGACGGCGACCGGCTGCTCGCGTCCAAGGTGGACAGCTCCTACGTGCAGGGTCGCACCGCCGCCGGTGGCTGGTCGCAGCAGCGGTTCGCCCGGCGCCGCGACAACCAGGCCAGGGCCGCGGCCCGGGAGGCGGCCGACCTCGCGGCCCGGATCCTGCTGCCCGAGGCCGGGACGCTGAGCGCGCTGGTCTGCGGCGGCGACCGGCGCGCGGTCGACGCCGTGCTCGCCGACCCGCGGCTGGCCCCGCTGCTGCCGTTGCGGGCCGACCGCCTGCTCGAGGTCGCCGAACCGCGGCACGCCGTGCTGGTCGAGGCGATCGCCGCCGCCCGAGCCGTATCGATCCTGGTGCGCGACCCGGTGTAGCCTCCCGCCATGGTTTCGCGGTGGACCGTCGACGACACCCTGCGCCAGCCGCTGCGGCGCGCCGGCGTGCTCGCGGCCGTGCTGGTCGTCGCCGGCCTGGTGGTCGGCGGCTTCTTCCTCTTCCGCGGGCAGCGCGCGCCCGAGCAGGGCGCCCGGCTCGCGGCCGACTCGTTCCTCACCCGGCTCGCCGCGGGCAACATCGCCGGCGCCTACGACCAGCTCTGCAACGACACCCGGGGGCGGGTCGAGCGGGAAGACTTCGTCGCCGGGATCGGCGGCCGGCCGGCGGTCCGCTCCTACCGGATCGACGGCGTGGCCGCGACGGGCCCGCACGACGCCACCGTCAGCGCCGCCCTGGTCGACCCGACCGGAGCGAGCACGGCGTACGAGATGCGGGTCACCGTCGATCGCGGCACCTGGCGGGTCTGCGGCAACCCGCTGGACGCCGGCTGAGCCCGGCACTCAGGCCTTGAACGTGTCGCACGCCTTCGGGTCGCCGCTGTCGTAGCCGGTGCGGAACCACTGCTGCCGCTGCGCCGACGTGCCGTGCGTGAAGGCGTCCGGGTTGACCTGCTGCCCGGCCTGCTTCTGCAAGGTGTCGTCGCCGATCGCGGCTGCGGTGTCCAGGCCTTCCTTGATGTCCTGGTCCGTGATGCTCTTGAAGATCGGGTCACCGTCGGCGTCAGCGGTCTGTGTCGCGTTCTTGGCCCACGCACCGGCGTAGCAGTCGGCCTGCAGTTCGAGCTTCACCGACAACTCGTTGGCGTCGCCCGGGTCGCGCTCCTGCTGGCGCCGCATCTGCGCCTCGGTGCCGATCAGCGACTGGATGTGGTGCCCGTACTCGTGGGCGAGCACGTAGGGCTGCGCGAACTCGCCCTTGGCACCCAGCTGGTCGGCCAGCACCTGGTAGAAGGTCAGGTCGATGTAGACCTTGTGGTCGGCCGGGCAGTAGAACGGCCCGACGCCGGAGTCGGCGGCACCGCACCCGGTCTGCACCGACTGGTCGAAGAACACCGTCGGCGCCTTCTGGTACTGCTCGCCGAAGCTCTGCGGCAGCCGCTTGGCCCACCACGACTGGATCGAGTTGACATACAGCGTGTTGCGGCAGTCGAGTTGCTCCAGTTTGTCGGCCGCGTCACAGTGCTGCTGGATGGCACCGTTGTCGGCCGGCTCGTCATTGGTGATGGCGTTCACACCGAAGCCGCCGCCGACCAGCACGGCGATCAGTGTCACGATCAGCCCGACGATGCCGCCGCCGCTGGTCGGGATGGGTAGGCGACCGCCGCCCCCGCCCCCGCCCGCGCCGCGCCGGTCCTCTATCTGGCTGGTGTCGACGTCAGCCCGCTCGTTGAGTTCCACGGGCGTGGATGTACCCGATGATCTTGATGGTTAATCCGGTGGGGATTCGGTCCGGGCAACCGGTACACTTCTCCCGTGCTGCTCTGCGAAGACTGACCTGCCCCGGCGCCGACGGGATCCCACCCGATCGGCGCTCTTGCGTGCCCAGAGTCAGCCTTCCTCACAGAGAGAGCGTTCCTGATGATCACTGCCACCGGGCTGGAACTTCGCGCCGGCGCGCGGATCCTGCTGTCCGACACCACCCTGCGGGTGCAGCCCGGCGACCGGATCGGCCTGGTCGGTCGCAACGGCGCCGGCAAGACCACGACCCTGAAGGTCCTGGCCGGAGAGGGTACGCCGTACGCCGGCGCGGTCGAGCGCACGAGCGTGGTCGGCTACCTGCCGCAGGACCCGCGTACCGGCGACCTCGAGGTCACCGCCCGCGACCGGGTCCTGTCCGCGCGCGGCCTGGACACCCTGCTCGCCGAGATGAACGCCGTCGAGGCCAAGCTGGCCGAAGACCCGACCGACGCTCTGGTCCGCCGCTACGGCTCGCTCGAGGAACGGTTCGCGGCGCTCGGCGGGTACGCGGCCGAGGCCGAGGCCGCCCGGATCTGCGCCAACCTCGGGCTCCCCGACCGGGCGCTGGCCCAGACGATCGGCACGCTCTCCGGTGGTCAGCGCCGCCGGATCGAACTGGCCCGCATCCTGTTCCGTGACGCGGGCGAGGAGGGCGCCGGGATCCTGCTGCTCGACGAGCCCACCAACCACCTCGACGCCGACTCGATCGTCTGGCTGCGCGGTTACATGGCCGCACACAAGGGCGGCCTGATCGTGATCAGCCACGATGTCTCGTTGCTCGACGCGGTGGTCAACAAGGTCTGGTACCTCGACGCGAACCGGGCCGTGGTCGACAGCTACAACGTCGGCTGGAAGACCTACCTGGAGCAGCGCGAGACCGACGAGCGCCGGCGC
The DNA here is from genome assembly GCF_040676615.1 of Asanoa sp. NPDC049573. Taxonomy (NCBI): domain Bacteria; kingdom Bacillati; phylum Actinomycetota; class Actinomycetes; order Micromonosporales; family Micromonosporaceae; genus Asanoa; species Asanoa sp. NPDC049573. The sequence goes on from NZ_JBFAPI010000001.1 coordinate 217,801, forward strand.
CGCCGGGAGCGGGCCAACGCCGAGAAGAAGGCCGGCGCCCTGAAGGCACAGGCCGACAAGATGCGGGCCAAGGCGACCAAGGCCACCGCGGCGCAGAACATGGCGAAGCGCGCCGAGAAGCTGCTCGCCGGCCTCGAAGACGAGCGGGTCGGGGACCGGGTCGCCAAGGTGCGCTTCCCGGAGCCGGCGCCCTGCGGGCGTACCCCCTTGACCGCTTCCGGCCTGTCGAAGTCCTACGGCTCCCTGGAGATCTTCACCGACGTCGACGTGGCCGTCGACAAGGGCTCCCGGGTCGCCATCCTCGGCCTCAACGGCGCCGGCAAGACGACCCTGCTGCGGATGCTGGCCGGCATCCTGACGCCGGACACCGGCGAGGTGGTGGCCGGGCACGGGTTGCGGCTGGGCTACTACGCGCAGGAGCACGAGACGCTCGACGTCGACCGCACCGTGCTCGAACACATGCGCTCGGCCGCGGCCGACCAGACCGACGGCGACCTGCGCCGGATCCTCGGCGCGTTCCTGTTCAGCGGCGACGACGTGAGCAAGCCGGCGGGCGTGCTCTCCGGCGGCGAGAAGACCCGGCTGGCGCTGGCCACGCTGGTCTGTTCCGGCGCCAACGTGCTGCTGCTCGACGAGCCGACGAACAACCTCGACCCGGTCAGCCGCGAGCAGGTGCTCGACGCGATCGCCCGCTACCCCGGGGCGATCGTGCTGGTCACCCACGACCCGGGCGCGGTGCTGGCACTCAAGCCCGACCGGGCGATCCTGCTGCCCGACGGCGACGAAGACGCCTGGAGCGACGATCTGCTGGAACTCGTCGAGCTGGCCTAGGTCCGGCTAGACCAGGATCGCTTTGATCACGATGGCGGTGATCGCGCCGGTCGCCACCAGGAGCAGGGGAGTCGGTATCGTCTCGCCGCCCTGGTGGCGCGGTGCCACCGAGGCCATCGTCAGCCAGGGGAAGAACGGCAGCCAAGAGGTCTCCGCCCCGCCGCGGGCCAGGCCGGTCACCAAAGTGAACAGAACGGCGATGCCGGCGGCGACCAGGAACGGCCAGCCCGGCGTATTGCGTGACTTGCGCAAACTGGCATAGAGCGCAGGTCCGGCCGCCAGCAGCAGCACGACCAGGCTGATCCCGCTCCACCAGAGCACCGAGCGGTGCGGCTCGACCCGCACCGCGAAGTCGTGCCGCGCGTCCATCACGCCGTCGAACCAGTTGAAGCCGAGCCGCTCGGCCACGACCACCGGGATCAACGCGGCGAGGCCGGTGAAGAGGTTGAGCGCGGCGCGCCGGCGGGCGAAGTAGAGGAACGCGGCAGCCAGGCCGAGCCAGGGCGCACCGTACGCGAACAGGGCCGCGAGGCCGAGCAGCAGCCCGGCGACGCTGGCCCAGATGCCGGCCCGCACGCCGGTGCGGCGCTCGTCGGAGGCGTGCACGCCGGCCGCGATCATCGCCGCGCCGAGCACCGCGACCACGCCCTCGACCCCGGCGGCGAGCCAGACCGCGTAAGGAGCGAGGGCCAGCACCGGCAGGTAGCGACGGGCGGCGAGATCACCGCAAACGCCCCGGACGGCGAACAGCACCAGGGGTACGACGGCCGCACCGACCGCGGTCAGCAGCAGGCCCAGTCCGACACGTTCCGTGATACCGATGCGCATCAACGCCCAGAGCAGAAGGATCGGCCCCGGTGGATGTCCTCGGGCGACGACCGAGGGGATCACCCCTTCGGTGGTGTAACCCCGCAGATAGTGAAGAGGATCGTCACCCACTCGGGTGGCGTCGGCGACGTAGTCATCGGGTGCGGTCAATGCGTCGGCCAGGTCGTGATAGCCGTGCGCGAGGGCCAGCGACAGGGTCCAGAACACCGCCACCAGCCAGCCGGAAAGCAGCACGAGCGGCCATTTCATGCGCTCCCACCACCCGCGATGGGCCGCCGCGACGGCCCCCGCGGCGACCATCGGCGCAAGCACGCTGGCCAGCGAGATCGTCAGCGTGTAGGAGCCGAGAAAGGGTGCGCCGGCGGTGCCGAGGCGTGCCCCGCCGCGCACCGCGAGCCACGTCGCGAGGGCGCCGACAGCGGCCAGGACGAGCCAGCCGACGAGGTCGGTCCGCTCGTCCCGATGGGCGGCTCGGGCCTCCTCAGGCGTCACGGGCCATCACGGTATCGGGTTGCCGACAGTACCGTGCGTGTCGGTTGGCGAAGAGTTGATATCTAGCGCATGATCGTCCGAGGCGGTCTAATAGGTGGGACCGCATGAAACCGCACAGTCTGGGACGTGAGGAATCAACATGGCAGCCACCGGCACAGCCACCAGCACTGAGAAGGGTCGCCGAATCGTCGGGGCCGAGCGGCAGACGCTGGCCAAGGACCTGGTCAAGCGGTACACCTCCGGTGAGAGCATCCGCGCGCTCGCGGCCTCGACCGGTCGTTCCTACGGTTTCGTCCACCGGGTGCTCACGGAGTCGGGCGTCCAGCTTCGCCAGCGCGGCGGCGCTCGTCGTCGCAAGAAGGCCTGACCCCCGTCCCACCCGGTTTTCCGCCACCCGTGGAGCACGGCCCTCGATGACCACCAGTGGGGTTGATGTCAGCCACGCCGGGCCGGTCGCGACCGTGACGTTGCGCCGGCCCGACGTGCTCAACGCACAGACCACGGCGACCTGGATGGCGCTGCGCGACATCGGTCGCGAGCTGCCCGGCGACGTTCGGGTCGTCATCGTGCGAGGCGAAGGCCGGTCGTTCTCGGCCGGCCTCGACATCTCCGGTGGCGCCGGCTCGGGCTTTCTGGCCGAGATCGGCCGGTTGAGTCCCGAAGACGCTGCCGAACGGGTGCGTGGATACCAGGAAGGCTTCACCTGGCTGCACCGGCCCGACATCGTCTCGGTTGCCGCCGTGCAGGGGCACGCGATCGGCGCGGGGTTCCAACTCGCGCTCGCCTGCGACCTGCGGGTGCTGGCCGACGACGCCCGGCTGACGATGGCCGAGGTCACCCTCGGGCTGGTGCCCGACCTGGCCGGCACGAAGCGGCTGGTGGAGCTCGTCGGATACGCCCGGGCGCTGGAGGTCTGCCTGACCGGCCGGCGGATCGCCGCCGACGAGGCGCTGCGGGTCGGTCTCGCCACGGTGGTCGTACCCCGTGATGATCTTGACTCGGCGGTTTCCGACCTGGTCGCCGCGCTGCTGTCCGCGCCGCGCGACGCCGTCGTCGAGATGAAGTCGCTGCTGTCCGGCGCCGCGTCGCGCTCGTGGGAGGAGCAGCTCCGCGCCGAGCGCGAGGCGCAGGTACGCCGGCTGCGCGACCTGGCCGGCCTGGGAGAGTAGGGAGCCCTCGGGAAGATCCCGTTTACTCCGAATGTTGTCGTACCCGTCAGGGAGACTTCCCCTGTCGAATCACGGCACGGAGGTGCGGGGTGACTTCTCCCGGTGGGATGAACGCGTGGACCATGCTCCGCGCGGAGCGTGACCGCGAGTCCATCCGCGCCCACCGGCTGGCCAGCGGCACCTGGCGGCGGATCATGCGGTTCGCGCGGCCCTACCGGCTCGACATCACGATCTTCCTGATCACGGTCGTGATCGGCGCGGCGATCGGCGTCGCGACGCCGATCCTGGCCGGCCGGGTGGTCAACACGATCACCGGAGGCGGCGCCGGCGCGGCCACCGAGGTGATCCGCATCGCGGTGCTGATCGGCATCCTCGCGGTCGCCGACGCGCTGCTCTCGCTCGCCCAGCGGTGGTACTCGGCGCGCATCGGCGAGGGCATCATCCTCGACCTGCGCACCCGGGTCTACGACCACGTCCAACGCATGCCCCTGGCGTTCTTCACCCGCACCCAGACCGGCGCGCTGGTCAGCCGCCTCAACAACGACGTGCTGGGCGCGCAGCGCGCGTTCACCTCCACGCTCTCGGGCGTGGTCAGCAACACGATCCAGTTGGTGCTCACCGCGGTCGTGATGTTCACCCTCTCCTGGCAGATCACCCTGCTGTCGTTGGCCCTGCTTCCGCTGTTCATCATCCCGGCCCGGCGGGTCGGGCGGAAATTGGCCGCGATCACCAAGGAGTCCTACAACCTCGACGCCAAGATGAACGCCACGATGACCGAGCGGTTCGGCGTGGCCGGGGCGATGCTGGTCAAACTGTTCGGCAAGCCCGAGCTCGAGGCCAAGCGGTTCGGTGAGCGGGCCGAGCGGGTCCGCGACATCGGCATCCAGCAGGCGATGTTCTCCCGCACCTTCTTCGTCGCCATGCTCCTGGTCGCCTCGCTGGCCCAGGCGCTGACCTACGGCCTGGGTGGCTACTTCGCGGTGACCGGCGCGGTGAGCGCCGGCACGGTGGTCACCCTGGCCCTGCTGCTGACCCGGCTCTACGGGCCGCTGACCGCGCTGTCCAACGTGCGGGTCGACGTGATGGGTGCGCTGGTCTCCTTCGACCGGGTCTTCGAGGTGCTCGACCTGACACCGGCGATCACCGAGAAGCCCGACGCGGTCACCATCCCGCGGGGTGCCGGCTCGGTCGAGTTCCGCGACGTGACATTCCGCTACCCTTCGGCCGCCGAGGTCTCGTTGGCCTCCCTCGAAGACGTGGCCACCCTCGACCGCACGGTCTCCGAACCCGTCCTGCACGGCGTCTCGTTCACCGTCCGGCCGGGCGAGATGGTCGCGCTGGTCGGTCCCTCCGGTGCCGGCAAGTCGACCACGTCGATGCTGGTCTCCCGGGTCTACGAGGCGACCGGCGGCGCCGTGCTGGTCGGCGGCGTCGACGTGCGCGACGCGACGCTCGACTCCCTGCGCGACACCATCGGCGTCGTCACCCAGGACGCACACCTGTTCCACGAGACGATCGCCGAGAACCTGCGCTACGCCAAGCCCGACGCCACCGACGACGAGATCTGGGCGGCGCTGGCCGGCGCCCAGATCGCCGAGCTGGTCCGCGAGCTGCCCGACGGTCTGGAGACGATGGTCGGTGAGCGCGGCTACCGCTTCTCCGGCGGTGAGAAGCAGCGCATCGCGATCGCCCGGCTGCTGCTCAAGGCCCCGTCGGTGGTGATCCTCGACGAGGCCACCGCCCACCTCGACTCCGAGTCCGAGGCCGCGGTCCAGCGGGCCCTGGCCACCGCGCTGGCCGGGCGCACGGCCCTGGTCATCGCCCACCGGCTCTCGACGGTCCGCGACGCCGACCAGATCCTGGTCCTCGACCACGGCCGCATCGTCGAGCGCGGTCGCCACGAGGAGTTGGTCGCGGTCGACGGCCTCTACGCCGAGCTCTACCGCACGCAGTTCGCGGTGGCCGACTCGCCGACGCCCTATGCCGACGCCGCCCTCGACGCGGGCGAGGTGATCACCGTCCCCGACACGGCCTCAGCGCGCGACTGACGCCCGCAACGACGCGACGGCGTCGGCGATCTCGGATGCCTGGCGCATCGGCAGGAAGCCGTGCGCGGCATCGGGCACGACCCGGTGCTCGCCGCGCGGCACGGCGGCGGCCATCGCCCGGTGCATGGCGTCGATGCCCATATGGGCGCGGTCGACCAGGTCTGGGTCGGCGAACTGATGCCAGAACGGGTTGCGGGCGCCGGCGGTGAGCACGATCAGCGGCACGTCCGGCAGCGGGCCGCCGCCGCGCAACTCCGCGTAGATCTCCGTGTCGAAGTTGCGGGTCTCCTCGATCGAGGTGCGCCAGTGGTCGAGGTGATAGTCGGTCAGGGCCGCGCGCTCGTCCGCTGGCCAGGCGGCGTAGAGCTGCGCGTACTGGCCGCGGGCGAGCGCGACCTGCTCGGCGGTGAGGTCGGGCATCGCCTCGGTGTGCCGTTTCATCCGCCCGTCGAGCGCCTTGGCCTCGGGCGGGAGGAAATCCAGGATGTCTTCGTGGCCGGGGTCGAGCAGGAGCAGGCCGGCGACCTCGGTGGGGAAGAGCTGGGCGTAGCGGCGGGCGTAGAAAGCGCCGAGCGAATGGCCCGCCAGGATGACCGGGCCAGCCACACGGGCTCTGGCGAGCAGGTGTCTCAGCTCCGTCGCGACCCCGGCCGCGCTGCGCGGCAGCGGCACCGGGTCGCTCCAACCGGTGCCGGCGCGGTCGTAGATCACCGCGTCGGTCGTCGCCTGGAGCGCGGCCCAGAAGTCGAGGCCGACGAGCCCGGCGCCCGGGAGGAAGACGACCGGTGGCCCCGTGCCGTCGGTCCGGCGGTGGAGCCACAGTGCGCGGTCGCCGGCGTCGTAGCGCTGGCCGAGGGTGGTCATGAATCAATGTTCGCACGGATGCGAACAGTGTCAAGTGTGAGACAATTCGCGAATGGACACGGTCGAGCTGTTGGTGCACCCCGTGCGGCTGCGGATCGTGCACGCCCTGTCCGGCGGGCGGGTGGTGACGACGGGGCAGCTCGTGGCGCGGATGCCCGACGTCTCGAAGGCCACCGTCTACCGGCACGTCGGCTTGCTGGCCGAGGCCGGCATCATCGAGGTCGCCGGCGAGCAGCGGGTCCGTGGCTTCGTCGAGCGCAGCTACCGGCTGCACCGCGACCGGGCCAGCATCCCCGCCGACCGGGTGGCCACGGCGTCACCCGACGAGCTGCGCGCGGCCTTCGCGACGGCGATGGCGACGTTGATCGCGGAGTTCGACGGCTACCTCGACGGTGGCGCCGCCGACCCGGTGGCCGACCTCGTCGGGTTCCGCCAGCACGCGATCTGGCTGTCCGACGAGGAGCGCGCCGACCTGGTCGAGGCGATGCGGGCAGCGTTGGTCACCCGCATCGGCAACCCGCCCGCGCCCGGCCGCCGGCCCCACCTGCTCAGCCCGATCCTGTTCCCGGTCGCCGGCGACTGACCGTTTGTCGCGGCCCGCGCGGTGCGGCAGGATCGACACCATGGATCTGGGGCTGGCCGACCGCGTGTACGTGCTCACCGGCGCCACCCGCGGCCTCGGCCTCGCGACCGCCCGCAGCCTGGTCGCGGACGGTGCCCGGGTGGTCGTCTCGTCACGCCACCCCGCCCACGTCGACGCCGCGGTCGCCGAACTCGGCGGCGTCGGCAAGGTCCGGGGCGTGGTGGCCGACCTGGCCGACGCCGACACCCCGGCCCGCCTGGTGTCCGCGGCGCAGGAGTCGTTCGGCCGCCTGGACGGGGCCCTGCTGTCGGTGGGCGGCCCACCCCGGGGCACCGCGCTCGACGCGTCCGACGACGACTGGCGCACCTCGTTCGAGACGGTGTTCCTGGGCGCGGTCCGCACCGCCCGGGTGGTCGCCGCGGCCCTGCCAGCGGGCGGGGCGATCGCGCTGGTGCTCTCCTCGTCGGCCCGCACCCCGATCCAGAGCCTGGGCATCTCCAACGGTTTCCGGCCCGGCCTGGTCGGCGTGGCCAAGGCCATGGCCGACGAACTGGGCCCGCGCGGCGTGCGCGTGGTCAGCCTGCTGCCGGGTCGCTTCCTCACCGACCGCACCCGCGACGCCTACGGCGACCCCGCGGACCCGACCAGGCCCCGCGCCGACGCCGCGTCGGACGTCCCGCTCCGCCGGATCGGCGACGCGGCCGAGTTCGGCCGCACGGCTGCCTTCCTGCTCTCCCCGGCGGCGTCCTACGTGACCGGCTCGTCGATCTCCGTCGACGGCGGCCTGATCCGCGCCCTGTGACCCGCCCGACCAAGGCCGATCTGGCCGCCGCGGCCGAGGTGACCCTGCCGGATGTGATCGGGTCCGATCTTCGGGTGCTCTTCGTGGGGATCAACCCCGGCCTCTACTCCGCGGCGACCGGGCACCACTTCGCTCGCCCGGGCAACCGGTTCTGGCCGGCCCTGCACCGCTCCGGCTTCACCGACCATCAGCTCGACCCGGCCCAGCAGATGTCCCTTCTGGACGTCGGCCTGGGCATCACCAACATCGTCTCCCGCGCCAGCGCCCGTGCTGACGAGCTGTCCGCGGCCGAACTCGTCGCCGGCGGAGAGGCGCTGGCGGCCAAGGCCGCGCGGTGGCGGCCGCGCTGGGTGGCGGTGGTCGGCATGACCGCCTACCGCACGGCCTACCGGCGGCCCAAGGCGACCGTGGGTCCACAGGACCATCTCCTGGGCGCGTCACGGGTCTGGGTGCTGCCCAACCCGAGCGGGCTGAACGCCCACTACACGCCGGTCACGCTGGCGGCGGCGTTCGCCGAGCTGCGGGCGGTCGCCGGGTGATCGACCCGCCCGCGCCGGACTGCTGGCTGCATCCGGCCGTCGAGGTCCGCGACTCGCCGATCGCCGGGCGCGGTCTCTTCGCCACGGCCGTCATCCCGGCCGGCACGGTGGTCTCCCGGCTCGGCGGTCGGCTGGTCTCCGGCCGGGAGCTGCGGGAGCTGTTGGCGGGCGATTCCTACGTCGACACCATCACGGTGGACGCCGACCTGCACCTGGTGCTGCCACCGCGGCGGCCGAACGGTTACGGCAACCACAGCTGCGACCCCAACCTGTGGTGGGTCGGCGCGTACGAGCTGGCGGCTCGCGTGACGATCGCGGCGGGCGAGGAGCTGACCAACGACTACGCCACCAGCACGGCGGACCCGGCGTTCACCATGGCCTGCTCCTGCGGCTCACCCCGCTGCCGCGGCGTGGTCACCGGCGACGACTGGCGCCGGGCCGACCTGCACGAGCGCTACGGCCCGCACTGGGTCCCGGCCCTCGCCCGGCGGCGGTAGGTATGCCGACCGCGCACCGCCGGACCTCAGCGGCGCTGCCGGGCGCTGATTTCAGCGGAGCTAATGCCGGTGCCGGCCCAGGCGTTCGCGGACCATCTGCCCGAACAGGCCGTTGGGCTGGCCGCACGACAGGCAGGTGAACGTCTCGTCGAGCCGGCCCGTGCCGCACTGGTCGCACGAGCCGTGGTCGCGCGGGTCGTGATAGGACCGCAACGCCGCCACGAGCGCCTCCGCCGCGGCCGGACTCAACGTCACCGTCAGCGACACCGGCCGTCCCGAACCGGGCGCCAGCGCGTCGGTCCGTGCCGCGAACGAGGCCAGCGCGGCCTCCACCTCGGCGGCGTTCATCGGGCCACCCGGAAGCAAACCACGCCGATCTCCGTAGGTTTCATCGGACCAGGATCTGGACGGCGACGGCGATAGCGATCACGTCGGGGCCGCGGACGACCTGGCGGATCAGGTCGACCGGCATCGAGCCCATGGGGGATTCCGCCACCGAGCCACCGTAGATCATGGGGCCGCGGGTCGCGGACCGGTACACGCCCCCGGCCACGGCGAGGACCAGAAACACCGGCAGCCAGGTCGGGCCGGCACCGACCGCGGGCACGGTCGCGAGCCACCAGAGCGCGGCCGCGAGCGTCGGCACGACGAGGTGGATCATTTTCAGGCTGCCGTCGGTGCCGCCGATCGCCCGGCGCAGACCGGCCGAGCGGGAGATGCCGCGCAGGCCGCCGGCGAACCGGTCGGCGGCCAGGAAGGCGGCGATCACCTGCACCGACGGTGCGACGGCGGGGAGGGCGACCTGCACGGCGTACACCGCGAGAACGAGCACCGCCCACCAACCGAGGGCGGCCGGGTTGCGGCCGATCCGGCGGACGTCGGCCTGGAGCAGCACCCAACCGCGCGGACCGGGCCGGAAGCGGCCCGTGCGGACCCGGCCGACCGCGCGCCAGCGCTGGTTCTCCACGACCGCGGCCAGCATCGACGGGTCCAGCAGCAACAGCGCCGACGACGCGGCCGAGGCGAAGCGGGCTCCCGTCGACAGCGTCGAACGGTCGATTCGCGGCAGCGCGCGCACGGCCAGAACCAGGAAGATCGCCGCGGGTACGAGGCCCGCCAGCGCGACGGCCGGCAGCACCGACACCGGCGGCCGGGGCGGAGCGTGGTCGAAAAGGCCGTAGTCGAGCACCACCCCGAGCACCAGCACTCCGCCCACGCCCGCCAGCACCACGGCCGGCCAGCGGGTGCGGCGGCCGAAGAACGCCTGTGCCGACACGGCGCCGGCGGCGAACGCGGTGCCCCAGGTCAGGCCGGCGACGGCCGCCCACACGTAGCCGCCGGACCGGCCGATCGCGGCGGCCACCGCGGCCAGCAGGGCCGCGCCGCCGGCCGCGGCCAGCGCCAGGCCGGCGAACCTCGGTGCGAGCAGCGCCCGCCGGGAGATCGGCGTGCTCGCCAGCCAACTCTGCACGGCCGGGCCGACCTGTAGCGGGCCGACGGCGGTCAGGCCCTGCCAGACGAAACCGGCCAGCGCGATGCCGGCGCCGACCCCGATCCAGTAGCGCGCGGCCGGGTCCGCGGGAGACGCCTTCACCTCGCGGTGCAGGAAGCCGCTGATCGAGTCGATACCGGCCCAGCCGTAGATCGCGATCAGGAAAGCGATCATGTAGAGGTCGGTCAGCAGGTCGCCGATCGACCGGTCGCGGTGCTGGCGGCGGGCGCGGCGCAGCCGGGCCTTCAGCTCGCCGGCCGGTGGCGGTGCCGCCCCGGGTGGCGGCATCAGGGTCGTAGTGGTCACCCGCCGATGCCGATCCGCACGTCGGCGACCGCGTCGACGAGTTCGGTGTCGTGGGAGGCCATCAGCACGGCCGTGCCGGCCGCCTTCTCCCGCCGCAGCCGATCGGTCAGCCAGGCCCGGCCGTCGACGTCGAGCCGCTGCTCGGGCTCGTCGAGCACCAGCACCCGGCGCGGGCGGACCAGGCAGGACGCGAGCGCGAGGCGGCGTCGCTGGCCGCTGGACAGGGTGATCGGCAGTTGGTCGCGGGCGGATTCCAGGCCCAGCTCACCGAGGACCTCGTCGACCGGGTCACCACCGCCGCCGTGTGCGTAGGCCAGCAGCGCGAGGTGCTCGGCCACCGACAGGTCGGGGAAGAAGTCGATGTCGTCGAGCGCCGCGGCCATGATCCCCCGGGCCCAGGCGTCGGTCTCGTAGATCCGGCGCCCGCCGACCGTCACCACCCCCTCGTCGGGCCGGTCGGCGCCGATCACGCAGCGCAGCAGCGTCGTCTTGCCCGAGCCGTTGGCACCGAGCACGGCACCGACCTGGCCGGGTTCGACGGTGAAGGTGACCGCGTCGAGCACCACGAGGTTGCCGAACCGGCGGGTCAGTCCTTCGGCCTTAAGCGAGTCCACAACCCGCCACTCTCCCAGAGCGCCCCGGAGCGGACGCTGCGGGCCCAGCCGGAAAGCCGGCCGCGGGGCACGGGTGCGGAGATTCCGTCGTAGCGCCAGGCCGCCTCTCGGGCCGCCAGCTCGGCCGCGGCCGGCCCAGTGCGCGGGGCCAGCGACCGGGCCAGGTCCCATCCGTCCCGCAGCGAGCCGTTGGTCGGCCGGGCGGCGGCCCATTCCATGAACACCGCCGGCCACCGGTCGCCCCGGTCGGCCGCGAGCAGCGGCCAGGCCCGCGCGACCTCACCGGCCCGCTTGCGCAACAGGGCGTCGCGGGCGATGCCGACCAGCCGCTCGTCGAATCCGTGCGGCACGGCCGCGCCCGACGTCAACGCCGCGACCAGCGCCGCCTGCCGGGCCGCCAGGTCGCCGGTCGCGTGCTCGCCCGCCGGCCGCGGCCCGGCGTCGCCGGTCGCGTGACCGCCCGCCGGCCGGGCCGCGAGGTCGCCGGTCATGTGACTGCCGGGTAGCCGGATGCGGCCGCGATCGCGTCCAGCTCGGCTCGCAAGGTGTCGGCGGCCGGGTAGGCGCCGTCGCGTTCCAGCAGCAGGGCCGGTGGCCGGCAGCGGGCGCAGAGGGCCGAGACCAGGTCGAGCACCGGCTCCGGCACCGGGTGGGTGTGCGTGTCGTGGTAGACGCCGCCGGCCTCGGCCCCGCCGGCTACGTGGCAGTAGGCGATGCGGTCCAGCGGCAGCGCGTCGAGCAGGGCGAGCGGGTCGGTGCCGCGGTTGCGGGCGTTCGCGTACACGTTGGCGATGTCGAGCAGCAGCAGCGCGTCGGTGCGCTCCAGGATCTCGGTCAGGAACTCGGCCTCGCTCAGTTCGTCGTCGGGCCAGTCGAAGACCGCGGCGATCGGTTCCAGAGCGATCGGGACCGCAAGAGCGGCCTGGGTACGGGCGACGTTGGCCACGACCGCGTCGACCGCCTCCCGGCTGCGGGGGAGGGGTAGCAGGTGGCCGGCCTCGACCCCGCCCGCCCGGACGAACGCGATGTGCTCGCTGACCAGCGGCGCGTCGAGCAGCGAGGCGACCGCGGCGAGGTGGTCGACCCGGTCCGGGTCGACCGGTTCGGCGCCACCGAGCGACAGTCGCACGCCGTGCGGGATGACGGCGACGTCGCGGTCCCGCAGCGCGGCGAGGCCTGGCGGGACCGGCGCGTCGGCGTGCACCGACTCGGCGACCACCTCGACGAAGCGCAGCCCGGGCAGCTCCGCGACGAAACCGGCGATCTCGGGTCGCCAGCCGATGCCGACGCCGTAGGGCGTCATCCGCCGCACCCGCCGCCACCGCAGCCGCCCCCGCCGCCGCAGGAGCTGCCGCCGCTGCACGAGCTGCCGCCGCCGCACGAGGAGCCGCTGCCGCAGGACGAGCCGCCGCTGCTGGAACCGGAGCCGGTGACCGCCCGGTTGATCTCGGCCTCGGCGGCGAACGCCGGGTCGACCATGTAGAGCGTCGACGCGCCGAACAGCGCGATGCCCATGGCCGCCGCGCCCGCGCCGTAGGTCGCGTAGCTCGGCGACTGGCCGGGGGACAGGTGCTGGTTTTCGGTCCGCAGGCTGGCCAGCGCGCTGGTGCCCGCCCTCGTCCGGGTCTTGGCCCGGGCCAGGCTGAGCAGCATCCAGACGACGGTGACGAGCACCAGGACGGTCAGGAAGCCGACCGGGCGCTCGTTGGCCATGCCGGCCGAGATCCGCGCGCCGCCGAGCACGATCACCGGCAGGAGCAGCAGCGCCGCCAGCCGCGACTGGCCGCGCTGCCCGCGGGACAGCAGCAGGCCGGCGCGCTCGAGGCCGGCCCGGATGTCGTCGAGGGTGCTCGACACCCACGGGTCGCCGGTCAGGTCGCGGGTCCGCAGCCGTTTGCCGGCGGCGTTGTAGACGGCCGTGTCCAGCGCCGTCGAACCGGCCGGCAGCGGCCCGGTCGGCACCAGCGTGCGGTCAGGGTTGGCACCGATCGCGCCGGCCCGGCGCAACCCGCCCAGCGCGGCGTAGGTGGTCAGCTGCGGGCCACCGTTGAGGAACGCGACCTGGTCGGGCGTCAGCCGCGGGCCGGGGCCGGTGTGGCCGCGGGCGAGCAACGACCGGACGATCGCCGTGGCGACGATGGCGGCTAGCGCCAGCGCCACATAGAGCCCGAGGAAGCTGGGACCGGAGATGCCCCAGGTGTCGCCGGGTGCGGCCAGTGTCATCGTGGTCTCCTGTTTCGCAGGGCGCGTGCGCCCATTGTGGATCGACCCCGCCACCGGGGCCGAAATCGGTCGTGATCCCGACGACCAGGGCCGGTCATCCGCCGCACCCGCTGCCACCGCCACCGCAGCCACCGCCGGAGCCGGCTTCGGCCCCGGAACCGGATCCGTAACCGGTGCCCGTGCCGAACAGGCCCGGCAGGTAGCCCGCGGTCCCGGCCGTGGCCGCGCCCGCCGCCCCCGTCCAGCGGACCTCCGCCGCGACGGCCAGGGCGGGATCGAGCAGGAACAGCGCGGACGCGCCGAAGAGCGCGACACCCATCGCGGCCGTCGCGGCGTCGTAGGTCGCGTAGCTCGGATGATGGTCGGGCCCGAGGTGGGCATGGCGTGCCCGCAGCCGGAGCACCGCCGTGTCGCCGGCCCTGGTGCGCCACGGTGCCCGGCTGAGCAGGCTGGCGATCAGCCAACAGCTCGACACGGTGACGAGCAGGATGAGGATGTCGGCCGGCCGGTGTGCCCGGGCGCCGGCCGCGATGCGGACGCCGCCGAGCGCGATCACGGGGAGCAGGATGAGCGCCGCGGCCCGGTAGCCCCAGGCCCGCCCGCGCGAGACCAGCAGCCGGTCGCCCTCCAGGCCGCGGCGCAGGTCGTCGAGGGCGCGCTGGACGGACGCGTCGCCGCTGAGCCGCGCCACCCGCGTGCCGGGCCCGGCCGCGGCGTGCACGGCGCGGTCGAGGGCGCCGGCGTCGGCCGGGACCGGCCCGGTCGCCCTCGGCCCGCGGCCCGGACGCGCTCCGATCGCCTCGGCCCGCCGCAGCGCGGCCAGGGCGGCGTACACCGCGAGCCGGCGGCCGCCGGCGAGGAACGCCAACCGTCGCGGGTCGAGGCCGTCGAGGTCAGGAGTGGTGCCACCGCGCCTGATCGCCGCGCGCACCCACCGCGTGGCCAGGACCGCGGTCGCGGCCAGCGCGACGTACCCCACCAGGAAGGCGGGTCCGGGAATCCCCCAGGTCGACGCGGCCATCACCATGGCGCCCATTGTGGAGTTGCCGCACCACCGTGCGTAAGGCCGCTGGGAGCCGCCGGAGGTAACGGCGACGTGACCGCTAGGGCCGGCTGGCCCGGCGGACCGCCTCTTCGACCAGGTCGAGCACCCGGCCCAGGTCGCCGGCCGGCCGGCCCATGGCCAGGTGCAGCACCAGGCCGTCGTAGGCCAGCTCGAGGAACTGGGCCAGCACGTCGAGGTCGACGTCGTCGCGCAGCACGCCGGCGGCGCGCTGGCGGGCGAGCCGGTCGCGGGTGGCCTCGGCGATCGCCGCGGAGTGCACCGCCCAGCGCTTGGCGAACTCGGGGTCGGTGCGCAGCCGGCGGGAGACCTCGAGCTGGCTGCCCAGCCAACCGGTGGTGTCGGGCGACGCGGCCTGGTCGAGCAGGTCGCGCATCACCTGGACGAGGCCGTTGCGGGCGACCGTCGCGACCATCGCGGCGGCGTCGTCTTCCGCGACGGCGAGAAAGAGGGAGTCCTTGTCACGGAAATGGTGGAAGATCGCACCCCGGCTCAGCCCGGTTTCCTCTTCCAGCCGCCGCACCGTGGCACCCTCGTAGCCATAGCGCGCGAACGCGGCGCGCGCCGCCGTCAGGATCTCGTGGCGGCGGGCGTCGAGCTGGTTCTGGCTCACGCGGGGCACGTGTCGATCGTGTCAGGTGGCCCTCGGTCATGCAATCCGTACGTACGGCTTGCGTGTCACGGTCATGGCCGCGGACCGACCAGCAACGCCTGTGCCCCCTGCCCGACCGGGCCGTGGTCGTCGTAGAGCAGGGTGGTCGCCAGCCCGGTGCCGCCCTCAGAGAGCGTGGTGCGGGCCCGCACACAGACCCAGTCGCCCACCGGCGGCCGGTGCAGGTGCACCGTCAACTCGGTGTTGATGAACCACCAGGTGGCCATGTCGAGCACCCGGCTCAGCCCGTTGCCCGAGTCGGCGAGCGCCACCAGTCGCTGCGCCGGTGACATCTTCTCGCCCGCCACCAGCGCGATCCTCGGCCGGGCCCACACCAGGGCGGGCCCGGGCTTCTCGAAATGCCCGGAGATGAACCGCCACTCGACCGCGCCGAGATAGCCGATCCGCCACGCCGGGTCGGTGAACGCGGTGGCCACCGACGGGCGCATCGGGGCCTTCTCGTGGTGTGGCAGCGCCGGGCGCGGCAGGTCGAGGTCGGTGCGCCGGATCCGCCAGCCCCGCGCGACCATGACCGGCCGGCCGCCGGCCGACGCGGCCGCCTCGACCAACTCGACCGAGCGGCCGGGCCGCAGCACCGTGGCGGTGACCGTCAGTTCCTCGACCGGCACCGCGCCCAGGATGTCGACGGTCAGCCGGGCCAGGTGTGCCTCGCCGGAGACGGTGCTGGGCAGCGCCTCGATCGCCCGGACGAGCAGCGCCGACGGCGGACCGGCGTGTTGCAGGCCGGGCCCCCACGGCCCCTGGGTGTGCTGGGTCGACTCGAACCGGGACGGGTCGCCGGTCGGCCGGTAGAACGAGTCATCCACGGCACCGATTCTCGCCGTAGGATGCCGCCGTGGACACCCCGCCGGCGACTCCGTTGACGGTTGCCGCCGTGCAGGCGACGCCGGTGCCTGGCGAGATCGCGCACAACGCGTCGCTGGCCGCCCGCCTCGTCGGCCAGGCCGCCGACGCCGGCGCCCGGCTCGTGGTCCTGCCCGAACTGTTCCTCTGCGCCTACCACCCACCGACCCTGCACGCCGATCCCGCGGCGAGCGACCTGCCCGCGACCGAGGCCGGCGGGATCAGCGACGGCCGCCTCGACCCGTTGCGGGCCGCGGCGCGCGAGCACTCCGTCGTGGTCGTCGTCGGCGCGTCGGTGCGCCACGTCGACGGCCGGCGGACCTGCTCGGCGGTGCTGGTGGAGCGGACCGGGAACACCGTTTCCGCGTACGACAAGCAACTGCTCTGGGGTCCCGAGGAGAACGCCCTGTTCACGCCCGGCACCAGCGGCGCCACGCTGCTGGTCGACGGCTGGCGGCTGGGTCTGGGGATCTGTTACGACGGCTGCTTCCCGGAGCACGGCCGGGCCGCCGCCGACGACGGTGCGCACGGCTACCTGGTGCCCAGCGGCTACGTGGTCGGCTCGGCGCACCGGCGCGACGTCTACTACGCCGCCCGGGCCCTCGACAACACCATGTACGTGGTCTTCGCCAACTCGGTCGGCGGCGACCGTGACTGGTCGTTCAACGGCGGCGCGGCGATCTACGACCCGGAGGGCCGGCCGCTCGTCCGGGCCGCCGACGAGGGCGAGACGGTGGTCGTGGCCACCCTCGACCCGGCCGAACTGGCCCGCGTGCGGGCCGCCCACACGATGCTGCTCGACCGTCGTGAGCTGGGCGAACGCCGCATTCTCGCGGCCAACTGACCCACCGCGTGATGCCAACCACTTGACTTCCCGGGTTTGTTGGTTGCATGGTTAGTTACATGAGTAATGAACCAACGAGGCCCGATGGATGACGACCGCCCGATCTTCGTACAGATCGCGGAGCTGATCGAAAACTCGATCATCGACGGGACGCTCGCCGAGGAGACCCAGGTGCCCTCCACCAACGAACTCGCGGCGTTCCATCGGATCAACCCGGCCACCGCCGCCAAGGGGATCAACCGCCTGGTCGATGACGGAACTCTCTACAAACGCCGGGGGATCGGAATGTTCGTGGCCACGGGGGCACGCGAAACGCTCCGGGAGCGTCGCCGGCTCGACTTCTCCACCCAGTACGTGCGTCCGCTCATCGAGGAAGCCCGGAAGTTGGGCATCGGCACCGATGAGCTCAAGAAGCTGATCGAAACGTGGGAGGACGTGCGATGACCGTGGTGACGGCATCCGGCCTGACCAAGCGGTACGGCGACGTGACCGCGCTCGACGACGTGAGCTTCACGCTCACCGAGAACGTCATCTACGGCCTGCTCGGTCGCAACGGCGCCGGCAAGACCACGCTGATGCAGCTGATCACCGGTCAGAACGCGGCGACCTCGGGAGAGCTGCGGCTCTTCGGCGAACACCCCTACGAGAACGAGCGCGCTCTGTCGCATGTGGCCTTCGTCAAGGAGAGCCAGAAATACCCGCAGGCCTACAAGGTCTGGCACGTGCTCAGCCTGGCGAGCCACCTGTTCCCCAACTGGGACAGGGACTTCGCGGAGTCCCTTGTCGACGAGTTCAAGCTGCCCCGCAAGCGCGACGTGCGCAAGCTGTCCCGCGGCATGCTCTCCGCGCTCGGCGTCACCGTCGGCCTGGCCGCCCGGGCGCCGCTGACCTTCTTCGACGAGCCCTACCTCGGCCTCGACGCGGTGGCCCGGCAGCTGTTCTACGACCGGCTGCTGGCCGACTACGCCGAGCACCCCCGCACGGTCGTGCTCTCCACCCACCTCATCGACGAGGTCGCCGACCTCATCGAGCACGTGCTGCTGCTCGACGGCGGCAAGCTGGTGCTCGACGCCGACACCGAGGAACTGCGCGGCGAGGTGATGGACGCGACCGGCCCGGCCGCGGCGGTCCAGGACCTCGCCGAAGGCCGCGACGTGCTGCATCGGCAGCGACTCGGCGGCACGGTCCGCGCGACGATCCGCGGCACGTTCGACAACGCCGAGCGGCTGCGGGCCAAGAAGCTCGGCGTCGATCTGGAGCCGGTCTCGCTCCAGCAGGCGGTCGTGCGCCTGACGATGGAAAGGAACGCCGCGCGATGAACCGCATCCTGGACGCGACCCGGCTGCACACGATCGTCTGGAAGCAGACCATGCTGTGGCCCTGGGCGATCATGGGCATCTCGTTCGTCGTCAACATCCTGATCTTCGCCTCGATCGGTGACGCCGGGCGGCCCGGTGGCAACACCACCGGCGGGCTCGCCAGCATCTACTCGGTCGTGGCGATCGTCGGGGCGATCGCGATCAACCAGGTGTTCCCGTTCGCGCTCGGCATGGGCATCACCCGGCGCACCTTCTACCTCGCGACCGCGCTGGTGATGGTGTTCCAGGCATTCGCGTACGCCATCGTGCTCTATCTGTTGAAGTTGCTCGAAGGGGCGACCGACGGGTTCGGGGTCGACCTGCGGTTCTTCCGGGTCCCGTTCGTCGACGTCCACAACGGATTCCTGCAGATCCTGGTCTTCGCCGTGCCGTTCCTGTTCGTCAGCTTCCTGGCCATCTTCGCGGCGACCACCATCGTCCGCTGGGGCGCCAACGGGTTCTTCGCCGCCGGCGCGGCCGCCCTGCTGCTCGTCGGCCTGCTCGCCGCGCTGATCACCTGGCAGGACTGGTGGCTCGCGATCTGGCACTGGCTGAGCGACCAAACGCCCACCAGCCTGCTGGTCGGCTGGCCCGCGTTGGTCGCCGGGATCGCCGCCGTCGGGGGGCTGGTGGTGATCCGTCGGGCCAACGCCTGACGCCCGCCACCACGGCGATCGCCGGTCCGCGCCCGCGGCCCGGCGATCGTTCGTCGCCGGCCCAAGATTGTTTACATTGCGGGGGTTTTGAGAGATCGGCGCTGTCCCGTACTGTGCGCGGGTGCCCCTCATGTTCCTCGACGTGGACAACACTGTTCTGGACCGCACAGGCGCCTTCCGCACCTGGGCCGAGGGGTTCCTGACCGGGATCGGCGCGCCGCCGCCCGACGTCGACTGGCTGCTGTCCGTCGACGCCGACGGCCTCACCGACCGCTGGGACGTCGCCGACCAGATCCGCGAGCGCTACCGGCTCAGCACCTCGTCCGTCGACCTCGTCGACGAGATGCGCGAGGGTGTCGTGGCCAACAGCAAGCTCGACCCGCTGGTCGCCTGCGCGCTGCGGATCGCCGACGACGCGGGCTGGGTGCCGGTGCTGGTGACCAACGGGGCCACCCGGCAGGAAGACACCACCATCCGGCGTACGGGCCTCGACCGCTACGTCGCCGATTGGGTGATCTCCGAGGAGGTCGGGGTCAGCAAGCCCAACCCGCGCATCTTCGCGCTCGCCGCCGAGCGGGTCCGGATGCGGATGCGCGGCGCCTGGGTGGTCGGCGACAGTCCCGAGACCGACATCGGCGCGGCTGCCGAGATGGGCCTGCCCAGCGTGTGGCTGCACCGCGGCCGGCGCTGGATGGAGTCGCGCTTCGAGCCGACCGCGACGGCGGGCGGATTCCTGCCGGCGATGGCCGCGGTGCTCGCCGGATAATTCGGTTGCGTCGCCGGCTTCGCGCCGGGAGACTCCCGATCTAGTTGGAACCAGACCTGGCCGCGCCTGACCCGCGCCGGCCGGTCGTCGAGATGGAAGGGGTGAGTTCTGTGGCTGTCGTTGTCGCTTACTTCTCGCGGCCTTCTTCTTCCTTCTCGATCCAGGAGTTCCTCCGTTGCGTGAGCACGATTCCGAGCCGGCACCGCGTGGCCGTTCCGGCAAGCGTCGTTTCGACGACGACGATCCGCAGTTCCTGAAGCGCGCGCGGCACCGCACGCCCGTCGCCTTCGACACCAACGCCGACACCGACGTCCCCGAGACCGGCGACGCCTGGTCCACCTGGGACGACGCCCTGCACGGGCCGTTGCCGCGGCCTGACTGGGTGGTCACCGAGCTGGCCGCCGTCGACGTCGAGCTGGGCATTCTCAAGACCGGCAAGGAAGCCGACGTCTACCTGGTCCGGCGCGGCATCCCCGACACCGACCGCAGTTGCCTGCTCGCGGCCAAGCGCTACCGCGAGCCGGAACACCGGATGTTCCACCGCGACGCCGGCTACCTGGAAGGGCGCCGGGTGCGGCGATCCCGGGAGAACCGGGCCATGTCCGGGCGTACGTCGTTCGGCCGGCAGCTGATCGCCGGCCAGTGGGCGGCCGCCGAGTTCGACGCCCTGTCCCGCCTCTGGGAGGTCGCCACCAGCTACGGCGCGATCTCCGTGCCCTATCCGGTGCAACTGCGCGGCACGGAGCTGATGCTCGAGTTCATCGGCGACGCCGCGGAGGGCCTGGCCGCCCCGCGACTGGCCCAGCTACGCCCGGAGCCGGCCGAACTCAAGTCGCTGTGGGACCAGCTGCTGGACGCCCTGACGGTGCTGGCCCGCGCCGGCTTCGCACACGGCGACCTGTCGCCCTACAACCTGCTGGTGCACGACGACCGGCTGGTGGTGATCGACCTGCCCCAGGTGATCGACGTGATCGCCAACCCCAACGGCCCGGCACTGCTGGCCCGCGACGTCAAGAACGTCACGACCTGGTTCGCCGCCCGCGGCCTACCCCAGGACCACGACGAGATCACCCGCCGCCTCCTCGACGAGGCCGGCGTCCGTTGACGGCCGCCGCCGCTGGGGCCGCTTCCCGCACGACCGGGAAGCGGCCCGCGCCGCGCCCGCTCAGGTCCGGACGGCGGCCGGTCGGGCTAGCCTGGCCCAGGCCGTTGTCGGTGATCCGCTAGGAGGAAACGATGGGCGCCATCCGCCCGTGGCACCTGGTCGTCCTGTCGTTCTGCTGCCTGGGCTCCACCGCCATCATCGCCGCCGTCGTCCTGCTGGTCGCCCGCCGCCGCAAATAACAGACGTGGGTGGCAACGGCACACGGCGACCGCGACCCTCGGCGATGGCGGCTGGATCAACCCATGACGGCCGCGTCGGTCGCGTCGACCAACACCACGCCGGCCAACCCTGACCACCGCTCGAGAGTGCGTAGGTCGCGACGAAACCATGCCTCGATTTGGGGCGGCGGTTCTTCCGCCGGTGGTGGACCTGCATCTGGCCGGTCGGCGTCGTCGGTCAGCGCTGCCGTCAGGCTCCGCCAGAGTCCACGGACGCCGGCTGCAATGCCGTTGATCGGTGCGTGACAGACCAGCTGGTACGACGGCGCCCCGGCGGCGAGGATCGCCGCGGTGCGGAACTCTCTGCGGCCCAAGAAGTCCAACGCCGTTTCCGCCGGCACAATGGCGCATCCCCATTGGGCGAGATCGACGGGCCCATGCGGACACGGCCCCGGCCGAGCGGCGCCGAGCCGCCATGTCGTCTGAGCATCGCTGTAGACGCAGTAGAAACCCGCGATGCGATCAGAACGGCAACGGTCGGCAAAGACCTCGACCTGGTATCCAGAGGAAGTGTTGGATGCCGCCTGTTGGTCGAGGCGGACGCGTCGCGTTGTGGGGTCTGCCCGCTTCGCCTGGATACGGAATCCGACATATCCGCGTTCGTCACGGATCCACCACTCCCAGTCCGCGCCGGTTTCTGCCTCGCCGCGGGAGGCGAATCGCTGGATCTTCATCTGTCTCCGGTGGCTGATGGCGAGTTGGAGCAGGGCGTTGTCGGTGAAGGTCGTCTCCTAAGGCGTAAGACCTAGGTCTCGGCCTTGTTGAGTGCGCCAGGTGACATCTGTGGCGATCGATCGGAATGTGGGACACAAGAACGGGTCTCTGCGAGCGCGCAATGCGTTCGACTCGCGCTCACCTTCGGGGGTCAGCGTCCAGACCCCTCGCCCGGAAATGGCGGGTGGAAGAAGCAATCCTTCGCTGGCAAGGCGGAGCCGGGCGAAGTCCGCCTTGTTTTCCTAAGCGATGTCGCCGCGGCTCGGTCGTCGTGCAAGGTCGTCGACTGTCAACCGGCCCGCGAGCTTGCCGCGCATGACGCGAAGAACTTCTACCCTAGAGCTGGCCCCACCGAGTTCCCCAAGGCCACCAAGATCCAAAGGGCAAGTTCACCTTGGTCGATCATGTCACGTCCATTCCGCTACTCGCGCTCTAAGGGGCCGGGCTCGACCGTGACCGCGAACTCGCCGTGCGGGATTCTGGCGACGAAGGCGGTGCCCGCTCGCCGGCCGAGAAATCAGCTTCCACCTTCCCAACCTCGATCGCGAAGGTGGAGCGGCATTTTTAGCGGGTGACGAGCGGGCGCAGGGTGTCGAGGATGACCCGGTTGCTCACCTTGGCGTAGATTTTCTTGTCGGGGCCGTACAAGGTCACGAACGGGCAGGTCTGGTCGTCGCCGCTCATGCGCTTGTCGAGCAGCTGGCGCCGGGTGGCCGCCTCGAACACGCGGAGGCGCCAGGTGGATCGGTGCAGCGCCAGGGTGTCGGGGTTCGGGTCGTCGAACTTGCAGGAGCGGATCTTCGTGCCTTTGCCGGCCTGGTCAAGGCAGGCGACCAGCTGGACCTTTCGCGGGTCTGGCGCGGCCCAGGTCTGCTTGTCCTGGTTGGACAGACCCTCGTCGTAGTAGTAACCCTCGTCCTGCGTGCGCAGGCCCGGGGTGTCGGATACGAGCAGCACGACCGGGTGCGGCGCCTTACCCGCGCGCTTGGGCGACTGTGGATAGTAGACGTCTTCGTCGCAGACCCGCTCGAGATCGCCGCGCTTCGTCGCCGGGTAGGCGCTGGCTTGCGGCCCGTCTTCCACCGGCTCCTCGCCGGCGGACGGCTCCGCGATCGGGTTGCGGCCGGACGACGGCCGCGACGCCGCGTCGGACGCGGTGCCGGCGGGCGCGGGGGTGTCGTCGGAGCGCAGCGCGAGGACGGTGCCGCCCACACCGAGACAGGCGCCCAGCAGTAGCACCGCCGCGACGGCCGCCGCGATCAGGCCGGCGCGGCCCCGCCGCGGCTTCTCCGGCGGTGGTGGCGGGTAGTAGCCCGGCGTGATGGCGGACCATCTGTCGCCCGCGGGCGGTGGCGGCGACGGCACCTCCGGTGTCGGGTCGAGTGGTCCTGGTGCAGATTCGGCCCCCGTGCCGCTCATCCGCATTCCTTCCGATCGAAGCGAAGCGCGAATCTATCAAGACATTCGTCTTTCCTGGGGGGTGGTTATCGCGGCCCGTGGTGGCAGGATGACGCGCATGACCAGAAAGATCATCGAAGGGCGCCTGCCATGACTTCTGTCGCAGATCTGGTCGCCGCGCTCGGGTCCGGCGCGATCCGGGTCGTCGATCTCACCAACCCGCTCTCGGCCAGCACGCCGACGCTGCGGCTGCCGGAGCCGTTCGCCAACCTGGTCGACTTCAGCCTCGAGCAGGTGAGCGCCTACGACGCGCCGGGGCCGTTCTGGAAACACCACAACATCAGGACCGGCGAACACATCGGTACGCACCTCGACGCGCCCGTGCACTGGGTCACCGGGCGCGACGGGCACGACGTGTCGCAGATCCCGCCGAGCCGCCTCGTCGGCCCGGCCGCGGTCATGGACTTCACCACCGAAGCGTCGGCCGACCCCGACTTCCTCCTCGACGTCGACCACGTCGAGGCGTGGATCGCCGAGCACGGCGCGCTCGCCGAGGGCACCTGGCTGCTCTACCGCACCGGCTGGGACAAGTACGCCCACTCACAGGAGCAGTTCCTCAACGCCGACGAGAACGGGTCACACACGCCCGGCATCACCGCCGCCTGTGCCGAGTGGCTGGCGAAGAACACCCCGATCTCCGGCTTCGGCGTGGAGACCGTCGGCATCGACGCGGGCAACGCGGGCGGGCTCGAGCCGCCGTTCCCGGCCCATTTCCACCTGCTCGGCAACGACAAGTACGGCATCACCTCGCTGCAGAACCTCGCCCAACTGCCGCCAACCGGCGCCCTGCTCGTCGTGGCGCCGCTGCCGATCGTCGGCGGCACCGGCAGCCCGACCCGGGTCCTGGCCCTTGTGGATGGTCGATAGCGATGACCGGCACCGTCGCCGACGTGGTCGGCCAGACGCTGGCCACGCTCGGCGCGGGCCACTGCTTCGGTGTCGTCGGCAGCGGCAACTTCCGGGTGACCAACGCCCTGCGGTCCGGCGGCGTGCCGTTCACCGCCACCCGGCACGAGTCCGGCGCGGCGACGATGGCCGACGCGTACGCCCGGATGTCGGGTCAGGTCGCCCTGCTCTCCGTGCACCAGGGTTGCGGCCTCACCAACGCCGCGACCGGGATCTGTGAGGCGGCCAAGAGCCGCACCCCGCTGGTCGTGCTGGCCGCGGAGGCGGGCGGCCGCACCTCCAACTTCGCCATGGACCAGTCCGGTTTCGCGCAGAGCCTCGGCGCCATCGCCGAGCGTGTCCACAGTGGTGAATCGGCGGTCGACGACACCGTCCGGGCCTGGCGTCGGGCCCGCGACGAGCGCCGCACCGTCGTGCTCAACCTGCCCTTGAACGTGCAGGCACAACAGGCCACCGGGGGGCCACGGCCGGCGGAACCGCGCCCGGCACCGGTCCAACCGGCGAGCGAGGCGGTGGCGGCGCTCGCGGCACTGTTCCAGAGCGCGCGAAGGCCGGTCATCGTCGCCGGCCGCGGCGCCCGGGACGCCGGACCGCAGCTGCGCCGGCTGGGCGAGCTGACCGGTTCGCTGCTGGCCACGTCGGCGGTGGCGAACGGGCTGTTCCACGACGACCCGTACGCGCTGGGCATCTCCGGCGGGTTCGCCTCGCCCACGGCCGCGAGCCTGATCTCCCAGGCCGACCTGATCGTCGGCTTCGGGTGCGCCCTCAACATGTGGACGATGCGGCACGGCCGGCTCATCGCCGACGACGCCACCGTCGCCCAGGTCGACCTCGACCCCGCCGCCCTCGGCGTGCACCGCCCGATCCACCTCGGCGTCGTCGGCGACAGCGCCGCGACCGCCGACGCACTGGTCGCGCGGCTGGGCGAGAACCACGGCTACCGAAGCGACGAGATCCGCGACCGCATCGCCCGCACCGGCCGCTGGAACGACGAGCCGACCGAGGACCTCTCGACCGGCGACCGGATCGACCCCCGCGTGCTGAGCCGCGAACTCGACGCCATCCTGCCGGCCGAGCGGATCGTCGCGATCGACTCGGGCAACTTCATGGGCTACCCGAGCGCCTACCTGCGGGTGCCCGACGAGTTCGGCTTCTGCTTCACCCAGGCCTTCCAGTCGATCGGCCTGGGCCTGTCGACCGCGATCGGCGCGGCGCTGGCCCGACCCGACCGCCTCCCGGTGCTCGCCTCGGGCGACGGCGGCTTCCTCATGTCGATCGCCGAACTCGAGACCGCCGTGCGCCTGCGCCTCCCGCTGATCTGCGTCGTCTACAACGACGCGGCCTACGGCGCCGAGGTGCACCATTTCGGCCCGGACGCCGACCTGGGCACGGTGACGTTTCCGGACACCGACATCGCCGCCCTGGCGACCGGCTTCGGCGCGGGTGGCGTGACGGTCCGGACGACCGAAGACCTACACGGCATCACCGACTGGCTCCGGGAAGGGCCGAGCCGGCCGCTCGTCGTCGACGCGAAGATCGTCTCCGACGGCGGCTCGTGGTGGCTCGCGGAGGCCTTCAAGGGCCACTGACGTGGGTTACTGCAGGTAGCCCTCGACCTCGGAGACGGGCTCCGCGTTGACGGCGTCGGGGTCGGCGCCGGCCGCGCGGGCGGCCCGGCGGCGGCGGAGCAGGTCCCAGCACTGGTCCAGGGACTCCTCGAGCTCGCGCAGTCGCTGGCGCTCGTCGTCGGAGGAGATCTTGCCGGACTGCACCTGGGTGCGGAGCTGGTGCTCCTCGGTGACCAGGTCGTTGATCCGGCTCATCACGGTCTTGTCGTCCATAGCACCGAGCCTTGCACAGCGAAGGGCCCCCTGCGATCCAGGGGGCCCCAGCCGGTTCAGCTCGCCAGCATCTTGCGCAACACGAACTGCAGGATGCCACCGTGCCGGTAGTAGTCGGCCTCGCCCGGTGTGTCGATCCGGACGACCGCGTCGAAAGTGACGCCGGTGTCGGTGGTCACCTTCACCGTGCGCGGGGTCGATCCGTCGTTGAGCGCCTCGACGCCGGTGAACTCGAACGTCTCCGTGCCGGTCAGCCCGAGCGACTCGGCGGTCTGGCCCTGCGGGTACTGCAGCGGCAGCACGCCCATGCCGATCAGGTTGGAGCGGTGGATCCGCTCATAGGACTCGGCGATCACCGCGCGCACGCCGAGCAGCATCGTGCCCTTCGCGGCCCAGTCACGGGACGAGCCCGAGCCGTACTCCTTGCCCGCCAGCACGACCAACGGCACACCCGCTTCGGCGTACGCCACGGAAGCGTCGTAGATGGTGGTCTGCTCGCCCGTCAGGTGGTTGACCGTTGCGCCGCCCTCGACGCCGGGCACCAGTTGATTCCGCAGCCGGATGTTGGCGAACGTGCCGCGGATCATCACCTCGTGGTTGCCGCGCCGCGAGCCGTACGAGTTGAACTCGTGCCGGGCCACCCCGTGGTCGGCGAGGTAGCGGCCCGCGGGCGAGTCCGGCTTGATCGAACCGGCCGGCGAGATGTGGTCGGTGGTCACGGAGTCGCCCAGCTTGGCCAGCACCCGCGCGCCGTGGATGTCGGCGACCGGCTGCGGGTCGCGCGCCATGCCCTCGAAGTAGGGTGGCTTGCGCACGTAGGTCGACTCGCCGTCCCAGGCGAACGTGTCGCCGCTCGGGGTCGGCAGGCTCTGCCACTGCTCGTCGCCGGCGAACACGTCGGCGTAGTCGCGGGTGAACATCTCGCTGGCGATCGCCCGGCCGATGACCTCTTCGATCTCGGCGGCCGACGGCCAGATCTCGCTCAGGTAGACGTCCTTACCGTCGGCGCCCACGCCGATCGGCTCGTTGACCAGGTCGACGTCCATCGAGCCGGCGAGCGCGTAGGCGACCACCAGCGGCGGCGACGCCAGGTAGTTCATCTTGACGTCGGGGTTGATCCGGCCCTCGAAGTTGCGGTTGCCGGAGAGCACCGAGACCACCGAGAGGTCGTGCTCGGCGACGGCGGCCGAGATGGTCTCCGGCAGCGGGCCGGAGTTGCCGATGCACGTCGTGCAGCCGTAGCCGACCAGGTGGAAACCGAGCTTCTCCAGGTAGGGAGTGAGGCCGGCCCGCTCGTAGTAGTCCATGACCACCTTGGAGCCCGGCGCCAGCGTGGTCTTCACCCACGGCTTGCGGTTGAGGCCCTTGTCGACCGCGTTGCGGGCGAGCAGTGCCGCGCCGATCATCACCTGCGGGTTGGACGTGTTGGTGCAGGAGGTGATCGCGGCGATCACGACGGCGCCGTGGTCGAGCTCGTATTCCGTGCCGTCGTCACCGGTGACCCGCACCGGCTTCGAGGCCCGCCCGTCGGCGCCGCGCGCGGCCGACTCGTAGTCGGTCGGCTGGTCGGCAGGGTCGTCGACCTCGTTGGCCGGCGGGTCGCTGGCCGGGAACGACTCCTCGGACGCCTCGTCGGCCGGCCCGCTCTGCCCGACGTAGTCGGTCAGCACCGAACGGAAGATCGGCTTGGCGCTGGCCAGCGGGACGCGGTCCTGCGGGCGCTTGGGGCCGGCCAGCGAGGGCTCGATGGTGCCCAGGTCGAGCTCGAGGCGCTCCGAGTAGGCCGGCTCGCGCTCCGGGTCGTGCCAGAGGCCCTGCTCCTTGGCGTACGCCTCGACGAGCGCGACCTGCTGGGCGTCCCGGCCGGTCAGCGTCAGGTAGTTGATCGTCTCGGCGTCGATCGGGAAGATCGCGATGGTCGAGCCGTATTCCGGGCTCATGTTGCCGATGGTTGCCCGGTTGGCCAGCGGCACGGCGGCCACGCCGGGGCCGTAGAACTCGACGAACTTGCCGACCACGCCGTGCTTGCGCAGCATCTCGGTGATGGTCAGCACCAGGTCGGTCGCCGTGGTGCCGGCCGGCATCTCGCCGGAGAGCTTGAAGCCGACCACCCGCGGGATCAGCATCGACACCGGCTGGCCGAGCATCGCGGCCTCGGCCTCGATGCCGCCCACACCCCAGCCGACGACGCCCAGGCCGTTGACCATCGTGGTGTGCGAGTCGGTGCCGACGACCGTGTCGGGGTAGGCCTGGCCGTTGCGCTCCATGATCGTACGAGCCAGGTATTCGATGTTGACCTGGTGCACGATGCCCGTCCCGGGCGGCACGACCTTGAACTCGTTGAACGCGGTCTGGCCCCAACGGAGGAACTGGTAGCGCTCGCGGTTGCGCTGGTATTCGAGCTCGACGTTGCGGGCGAACGCGTCTTCGCGGCCGAACAGGTCGGCGATCACCGAGTGGTCGATGACCAGCTCGGCCGGCGCCAACGGGTTGACCTTGGTCGCGTCGCCGCCCAGGTCGCGGACCGCCTCGCGCATGGTGGCCAGGTCGACCACGCAGGGCACGCCGGTGAAGTCCTGCATCAGCACCCGGGCCGGGGTGAACTGGATCTCCACGCTCGGATCGGCGTCGGCGTCCCAGCCGGCCAGGGCCCGGATGTGGTCTTCGGTGATGTTGGCGCCGTCTTCGGTCCGGAGGAGGTTCTCCAGCAGGATCTTGAGGCTGTAGGGCAACCGCTCGTGCCCGTCGACCGTCGTGATCTTGAAAATCTCGTAGCTCGCGTCGTTGACGCGCAGCTGGCTCTTCGCACCGAAGGTGTCGAGGCTCGCCACGTCGTACTCCTTCTCCGCCTGTGTATGCACCAGTGTTTCGCAGCTGGCTACGCGGGGCGCCCTTAGGTTCGGCTAACCGCATTCATTTAAACCGTACGTCCGTCTTGTTTTCCGGTCAACCCGGGGCCGGTGATATCGTGCGGCCCGTGACCGACGTGCATCTTCAGGCCCAGCCGCGCATCGACGTCCTGGTGACGGACTTCGAGACCGAAGACCGGCGACTGCGCACCGACTATGTCGGCGTGGCCTGGATCGGCGACGAGCCCGACCCGGAGACCGGCCGGATGGGCGGCGAATACTCCCGCCGGCAGGTCGACACCCGGCTGTTCCTGCCCGACACCCACTGGTACGACGGCGACCAGCTGGACAGCGTCGAGGTGCAGGTCACGGCCGGCGTGCTCCAGGTCGCGCTCACCGAGCGCGGCACACAGGGCCTGCTCGGCGCGCTCAGCAGCCCCGAGGTCGAGTTCTACGAGCACCCCGAGGGTGAAGACGGCGTCGGCGTCTGCCTGTGGATCCGGGGCGAGATCCTCTCCAACGTCGCGCTGTCCTACCGCGTGACGGTGGTCTGCGACCCGATCGCCCTCAAGCGCAAGGGTGCCGTCGACGAGGGCGACCTGGCCGACGACCTCGAAGGCGTGCCGGCGGTCAGCTGACCTCGGTCTCCGCGAGCCTCTGTCGCAGCCGCTCGCGGACCTCGTCGGGCGTGTAGGCCCGCCGCTTGCGTTCGGCCCGCGCCAGCACCACACCGGTCGCCGCGACTCCGACCAGCCCGGCCACGCCCAGCACCTTCCACCACCGCATTCCACATAGGGTAGCGGGATGGCCATCACCCTCGATGCGGCGGTGGAGCTCGCGCGTACGGGCGACGTGTGGCTGTTCCGCGGCAGCTCCGTGCCCGACCGCGCGATCCGCATCGCCACCAACAGCCCGGTCAACCACGTCGGCATGTCGGTGGTGATCGAAGACCTGCCGGCCCTGATGTGGCACGCCGAGCTGGGGAAATCGCTTCGCGACCACTGGACCGGCGGCTTCCAGCGCGGCGTCCAGCTGCACGACCTGCGGGCCGCGGTGCTGCTCTGGGGCCGCCGCTACGGGCAGCGGGCCTGGCTGCGCCAGTTGCGTACGCCGGTCACGGCCGACATGGAGAACGCGGTGCTGCGCACGGTCGCCCGGCTCGACGGCACACCCTTCCCGTCGACGGCCCGGCTGGCCTGGCGCTGGGCCCGTGGCCGGGCGCCCGACCTGCGCACCGGCTTCTTCGCCGGCGACAAGCAGATCGCCGGCCCGGAGCGCGACGCCCGGCTGGAGACCGCCTACTGCGCCGAGGTCGTCGCGGTCACCTACGAGGCGATGGGCCTGCTGCCCGGCGGGAAGCGCCCCAACTGGTACGACCCCGGCCGGTTCTGGAGCGGCGACGAGTTGCGCCTCGAGGGCGGCGCCGAACTGGGCGACGAGATCGCCGTGGAGATACCGTGACGCGCGTACCCGGCCTGGTGCTGACCGACCACACGTTCACCGTCCCGCTCGACCACGCCGACCCGGCCGGCACGACGATCGAGGTCTTCGCCCGCGAGGTGGTGGCCACCGACCGGGCCGGCGACGACCTCCCCTGGCTGCTGTTCCTGCAGGGCGGCCCGGGCGGCAAGTCACCCCGGCCGTCGGCGCCCGACGAGCGGTGGCTCGGCCGGGCACTGAAGACCCACCGGCTGCTGCTGCTCGACCAGCGCGGCACCGGCCGCAGCACGCCGATCAGCGCGCGCACGGTCGCCGGCATGACCGACCGCGCGCTGGCCGACTACCTGCGCCTGTTCCGGGCCGACAGCATCGTCCGGGACGCGGAACTGATCCGGCGCCGGCTGCTCGGCGACGTGCGGTGGGAGACGCTCGGCCAGAGCTATGGCGGTTTCGTCACGCTGACCTACCTCAGTCTCGCACCGGCCGCGTTGCGGGCCTGCTACGTCACCGGCGGGCTGCCCGGGCTCTCGGCAACGGCCGACGACGTCTACTCGCGCACCTACCCGCGGGTGGCGGCGAAGAACGCCGGGTACTACGCGCGCTATCCCGACGACGTCGCCGCGATCCGGCTCCTGGCCGACGTGCTCGCGTCGTCCGACGTGCGGCTGCCCGACGGCGACCGGCTCACCGTCGACCGGTTCCGGGTGCTGGGCAACGCGTTCGGGATGGGCGACGGCTACGAGCGCGTGCACTGGCTGCTCGACGACGCCTGGCACGGCGACGAGCTGTCGGACCTGTTCCGGCACGAGGTGATGGCCCGCACCGGGTTCATCGACAACCCGCTGTTCGCGTTGCAGGAATACTGCTACGGCCAGTCCGGGCGGCCGACGGGCTGGGCCGCCGACCGCGCGATCCGCACCCGTCCGGAGTTCGCCACCGACGCCACCCCGCTGCTGCTGACCGGCGAGATGATGTACCCCTGGATGTTCCGCGACATCGCCGCGCTGCGCCCGTTCGCCGGGGCCGCCGACCTGCTGGCGACCGACGACTGGCCCGACCTCTACGACCCGGCCCGGCTGGCGGCCAACGAGGTCCCACTGGCCGCGGTCGTCTACTTCGACGACATGTACGTCGACGCCGACCTGTCGCTGGAGACGGCGCGCGCGGTCGGCAACACCAGGGTCTGGGTCACCAACGAGTACGAACACGACGGCAGCGCCGCCTCCCGCGGCCGCGTCCTGGCCCGCCTGATGGACATGGCCGCCGGCCGCATCTGAAGGCCAGCCTCGTCCATTAGTCTGATTGAGATGCGCGCTGTATTCAAGGAATGGCGAGATGAGATAACGCTTCTGCGTGACCTCGGAATCGTTAATTAGTCCAATGCCGTCGAGTGATTCGTGTTAGTGGAGTTCTGTGGATGGAGCGCACTAGCTGTGGACAGCCGCGGCCTATTGGGAGCAGGCGATTGTTGGTCCAGTTGCAGCGGTCTAATGCGCCTCGGCGGGTTCGGCGACCCAGGCCGAGAAGACCGGCAGGCTCATCCATGCCGCGCCCTCGGCGGTGTCGGGTTGCCAGCCGTCGCGCCAGGGGCGGTCGGCGACCGCGACCACCGCGTAGGGATGCCCGAACCGCAACTCCGCCGTCCGCCGCAGCCCGTCCTGCGGGATCGGCATGCTGACCCCGGCCATCATCGCCGAGACGGCCGCCGCCTCGAAGCCGAGGCGGGTGTAGCGGGCCATCGCCACCTGTGACGCCTCGTGCCAGCCGTCGGGGATGCCCAGCGCGTGCTTGGCCGCCGTCGCCGCGGCCGGGATGCCGAGGTCGGGGCGGTTGAGGTCGTGCCGGCTGAAAACCGACCAGGCCGGCAGCACCGCCCGGTGCACCTCTTCGCGGCCGCGCGGTGCCGCCGTCCGCACCTGCTCCTCGGTGATCGTCCACAGCGGACCCTCGCCGAGCGGCAGGTCGAAGAGCGAACGCCGGTCGACCGTGCCCCGGGTGGCCGAGGCGACCGCGAGCTCGTACGCGGCGGCGATCACGTCGACGGGCGCCGTGCCGGACGGTGCGATCACCGACGTGACCCGCAGCCCCTCGGTGGCGTAGCCGGTGTGCACCGCCACGTCGCCGATCGCGGGCACCCGGGCGACGAACGTCTCGTGGCCGTGCGAAGGGGTCTCCAGCACCTGCTCGACCGCGCCGAGCCACGGCGACGCCGCGCCGAGCCGGGCCGCCGGGGCCAGCGTGAACGGCCACGCCCAGGAGACCCGGGTCGCCAGCGCGGTCACCAGCAGCAACAGCGTCTCGGGGTTGATCTCGAGCGGCAGCTTCTTGATCAGGCCGAGCGTGTGCTCGTCGGCCCACGCGTCGGCCTCGGACTGTGACGGCAGTGGGCCCGTCTCGACCGACGCCGGCAGCTCGGCGATCCACTCGTCGACGGCGGGAATCGGCGGACCGGCCAGCCAGAGCGCGCCGGCCGAGAGCACCGCGGGGTGCGGGTCGTCGAGCAGCGCCGTCGCCACCTCGCGGGCGCTGATCAGGTCGACGCCGAGCGCGTCCTCCAGCTCCCGGGCGACGTCGCCGCCGACGGTGGCGGCCGGGGGAGCGCAGAGGGCGGCGAGCAGCCACGCACCGAGCGGGGAGGCCACGTGATGGTGGTCGCCGGCGGCGGCGTGCAGCCGTCTCGCGTAGCGGACCAGCGGCGCGCGCAGGTCGACGGCGGTGGTCATGCTGACCACTCTGCCAGGCGTGGCGGGTTTGCGCGGGCGTCGTACCGGCAACTTATCGGTCCGTGAACGCCAAGACCGACCTTGACGTCCTGTCCGACTTCTTCGACCGCTACGGCTCGGCCCTGACCACGGGCGACGTGGCCGCGCTGGCCGGCTGTTACGCGCTGCCGGGCAGCGTGGTGGCCGACGCGTACACGTTCACCTTCTCCTCTCCTGCCTCGGTCGCGCTCTCCTTCATCGGTGCCGCGCCCGACTATCAGGAGCGCGAGTTGATCGCGGCGCACGCCGGGATCGACGACGTCCAGCGACTGAGCGCGGCGCTGGCGCTGGTCACCGTCGAATGGGAGTTCCTCGACAGCCAGGGGCGCTCGGTGCCGGGGGAGCGCTACGTCTACCTGGTCCGCACCACCGCCGAGGGACCGGCCATCTGCACGGTCATCCACGCGGCCTGAGGGGCCCCGCGGGTGAGAGGATCTTCGGATGGATCTGACCCGGCAGCGGGCCTATTGGATCGACCGGTCCACGCTCGTCTGGCGCTTCGAGGGGCCGGTCGGCGACCGCCGCTGTGACCTGGTCTGGTCGCCGGACGCCGCGCTGGAGATCATCGACGGCGCGCTCACCGGGCCGCACGAGACCGTGCCGCTGCGGGTCCGGCCCGGCGGGCTGAGCACCCAGCAGCGCGCGGCATGGCCGCACCTCGCCGACCACACCGCGTTCACCGTCGAGGCCGACGTCGACACGATCAAGACGGCGCTGCGCGGCCAGGTCGTGGTCACCGCGCGCGACGAGGGCGGCTGGCTGTTGGTCGCGACCGGGGCACAACTGCCAGGCGTCCTCGACGACGTGTACGCCGACGCGGTGCACGCCGACCTCGGCTGCCGCTTCCACGACGACGGCGGTGTCACGATCTCCGTCTGGGCGCCGACGGCCCACTGGGTCGCCCTGGAGTGGTGGCCACCGGGCGGCACCGGCGCCGACCCCGAGGTGCTCGGCATGTGGCGCGACGACCACACCGGCGTCTGGCGGGTCGACGGCGACTGGGGCTGGACGGGCCGGCGCTACCGCTTCCGGGTCGAGGTCTACCACCCGGCGACCCAGCGCATCGAGACGATGAGCGTCACCGACCCGTACTCCGTCGCTCTGACCGCCAATTCCACCCACAGCGTCGTCGCCAACCTGCTCGACCCCCTGCTGATCCCGGCCGACTGGTCGGCGCTGCGCAAGCCGCGCGCGGTGACCCCGGCGCGGGCCCAGGTCTACGAGGTCTCGGTCCGCGACTTCTCGATCTACGACCAGACCGTGCCGGAGCCCAGACGCGGCACGTTCGCGGCGTTCGCCACCCCGAACAGCGCCGGCATGCGACACCTGCGACGCCTCGCCGACGCCGGCGTCACCCACCTGCACCTGCTGCCCGCCTTCGACTTCGCGACCGTGCCGGAGATCCGCGCCGACCAGGCGGTGCCGGCCGGTGACCTCGCGGCGCTGCCCCCGGACTCGGCCGACCAGCAGGACCGGATCGCCGAGGTCCGCGACCGCGACGGCTACAACTGGGGTTACGACCCGCTGCACTACTCGGTGCCAGAGGGCAGCTACTCGACGGACCCCGACGGGCCGCAACGGATCACCGAGTTCCGCGAGATGGTCGCCGCGCTCAACGGCGCGGGCCTACGCGTGGTGATGGACGTGGTCTACAACCACACGGTCGCCGGCGGGGTCAACCATCACGCGGTGCTCGACCGGATCGTGCCCGGCTACTACCACCGCCTGCTCGCCGACGGCCGCGTCGCCGACTCGACCTGCTGCGCCAACACCGCGCCGGAGCACGCGATGATGGGCAAACTGGTGGTCGACTCGGTGCTGCGCTGGGCGGTGGACTACAAGGTCGACGGCTTCCGCTTCGATCTGATGGGCCACCATCCGAAAGCCAACATCCTCGCCGTACGCGCGGCGCTCGACCGCCTGACCCCACAGCACGACGGCGTCGACGGCCGGGCGGTGCTGATCTACGGAGAGGGCTGGGACTTCGGCGAGGTGGCCGGCAACCAACGTTTCGTCCAGGCCAGCCAGCATCAACTCGCCGGCACCGGAATCGGCACCTTCAACGACCGCATGCGCGACGCGGTCCGCGGCGGCCAGGCGTTCGAGACCAACCCCCGAGCACAGGGGTACGCGACGGGCCTGTTCACCGACCCCAACGGCGACGGTGTCAACGGCCTCCCGGAGCACCAGCGGGCCCGCCTGCTCTTCCAGCAGGACCTGATCAAGATCGGCCTGACCGGAAACCTGTCCGCCTACCATTTCGTGGCCAGCAGCGGCGTGCAGGTCTCCGGCGGAACGTTCTATTACAACGGCTCACCCGCCGGCTACTGCGCGTCGCCGGGGGAGTGCGTGTCCTATGTGGATGCCCACGACAACGAGATCCTGTTCGACACGCTCGCCTTCAAGCTCCCGCCGTCCCTGTCTTCCCTGGACCGGGCCCGCATGCAGTTGCTGGCCCTGTCCTTCACGGTGCTGGGCCAGGGCATGGGCTTCCTGGCGGCGGGCTCCGAGCGCCTGCGCTCGAAGTCCCTGGACCGCAACTCCTTCGACTCGGGCGACTGGTTCAACGCGATCCGCTGGGACCCGTCCGAGGGCAACGGTTTCGGCCTGGGCCTACCGCCTGCGTGGGACAACCACGACAAGTGGCCCTTCGCGGCCCCGCTGCTGGCGGACCCGTCGCTGATCCCTTCGCCGGACGTGATCGAGTGGACGGTCGAGCGCTATCTCGAACTGCTGCGCATCCGCCGCGACTCACCGCTGTTCGGCCTGGACACGGCCGTAGAGGTGCAGGACCGGGTCTCGTTCCCGCTGTCCGGCCCGGCCGAAACCCCAGGCGTGGTGACGATGCGCCTGTCCGGCGTGGAAGACCTGGTGGTCGTCTTCAACGCCGTACCGGCCACCGTCACGCAGAAGATCCCCCGCCTGCGCGGCGGCGCCTTCGCCCTGCACCCGCACCAACGCGCCGGCGCCGACGAACGCCTCCTCCAGTCGGCCTTCGACCCGGCAACCGGCATCTTCACCGTGCCGGCCCGCACGGTGTCCGTCTTCACCGGCACGTCGCTGCGGGGGTAGGTGTCTCTCGGCGCCTACATGCCAAAACATGTCGCCACACGCTTTGGCATGTACGCCGTGTGCGCACCCTCCCCCCGGGGCGCGCGGCTCACGTCAGCCGTCCACCCGTCGCTCCAGGCCGTTGACAGGGAGTGGTCCGGGCCGCGCCCGCGGATTCGTCCCGCCGAGAGGCGGGCGCGGGCGGCGGGTGTTTGGTCAGAGTCGGGTGGCGACCTGGCCCATCAGCCACGGCAGGTGGGGTGCGGCCGCGCGGCCGCTGCGGTGCAGCACCAGGATGACGACCGCGTCGCCGCGGCGGATGGCCGCGCCCGACTCGCTCAGATAGGCCTCGTCGCCCAGGCCCGGCAACGGTGTGCCACGCTTCGCCGCCGCCCACCACAGCTTCGCCATCGGGCCGCGTTGCATCTGGATCATCGCTACCGGCTTGCCGTCCAGGGTCTCGTACAGGCCGTTGATGGGGCCGATGTCGCGGACCTGGATCGGGGCGCCAACCGCACGCGCGACCTCGTCCGCGGTGAGGACCGCGGTGGCGACCTGGGTGCGCAGCGCGACCGGCGCCTTCCTGCCCTCGCCCAGCGCCTCCGCGACCAGGTTCTCCGTGTTGTCCTCCGTGTCGAACCCGCGGTGCAGGGCGTGTCCGCCGCCCTCGCGCAGGACCTTGATCTCGGTCACCCGGCGGGTCCACCGGCGCACCGAGATCCGCACCAGGTCGCCCGGTGACGAGCGGCTCGACCACTCCGAGGGCAGGCCCCAGGCCACCGTGCGGTCGGTCGTGCCGTCGTCGACGGCCAGGTGGTGCAGCCACGGGATGGACGGGCGGTCTTCGCCCTGCGAGGCGGTCTTCCATACCGAGACCCAGAGCACCTCGCCGGTGATCTCCACCGGGGTGTAGTGATCGACGGCGGCGCGGATGATCCGGTAGAGGCCCCAGACGATCAGCAGGGTGGCCAGCAGCGCGGCGCCGAGGCGGGTCGGCGAGGTGAAGGTCGAGATGTCTTCGCCGGCCCAACTGCTGTTCAGGGCGCCGACCTTGTCCGGCACCGCGTCGGGCAGGGTGCGGCTGACGAGCGCCAGGCCGAAGCCCAGCGCGAGCCGCCACACGCCGCCCTTGACCAGGGTGCCGGTCGCTTGGCCGTAGCGGTCGAAGAAGCGCGGGTAGCGCACCTTGACCCGGCGCCAGGAGCCGCCGTAGGAGGACCAGACCAGGTACTTCGAGCCCATCCCGAGGTCGAGGGCCGCGGTGGCGGCGTGCGCGACGTGCACGGCGGCGCCGTACCCCAGGTAGCGGTCCCAGACCATCACCGCTGCGGGCGGCAGGTCGGCGAACGCGTCGTGGCCGGCCAACCAGTCGCGGACGCCGAGCCAGCGGGCGGCGGCCTCGCGACCCGCGGGGGTGGAGCGCTCACCGCGGTAGCGGCCCGAGAAATAGCCGAACACCGAGATCAGGATGGGAACGACCGCGAACATCGAGCCATAGCCGCCGCCCTTGTCCTCCGGCGCGGCGCTGCGCTCGATCTGGAGGGCGAGCGCGAACGCGAGCGACAGCGCCGGCGCGATGGAAGCGGTGGTCAGCAGCGTCACCTGGGCCTTGCTGATCCGGCGCCGGGACAGGCCCAGGCGGCGGGCGTGCGCGACCACCTCGGCGTTGAACCGGCGGGCCCAACCCTTGGCCTGGCCGGCGTCGCGGAACGTGAGCGCGGTCAGTGGGACCACGCCGCCGACCGCGGCGGCCCGGATGCGCGACAGCAGGCGCTGCTCGAAGGGCAGCAGGTCGGGGCCGGCCGGCGGCTGGGGGTTGACGTGGATGGTGCTGTGCACCGGGTCGTCGGACGCCTGCCGGATCTCGTAGTAGCGCCGGCCGGCCAGGTCGAGCAGGGTCGCCTCGGCGGCGTCCTCGTCAGGCCGGCCCCAGCGGTTGGCG
Source organism: Asanoa sp. NPDC049573 (assembly GCF_040676615.1). NCBI lineage: Bacteria > Bacillati > Actinomycetota > Actinomycetes > Micromonosporales > Micromonosporaceae > Asanoa > Asanoa sp. NPDC049573. The sequence continues at coordinate 255,638 of NZ_JBFAPI010000001.1, forward strand.
AGCAGGTTGACCACGGCCGGCGGCTCGGGGCCCAGGTCCATGGTGGCCGGCGCCGGCGAAGGGAGCGACGACCGGGTGAACAGCAGGATCAGGCCGTAGAGGCCGGCCCAGGCCGCCGTCGCCAGGACGGCGACGGCGATGGCGATGGTGAGCGACATGGAGGTCAGAAACGGACCTGAACCGGGGCCTGCTCGGCGCCCGAGGCCTGGAAGTAGCCGGCCGGCTTGATCCCGGCGATGGGGGCCACGAACATGCTCGGGAACGAGTGCGCGGTGTTGTCGAGCGTCTGTACGGCCGTGTTGTAGAACTGCCGGGCGTACGCGATCTTGTCCTCGGTGTTGGCCAACTCGCTCTGCAGGTGCAGGAAGTTCTGGCTGGCCTTGAGGTCCGGGTAGGCCTCGACGAGCGCGAACAACCGGCCCAGGCTCTGCGTCAGCAGGCCCTCCGCGGCGGAGCGCTGCTCGACCGACGGGCTCGCACCGGCCGCCATCGCGCCGGCCCGCGCCGCCACCACCGCCTCGAGCGTCGCGCGCTCGTGGCCGGCGTACCCCTTGACGGTCTCGACCAGGTTTGGCACCAGGTCATGACGGCGCTTGAGCTGCACGTCGATCTGCGCCCAGGACGCACGGACCTGGTTGCGCTGGCGGATCAGGACGTTGAACGTGTGCACCGCCCAGAACAGGACCAGCACGGCGATGACAGCGACCACGATGATCGCGATGACCAGGGGACTGAGGTTCATGGCGCATGGTGAACCGGGTTTCATGAACAAGGGGCAAACCTGTCAGGCAACTGACAGAAGTCACCCGCGCCGTGCACCTTCGGGCCAGAGCACGGTCACCGGCAGGCCACGCGCCCGAGCGGCGCGCACCACGTTGGCGGTGCTGCTGACCACGTCGGACGGTGCGCCGTCCCAGACCGCGATGAGCAGGTCGACCCGCCCGAGCAACTCGGCGCTGGCGGCGAAGTAGGCGTCGGGCCCCGACTCCGGAAAAGGCAGGTAGTCGACCCGGATCGCCTTGCCCAGCAGGTCGTCGAAGGCTTTCGGGTCGGCCACCATGCTGCGGTAGTCGGCGGCCGGCAACACGACCTCGTAGGTGCCGCCGAGCGCGGCGACCGCCCGGGCGAAGAGTTGGTCGGCCCCGTCGGCAAGGCAGGTGACACCGTGCGGCGGCGAGTCCCCGTGTGCGGCGAGGGCTGCGGTGAGGCTGGCGTAGACCAGCTCGGCGGTGCCAGCCGCGAGCCGAACGTGCCCGGTGACCCCGATGCGGGGCATGCCTCCTCCTACGTCCGCAGCCGGACTATGCGGAAGCCGGCATCCGCGAGAATAGCCGGCAACTGCCGGATCTCGTCGAGATTGCGGTCGCGCATCTCGTCGTGGAGTGCGGGCCAGCCGGCCATCGCGGGGTGCAGCTTGTGCTCGTCGTCGCGGACGGCCGCGAAGCGCCAGCCGTTGGCGGCCCGGTCGGTGCGCCAGCGCTCGTGCTCCATGATGGCCAGCCGCTCGACCTCGTCGTCGTCCAGCGTGTGCTCGCGACCCGGCCCGACCCGGGGCGATAGCGTGCAGCCGATCGCGCGCAGCTTGCGGCCGATGTCGTCGGCCTGCGCCCGGTTGGTCACCCGCAGCCGGTCGGGCAGCTCGTGCCAGGGCACCAGGGCCGGGTTGTCGTCGGGCCGGGCGCCGCGGCGGACGAGGTCGAGCACGTAGCGTTCGTGGATCACCCGGGCCAGCCGCTCGACCAGGTCGTCACCGATCAGGGCCGGATCACATGCCGCGTGTACGACGCCGAAGAGCCGCAACGTGCCGGACAGCTCGTCGAGCACCCGGTCGCCGCCGTCGAACGCCTCGCGCAGGCTGGCCAGCCGGTCGAGCCGGACGACCACCGAGCCGGGCTCGCCCGGCCACACCTGCTCGGCGGTCAGGGCCGCCTTGAGCGCCTGCTGCTCGTCGTCGTAACAGATGAACACCCGGTCGGGCACCGGCCCGTCGCTCGGGGTCGCCAGCAGCCGGTCGAAGCCGACGTCATGCGGCGTGATCTTGCAGACCTTGGTCAGGAACGGGTAGCGGTCGGTCAGGTGGGTCACGGCGGCGGCCGCCTCCGGGTCGACGATCTCGATCGGCAGCGGCTGGGCCGCCGGGTCGCGGATCCGCCACTGGCGGGCCAGTTCGACCAGGACGGCACGGCCGAACGCGGTGGCGCCGAGGATGGCGATGGTCGGCGGCCGCTCCCCGGGCAGCGCCAGCGGCTCGCGGGCCACGAGGTGGCGGGCGGCGAGGTCGTCGATGTTGAAGAAGTCGAGCCGGGTGCCGCGCGGGGTCGGCGCGCTGAGCAGCCGGGCCTGCAGGGCGGCGCAGACTTCGGGGTCGGCGACCTGGGCGTACACGGCCAGGGTGTCGCCGTTGCGCCGCGGCCGGGCGGCGGCCAGCGCGATCGCGGTGTTGGCGGCGCTGTCATCGGTGCAGGCGTAGACCGCCTTGGCCCGCCCGACGCTGGCGGCCCGCAGGATGTCGGGGTCGCGCGCGGCGCCGGCGACCCGCGGCGCCGGCCCGGTCTCGGCGACCCGGCTCGGCACGGTCACCACCTGACGGCCGGCCTGCCGCAGCCGCCGCGCCAGCGTGGTGGCGACCAGGGTGTCGCCGACGACGATGACATGGCCGCGGGCCGTGCGCGCCTTGAGCCGCTTGATCTCCGCGGCGAAGAGCAGGCGAGAGGCTTCGATCAGGGCGTACGCGGTGACGGTGGGCGCCGCGAACCGGGCGAAGTCGAGGATCGTCGGGAACGGCCCGCCCGCGTCGAGGGGCGGCGAGCCGAGCACGAACAGTTGCAGCGCGTAGTAGAGGACGTCGAGCGGCTGGCCGCTGTAGCCGAGGTCGGGATTCTCCCGGAGGTATTGCTCGAGCCCGATCAGCCCGCAGCCGAACGAGATGACGGCCAGGATCGCGAAGGCGAGCCAGAGCACGGGCGCGACCGGCGGCCGGGGCAGGTCACTCAACCCGCCGGTGCCACTCCCGCTCCGGCCCGCCATGCCGCCATGTTATCGGCCACAGTAGATGTTGATCGCATTCACTCAACGCGTTGTGTGCCTCCGCGGGTCCGGTCGATCAGGCCACCATCGAGCCGACGACCGGCTTGGTCAGCAGGGCCGACTGGTTGCGCTGGATGCCCGGGTCCAGGGTGCGGGCCACGTAGATGGCGTGCCAGATGCAGAAGACCAGGACCGTCCAGACCTTGCGGCTGTAGTCGACGTCGCCCTTCTTGTGTTCGTCCAGCAGGCGTAGCGCGTAGTTGAGGTCGATCAGGTCGCCGGCGCCCGAGGTGGCGATGATGTGGCGGGCCCACTCGTACATCTCGCCGGCCAGCCAGACCCTTGTCGGGGTCGGGAAGCCCAGTTTCTTGCGGTTGACGATCGCCGGCGGGACGACGCCCTGCAGGGCCTGGCGCATCGCCCATTTCGTCGCGTCGGAGCGCGGCGGGAGCTTCAGGTCGACCGGCAGGCGGGCGGCCACGTCGAAGACCTCGCGGTCCAGGAACGGGACGCGCACCTCCAGCGAGTGGGCCATCGAGATGCGGTCGGCCTTGACCAGGATGTCGCCACGCAGCCAGGTGTAGAGGTCGATGTATTGCATCTTCGTGACGTCGTCCAACTCCGCCGCCTCGGCGTAGAACGGCGCGGTGACGTCCGTGTAGCGCACCGACGGGTCGTACCGGCGGAGCAGGCTCTGCTTCTCTTCCTCGGTGAACATCCGGGCGTTGCCGTAGTAGCGCTCCTCGATCGGCGTCGTGCCCCGTTCCAGGAAGCTCTTGCCCTTCACGCCCTGCGGGATGACCTTGGAGACGGCCCGCAGGCCCTTCTGCATCGGGTCGGGCAGGGAGTTGACCGCGTTGAGGGACAGCGGCTCGCGGTAGATCGTGTAGCCGCCGAAGAACTCGTCGGCGCCCTCGCCGGACAGGACCACCGTGACGTGTTCGGCGGCCTTGCGGGCCACGAAGTAGAGCGGCACCAGGGCCGGGTCCGCCACCGGGTCGTCGAGGTGCCAGATGATCCGGGGCAGGGCCTCCATCATGTCCTGCGGCCCGATCTTGGTCGGGATCGTGGTCACCTCGAGGTGCCGCGCCGAGTCCTGGGCGACCTCGATCTCGGAGTAGCCGGGTACGTCGTACCCGACGGTGAAGGTCAGGATGTTGGGGTTGAACTCTCTGGAGAGCGCGACCACCGCGGTGCTGTCGATGCCGCTGGACAGGAACGCGCCGACCGGCACGTCGGAGCGCATGTGCAGGCGCACGCTCTCGCGGAGCGTCTCGCGGATCTCGGTGAACACCCGCTCCTGGTCGGAGACCGGCGCCGGGGTGAAGACCGGGCGGTACCAGCGGCGGATCTCGGGCTGGTAGCCGGGCGTCCAGGTCAGGTACTCGCCCGAGCCGATCCGGGAGATGCCCTGGTGGAGCGTGCCGGGCTCGGGCACGTACTGCAGGGTCAGGTAGTGCGACAGGTTGGCGGTGTCGACGCCCGCGTCGCCGGCGTGCGCGGCGGGGGCGAAGGGGAGCAGCGCCTTCTTCTCGGAGGCGAGGTAGATCCCGTCGACCGTCTGCAGGAAGTGCAGCGGCTTGATGCCGAAGTAGTCGCGGGCGGCGAACGCCCGCCGCTCCTGGCGGTCCCAGATCACGAACGCGAACATGCCGCGCAGGCGGGTGAGCACCTTCTCGCCCCAGAAGTGATAGCCGGCGGCGATCACCTCGCCGTCACCCTGGGTGGCGAAGGTGGCGCCGTAGTCGCGGGCCAGCTCCTCACGCAGCTCGATGTAGTTGTAGATCTCGCCGTTGAAGGTCAGCAGGTAGCGCCCGCCCGCATAGGGCAGCGGCTCGTGGCTGAACGCCACGTCGATGATCGACAGCCGCTTGTGGGCGAACACCGCGTCGTTGCCGATGACCTCGACGCCGGTCTCGTCAGGGCCACGGTGGTGTAGGCACTCCAACGCGCCGGCGATCGCGTCGCGGTGGGCGCCGGCCGCCCCGTGCGCGCTGAAGAAGGCCAGGATTCCGCACATGGCGGCCATCTTTTCATGGGTCGCCCAGTGGCCGGCCGCCTCCCATCGGATTGGGCTGGCGTGGCGAGGTAGCTTGTCTGCTGGAGCGCGATCAATGGGGAGGCGTGATGGGTGAGTCTGCGGCGGCTGTGGGTGGGGAACCGACCGAGCCGGTCATGAGCGAGAGCACCGCGAAGGTCGAGGCGCACGACCCAGCCTTCCCGGCCAAGTTCCTCGAGTTCATGCGCACCGGCTGGGCCGAAGACTCGCTCGCCGTCCAGCCGTCGCCGGGCACGCCGCGCTATGCCGAGCGCCGGGCCGCGCTGTCGGCGCAGTTCCCCGGTGAGACGTTGATCATCCCGACCGGGCGTGAGAAGACCCGGGCCAACGACACGGAATACCCGTTCCGCGCGGGCAGCGACTTCGCCTACCTGACCGGCGACCTCGACCCCGACAGCGTGCTGGTCTTCCACCCGGTCGGCGACGGCCACGACGCGGTGCTCTACACGAAGCCCCGTAACTCGCGGGAGACCGACGATTTCTTCCGCAGCCGCGACGGTGAGCTGTGGGTCGGCCGCCGGGCGACGCTGACCGAGAAGTCGGCCGAGCTGGGTGTCGAGACGACGGTGTTGACCGACCTGGAGCGGGTGCTGGGCGACTGCGCACCGCGCCGCACCCGGGTGTTGCGCGGCTTCGACCCGGAGGTCGACGCGGCCGTCCGACCGTGGACAGAACGGGACGAGAAGGATCAAAAGGCACGAGACGGGCGTACGCGCGATCAGGAGCTGGCGACCGCGATCTCGGAGCTGAAGCTGGTCAAGGACCCGTGGGAGATCGAGCAGCTGCAGGACGCGATCGACGCGACGGTGCGCGGTTTCGAGGACGTCGCCCGGATCCTGCCGGCCGACCGCGGGGTGCGGGAGCGCCTGATCGAGGGCGTCTTCGGGCTGCGGGCCCGGTACGAGGGCAACGACGTGGGCTACAGCTCGATCGTCGGCGCCGGCCGGCACGCCACCACGCTGCACTGGGTCCGCAACGACGGCGTGACGGTGCCCGGCGAGCTGCTGCTGATGGACATGGGCGTGGAGAACCGCAACCTCTACACGGCTGACGTGACCCGGACGGTCCCCGTCTCGGGGTCGTTCAGCGCGTTGCAGCGCGATGTCTACGACATCGTGTACCGCTCGCAGCAGGCCGGCATCGACTTCATCAAGCCGGGCGTCAAGTTCGAAGACATCCACCTGACCTGCATGCGGGTGCTGGCCGAGGGCCTGGCCGACCTGGGTGTGCTCCCGGTCAGCGTCGACGAGGCGATGGACAAGGAATCGACGATCTACCGCCGCTGGACGCTGCACAGCTTCGGCCACATGCTCGGCATCGACGTGCACGACTGCTCGAACGCCCGCAAGGAAAACTACCGCGACGGCGTGGTGGCCGAGAACTACGTGCTCACCGTGGAGCCGGGCCTCTACTTCCAGGCGGAGGACGAACTGGTGCCGGCTGAGCTGCGCGGTATCGGCGTCCGCATCGAAGACGACGTCCTGGTCACCGCGACCGGCACCCGGGTGATGTCAGAAGGGCTGCCCCGCTCGTCGGCCCAGGTCGAGGAATGGATGGCCGCCCAGCGCGCCGCCGGCCCCCGCCTCCCTGGCGCCTGATCAGCCCCGGTCGACGATTCGACATTGACCTGTTGCCGGCGAGTCTGTGCAGACGTCCCCGGAGCGGCAAGTCAAAAGGCAGGTGTGTCGAAGCATGTGATCAAGCGATGACGACCTATAAGATGACGCCTGAGCATCCGGCCCATGGGCGGAGGAGGCGTCGTGACAAAAGACGTGATCCTTAAGCGCATGGCGGCCGAGATCAAGCAGAACAACTTGGTCCTGTTCGTCGGAGCCGGCATGTCGGCAGGCGCCGGACTGCCCGGCTGGGCCGACCTTATTGGTCCGCTCGCCGTCGATATCGGCCGAGCCGTGCCCGTCCCAGGTCCCGGATTCGGGGAACAACTGTTAGAGATAGCGGCCGAATTCGAAGCGTCGCATGGCAGAAACGCGCTAGTTCGTCATCTGCGACAAGAGCTCGCCGGGCCACTTCCTCTGCCGACAACAACCCACGAATACCTACCCAGGCTCTTGCCTAGGGGAGTGCTTGTTACCACGAATTACGATGAACTAATCGAACGTGCGTACTTCAATGCGACGGTGCCCGCGCAAACGATGATCTCGGATTCAGACCTTCCTTACTGGAACGGGGCCGGTGCACAACTGATCAAGCTACGAGGGGACATCAACCGGCCGGAGGGGCTGGTAGTCACCCGTCGCGATTACGACAATCACCCGCTGAAACAGCCGGTCCTACACCAGCAACTCACGGCCATTCTGGCCACGCGCACGGCACTATTTGTTGGATACAGCCATTCCGACCCTGACACCACAATGCTACTCCATCGGTTACAACACCAGCTTGGTGTGCACATGCGTACGTGGTACACAGTTCAGTTCGACATAAGCACGACTGCGGCCCAAGCATGGTCGCGGAGCCACCAGGGAGTTCTTCCATTCGTGCTAAGCAGTTCCGGATCCACGAGAACCGATGCCCTGTGCAGCTTTCTGTCTGACCTCCACGACGAAGTCAAGAAGGGTCCCTGACGTGGACGCATCTCCGACGGCTCGGTTTCACACGCGATTCGGCGAGTTCAGCCTCGCCGCGTTCCGCGGAGGCACAGACGATGTACACACTGCCATGTGGACAGGAGAACTGGCTACTGCGGATCCCGTAACGCTTCGAGTCCAGTCGAGTTGTATCACAAGCACCGCACTGCTGGGCGACGTCTGCGACTGCGCTGAGCAGATCGGATTGGCCTTGAGCTACATCGCCAGACAAGGCCGAGGCATCTACATCTACCTGGATCAGGAGGGAAGGGGGCTGGGGCTGTACGAGAAGGTCACCGGGATTGCCCAGATGAACGCGGGAGCAGATACGGTAACAGCCTATACGGACCGCGGGTTCGCGCCGGACGCGCGCACCTACGAAGACGCCGCGCAAATTGTTCGGGCTTTGGGGGTGCACTCGGAGCTTCTGTTGATGACAAATAACCCGCACAAGCTGCGCGCCTTCGCTGAGGAGGGTTTCTCGGTGCAGCGGGTGCCTCTTGAAGTCAATCCAACGGCACGTACGCGCGCCTACCTTTCCAGCAAGAAGACGAAGCTTGGTCATTTGCTCGACCTCGTTTAGAGGAGATATCGTGACTCGACCAGACGAAGGCCTGTTGGCGGCCTGTCGCAGCTTCCTGTCGCGCATCCCGCAGAACCTCAACTACCTGACGGCCCCCGAGCTCCAGGATTTGCTTGAGGCTCGGCCCGAATCGGTGTTTCTTCTCGACAACCGCACTCCTGAGGCGTTCGCGCGCGGCCATATCCACGGCGCCGTCAACATCTGGATCAAGGAAGCCTTGACTGACGAGAACATTGCAAGGATTCCCACGGACCGCACAATCGTAGTTTGTTGCTGGGTCGGCCACACTGCCAGTCAGCTGTTAACGGTCCTCCAGCTGCTTGGGTACGACGCGATCGGGCTCAAGTACGGAATGGGCGAGCCCGCCAATCCGAGCGAGCCTCGGCTCGGCTGGACCGACTACCAGTTCGACACGGATCGGCTGGAACCGGCTCAGACTAATGACGAGCCCTGACTTGGGTGCCTAGACAGGAGATGAAGGTTGGATTCATATGAAGTTGGAATCGGTGAGTTGCGGCGACGCCTGCCGATCCGCGAACTGAACTCCAGGACACGGATCGCCTACGTTCAGCTTCACGGAGACATCGAGTTGTGCGAAACCGCAGCCCGTGCCCTTGCTAAGCGCGCGGCGGGGCCCTGTGACATGATCGTCGCGCCCGAGTCGAAGGCCATTCCACTCGCCCACGAGGTCGCCCGGCTGATTGACCGGCCTTATATTGTACTCCGGAAGGCCGACAAGCAGTACATGGACGCAGCCATGACCGAACCCGTCCAAGCGTTTACGTCGAGGACGAGAGAGGGCCTCTGTCTCGACGCTGCAGACGCTGAGAGGTTGCGCGAAATGCGCGTGTGGATCGTCGATGACGTGGTGACGACGGGCAGCACGATGCGCGCCGCACGTCGACTGGTTGAGCGCGCCGGCGGTGCCGTGGTCGATCAACTTGCGATTTTCAAAGAGGGCACATTGTCTGTCTCCGACAGAGTCTCGGTGCTAGCCGAGCTTCCCATCTTCCAGTCTCCGACGCCTATGCAAGCTGAGAGCTTCGTGGATTCGGGCTTTCACCACAACGCACTCAAGCTGCGCGACGAATGGCCGACAGTATATACCGCTCTTTCGAAGCACAGCTTTTGCTATCGGGTTTTTGTCACGAAGTACGTTCTTGATGGCCAGAGGGTGCCCTTGAATCCCGCGATGAACTTTGACTTCGCGTTTCACGGTTTGTCCGAGAAGTCAGAGGTCATAACCGCTAACAACAACCTGATCAGGCTCGCTGACGAGGTGTGGGTCTTTGGCCCGATAAGCGATGGCGTGCTCGCGGAGATTCTTATTGCAGAAGAGCTCGGCAAGCCGGTCCGCTTCCACCGCGTGGGGTTCGAGGTGGCGGAGATATCGCGGGATGACTGCGACTACGAGGACGACGTCGCGCCTTACGTGCGAAAGTCGGATCTTACGGTGAGTTAGGAATCATTGGCGTGTCCCGAAAAACGCGCAACGTGGATAGCTCCGTTCGTCGGCAAATCGCGACGGAGATTAGTCGTGACGGGTGCATTTTTGTAATAGGCGATCTGATCTACCAGGGTTCCGGGGTACCCACCCGCGGGGATTTGGCCGAGCATCTTGCCCAACTGTCGGGTGCGCCCAACAGTCTGACGACGATGCCAGACGTGGCTCAATTCTTTGCGACCGAGCTCGGTGACGTTGAGCTGCGTCGAGAGGTCCGGGCCTTTTATAACGAAGCCGCCCAGAAGGTTGCCGCCGTGCCGCCCGTACTGAGGGCGATCGCCGAGCTTCCGGGGTCTGTGATCGCCACCACCAACGTCGACGGCATGCTCGACCGGGTCCTCGGAGCGGGCAGCTTCGACAGTATCGTCGGCAATACCGATGTGGCTTACCACGAGCTGATGAGAAAGCTCGTTGTGCCATTACACGGCAAGCTGGAGCGACCTGAGTCCCTGACGCTCACACGCGACGACCACTACAACTTCGTAGAGCGCTACGAGTTGCTCGATGAGGTGCTCCGCGCTCACCTCGTGCTGCGGACGCCGATCTTAATCGGTTGCGACCTGCAGGACCCGTTCCTTGCACCGTTCTATCGTAGAGTCGCCAAGGGGATGGGCGAACACGCTCGCCGAGCATACGCGATCCAGTCAACAATCCCACCGCATGAAGAGAAATACTGGCGAACCCAAAACCTTGTCGTGGTCCGAGAAGACCCAGCATCTTTCCTCGAATCGATTAGGACGATGGTGGGCGCTGGCAGGAATCCGGCGAATGGTGGTGTGGCGTCGGAGCCCAGTGTGCAGCGTCAGATTTTCAAGTTCTTGGCTCCCTTTGAAGAGACCGACGCGGAGCGGTTCTTTGGGCGGAGAGTCGAAGTCGATGCAGTCATGCAAAAGATTGCGTCGCGCAGCTTCGTCGTGTTGCATTCACGCAGCGGCGCCGGAAAAACGAGCCTGATACGCGCCGGTTTGATCCCCAACCTCGTGCGCCAACAGTATAGGGCCGTCTACCTGACAGCGTGGCGGGACCCGATCGCCCAGTTGGCCGAGGTCCTCGCGGCTAATAGGAACGGAGGTCGTGCGGCGCTTCGGCGCCGGGTCTCTGACGAACTAGTCAGATTGAGCTCAGCCGGTACCCACGTAGTTATATTCATCGATCAATTCGAGCAATTCTTTCTTTCGACGAACATTACTGAGCAGCAACGGGCGGACCTCACTGCGTTGTTGGAAGACTGCGTGTCGGGCAGGCTTGCCAATGTGCGCTTCGTGGTCTCAGTACGCGAAGATTTCCTCGCGGATCTCCATGACCTTCAGCAAACGCTGCGGACCACGTTTGCGAACTACTATCGGCTCGGTAACCTGAGCTCAGTGCAGGCCCGGGAGGCGATCGAAGGTCCGCTTGGTCTCGCGGGGATCAAGGCGCCTTCGGCGCTGGTTGAGCAAATTCTTGACGAATTGCAGCAAGGCGCTGGGCAGATCTTTCCTCCGCAATTGCAGATAGTCTGCGATCGCCTCTTCAGTCAGGAGCGCGACGCGGGGTGGGTTGCAACGCAAGTCCCAGGCGACCTGGAGGCTCTTGGTGGGGTGCGTGGAATCCTTGCCAATTATGTAAGCGACGTGCTTCGCTCGATGACCGCAGTGGAGCGGAGCGGCGCTCAGACCGTCTTGAAAGCGCTGGTCTCATCGCGAAAGACCCGCTCGAAGGTGGGCTTGGAAATCCTCGCAGCGCGCACCGAAGGTGCTGTGGACCTGCGGCATGTATTAGAGGCGCTGGAGGATCATCGTTTGATCCGGCGCGACGACGAGGCGGGCGCCCTCCACTTCGAGCTGACTCACGAATACATGATTGACGAGATTTCGAGCTGGATCACCGAGGACGAGTACAACACTCGGCGAGCACAGGAGTTGGTTGAGCGAGAGTTCTTTAACTGGATGGAGGACCCCACCGTCCATATGACAGTCGAGCGCTTCGCATTTATCAATGGCGAACGGTCGGCGCTTCAGTTGACGCTACGCCAGCGCGAGTTTCTGCTAACGACGTCATTGAATGTTCAGTCGGACATCGGATATTGGCTGGATCAGGTTGATCTGGGCGCGGCCGAGATACAGGATCGATTGGCAACGGATCTCGCGTCGCCAAGCGCTGGGCAACGTAGGAACGCGGCTGTGCTACTTCTGGTCCACGGCGCGCGGTCTAGCAATGATAGGCTGCTGTCTGAGGTCCTAGCCGTGCTGGCAGCGGTCGGCAATCCACGCACGCTGGAGCTGCTGTCGGAGGTGCCGATCAGCGGGGGGATCCGAGAAGAAGTCGCAAGGGTTGTTCGCGAGCGGTATCGCTCGGGAATGGCCTCCGTCGAAGCAGGGCCGTTCGTCATGGGCAGCACCCCTGCAGAAATTGACTGGGTCTCCGGCCACTTCGACATACCACGTGGCTGGATCGAGAAAGAAATGCCGCAGAGTAGGATTAATCTTGAAACCTACCTGATCGATCGCCACCTGACGACCAATGGCGAATTCGTTGAGTTCGATCCCTCTCATCGTTTCCCGGCTGGCCAGGATGACCATCCGGTAGTCAACGTGACCTGGAGACAGGCGGGTGATTACGCAGCGTGGGTGGGCAAACGTCTACCTACCGAGGCTGAATGGGAAAAGGCCGCGCGTGGTGTAGATGGACGGCGCTACCCCTGGGGAGACCAGTTCGACGTCCAGTTAGCGAACAGCAAAGAGTCGGGTATCGGGACAACCACGCCGGTCGGCTCGTTCCCAGAGGGCGCGAGCCCGTACGGTTGCCTGGACATGGCTGGAAATGTTTTCGAATGGACGAGCACGTTAGCCGCTCCCTATCCCTACGAAGTCGATGATCGGGAGGATCCCGATCGCGCTGGTGTACGGATTCTTCGCGGAGGCGCTTTCTCATATAACTACAGCTTGTTGCGTTGCGCTCTTCGCTATGACTATTACGACCCTACCCACGCGAGCACTAGCCTTGGCTTTCGGTGCGCGGCTTGACTGAGACCCGTCAGAGCTCGTCGATCAGGTCGGCGACCGAGTCGACGATCCGGCTGGGGCGGTAGGGGTAGCGTTCCGCCTCGGCCCGGGTGCTGATGCCGGTCAGCACCAGGATCGTCTCCAGACCGGCCTCCAGGCCGCACAGGACGTCGGTGTCCATGCGGTCGCCGATCATGGCTGTGCTTTCCGAGTGGCCGGCGATCGTGTTGAGGGCCGAGCGCATCATCATCGGGTTGGGCTTGCCGACGAAGTAGGGTGTGACGCCCGTCGCTTTTTCGATCATGGCGGCCACTGAGCCCGCCGCCGGCAGCGCGCCCTCGGTGGATGGGCCCGTCGGGTCGGGGTTGGTGCAGATGAAGCGGGCGCCGTCGTTGATCAGGCGGACGGCCTTGGTCAGGGCCTCGAAGCTGTAGGTGCGGGTTTCGCCCAGGACGACGTAGTCGGGGGCGTAGTCGGACAGGACGTAGCCGACCGCGTGCATCGCCGTGGTCAGGCCGGCCTCGCCGATCACGTAGGCCGAGCCGCCGGGGCGCTGGTCGCTGAGGAACTGGGCCGTGGCCAGGGCCGCGGTCCAGATCGACTCCTCGGGCACGTGCAGGTCCATCCGGGCCAGGCGGGCCTGGAGGTCGCGCGGCGTGTAGATCGAGTTGTTGGTCAGCACCAGGAACGGCTTGCCGCTCGCGCGCATCCTGCGCAGGAACTCTGGCGCGCCGGGGACCGGCTGGCCCTCGTGAATGAGCACGCCGTCCATGTCGGTCAGCCAGCTCTCGATCGCCTTGCGGTCGCTCATGACGGTCTCCTGGCTGGTGGCGTGCAGCAGTCGGCGGGACAGGTGTCCCAGAAGGGAAGGCTACCGAGCCGCGGCCGGGTCTCGGCGCCCTCGACCCGCTCCAGCACCAGCTCGCGGACCATCGCCACGAAACGGGGATCGGTGCCGGGGGTGGCGGCCCGGACGAAGTCCAGGTTGCGGCTCTTCGCCGTCGCCGCGGCCTCGTTGTCGAGGTCCCAGATCACCTCCAGGTGGTCGGAGACGAACCCGATCGGGCTGACCACCACCCCGGTGACCCCGGTGTCGGCCAGCGCGGCCAGGTGGTCGTTGACGTCGGGCTCCAGCCACGGCACCTGGGGCGGGCCGGAGCGGCTCTGCCAGACCAGGTCCCACGGCAGGTCGGGTGCGGCCGCCGCCGCGACCAGGGCGGCCGTCTCGCGCAGTTGGGCGACGTAGCGGCCGGGCGGGGCCACCGGCGGCGGGCCGGCCGTGACGGCCATCCCGGTCGGGATCGAGTGGGCGGTGAAGACCAGGCGGGTGGTCGAGCGGCGGGCCGGGTCGAGCGTGCCGAGCGCGGCGCGGACCGCGTCGGCGTGCGGCTCGACGAAGCCGGGGTGGTCGGCGAAGTGCCGCAGCTTCTCGATCACCGGGGCGCCGGGGCCGACGGCGGTGCGGGCCCGGGCGATGTCGTCCTGGTATTGCCGGCAGGACGAGAAGCCGCCGTACGCGCTGGTCACGAACGCCAGCGCGTGCTCGACGCCGTCGGCCTTCATGGTCGCGACCGTGTCGGTCAGCATGGGGTCCCAGTTGCGGTTGCCCCAGTAGACCGGCAGGTCGAGGCCATGGGCCGCGAAGTCGGTGCGGATCGCGGCCAGCAGCTCACGGCACTGCTGGTTGATCGGGGAGACCCCGCCGAAGTGGTAGTAGTGCTCGGCGACCGCGGCGAGGCGTTCCGGTGGCACGCCCCGGCCCCGGGTGACGTTCTCCAGGAATGGAATCACGTCTTCCGGGCGTTCCGGGCCGCCGAACGAAACCAGGACCAATGCGTCGTACGGCATCAGACGATTGTGCCTTGTGGGTCTAGACCGGTGCGCTCTCGGCACCCAGCGCGTGATATCCGCCATCGACGTGGATGATCTCGCCCGTCGTCGCCGGGAACCAGTCGCTGATCAGCGCCAGCACAGCCCGGGCGGCCGGCTCCTGATCCTGCAGGTCCCAGCCGAGCGGGGCCCGCCTCGTCCAGGCGTCTTCGAACTGCTCGAAGCCGGGAATGGACCTGGCCGCCATCGTGCGCAGCGGCCCCGCCGACACCAGGTTGCTCCGGATCCCCTGCTTGCCCAGGTGCAGCGCCAGGTAACGGGACGCCGACTCGAGGCCGGCCTTGGCGACGCCCATCCAGTCGTAGACCGGCCAGGCCTTGGTGGCGTCGAAGGTCAGCCCGACCACCGACGAACCCCGCCGCATCAGCGGCAGCGCGGCCATCGCCAGCGACTTGTAGGAGTAAGTGGAGACGTGCAGCGCGGTCGCCACGTCTTCCCAGGAGGTCTCCAGGAAGTTGCCACCGAGCGCGGTCGCCGGGGCGAAGCCGATCGAGTGCACCAGGCCGTCGACACCGTCGATGTGCTTGCCGACCTTCTCGGCGAGCGTGTCGAGGTGCTCCTGATTGGTCACGTCAAGCTCGATCACCGGCGCCTCGGCGGGCAGCCGCTTGGCGATCCGCTCGACCAGCGACATCCGGCCGAAACCGGTCAGCACCACGGTCGCGCCGTTCTCCTGGGCCAGCTTGGCCACCGAGAACGCGATCGACTGGTCGGTGATCACGCCGGTGACCAGGAGTCGCTTGCCCTCCAGCAGTCCTGCCACGGTGCAGCCTCTCTCTTGATTCGAAGATCAGTGACCCATGCCCAGGCCGCCGTCGACCGGGATCACGGCGCCCGAGATGTAGCCAGCGTGGTCGCTGGCCAGGAAGGTGACCGCCGCGGCGATGTCGTCGGTCGCACCGAACCGGCCGGCCGGGATCGACTCGACGTATTTCTTCTTGAGGTCGTCGGGCAGGTTTTCCGTCATGTCGGTCGTGATGTAGCCCGGCGCGACCACGTTGGCGGTGATGTTGCGCGTGCCCAGCTCGCGGGTGATCGAGCGGGCGATGCCGACCAGCCCGGCCTTGCTGGCCGCGTAGTTGACCTGGCCCGGGTTGCCGGACAGCCCGACCACGGAGGAAATGAAGATCATCCGGCCGAAGCGGGCCCGCAGCATCGTCTTCGAGGCGCGCTTGGCGACCCGGAACGCGCCGGCCAGGTTGGTGTCGACGACGCTGGTGAACTGCTCCTCGGTCATCCGCAGCAGCAGCGTGTCGGCGGTGATGCCGGCGTTGGCGACCAGCACCTCGACCGGGCCCAGCTCCTGCTCGACCTGGGCGAAAGCCTCGTCGACCGAGTTGGCGTCGGTGATGTCGCATTTGACGCCGAGGACCCCTTCGGGCGCGCCCGTGCCGCGGTGCGTCACCGCCACCTTGTCGCCCTGCGCGGCGAAGGCCAGCGCGATGGCCTTGCCGATGCCGCGATTTCCGCCGGTCACCAGCACCGTGCGCGCCATCTCAGATCTCCCCACTGCCAACTCCGTCAACGGATGGGACATTACGGCCTACCCGGGGGTACGGCTAATTCGCCTCGCCCGGTGTGATTCTCATACCCCGGTATGACACCCGGGATGGCTCCCCAGCGGCACGCGCCCGGTCGTACGGGCCGCGTAGCGTCCTGGTGGTGACCGACAGCCTCGCCCGCACCAGCCCGCGCGACCTGGCCCGGGTGCTGATCGGGAAGGACTTCCCGCCGCCGCCCGAGCGGCGTCCGCTGGCGCCCCGGCTCGACCGCTGGTGGCGGCGCTGGCGCTCGCTGGTCGTGCCGCTGATGGTGCTCGCCGTCATCGGCCTCGGCGCGGCCGCCACGCAATACCTGATCGGCGCCCGCCACATCCAGGGTCAGGTCGCGGTCCTGCTCGGCTACGCCACCGCGCTGCCCATCCTGCTCGCCTACCACCGCCCGCTGTGGGCCTGGCGGCTCTCGTTCGTGATGCTGTTCTTCGGCACCATGCAGGCCCCGCCGACCGACGGCTGGCCGTGGAACCCGGTGCAGATCTTCTTCTTCCTGATCGTGCTGCTGGCCCTGGCGCTGCGGGCACCTTCCGGCGTGGTGGCCTGGGCCGGCCTGTTCACGCTGATCCCGGTCCTCCTCTACGTCAACAGAGCCAACGCCTGGGGTGTCTCGGTCCTGTTCCTGCTCGTGCTGATCGTCGGCGACCAGATCCGCCGCCAGCGCGAGCGCTCCCGCACGCTCACCGCCCAGCTCGCCGAGCAGGAGGAGCAGTCCGAGCTGGAGAAGGCCCGCCGGGCGGTGCTGGAGGAGCGCACCCGGATCGCCCGCGAGATGCACGACGTGGTCGCGCACCACATGTCGATGATCGCCGTGCAGGCCGAGACCGCGCCGTTCCGGCTGCCGGGGATGGCCGAGCCGGTGCGGGGCGAGTTCGTGTCGATCGCCGGGTCGGCGCGGGCCGCGATGACCGACATGCGCCGGCTGCTCGGCGTGCTGCGCAGCGAGACGGCGCCCGCACCCACCGCGCCCCAGCCGGGCCTGGCCGACATCGCCGAACTCGTCGAGACCGCCCGCCGGGCCGGGGTCCCGATCACCCTGCACGGCACCGTCCCCGACGAGGAGGGCCCGGTCGCGCTGGCCGCCTACCGGATCGTCCAGGAGGCACTGGCCAACGCGGCCCGGCACGCACCCGGCGCCGCCGTCCGGGTCGCCGTGACCCGCGACGCCGGGTCGGTGGCGCTGCGGGTGGAGAACGACCCGCCGGCGACGCCGACCGAGCCCGGCGAGGGCCACGGGATCGCCGGCATGCGCGAGCGGGCGACGCTGCTCGGCGGCACGTTCGAGGCCGGGCCTACCGTGTTCGGTGGGTTCGCGGTCGCCGCGACACTGCCGGCGATGGCCCGCGAGGTGATACCGGAAGGGCAGGACGCGTGATCAAGGTCCTCATCGCCGACGACCAGGCGATGGTCCGCGAGGGATTCGGCGCGTTGCTCGCGGCCCAGGCCGACATGGTGGTGGTCGGCGCGGCCGCCGACGGGGCGCAGGCGGTCGCCGAGAGCCGCCGGCTCGACCCCGACGTGGTGCTGATGGACATCCGGATGCCGGTGCTCGACGGCCTCGAAGCCACCCGCCGGCTGCTCGACGGCCGGCCGCCGGGCGCGCCGCCCCGGGTGCTCGTGCTGACCACCTTCGACCTCGACGACTACGTCTACGACGCGCTGCGGGCCGGCGCCAGCGGCTTCCTGCTCAAGGACGCGCCCGCCGCCGACCTGGTCAACGCGGTGCGGGTGGTCGCCGGCGGCGAGGCGCTGCTGGCACCCTCGGTCACCCGGCGGCTGATCGCCGAGTTCACCGCCCGCCCGGGCCGGGCCCGGCCGCGGCCGACCGCGCTGTCGGCCCTGACGCCGCGGGAGACCGAGGTGCTCCGGCTGATCGCCCGCGGCCGGTCCAACCAGGAGATCGCCGCCGACCTGGTCGTGGCCGAGCAGACGGTGAAGACCCACGTCGGCCGGATCCTGGCCAAGCTGGCCCTGCGCGACCGCGCCCAGGCGGTGGTGCTGGCCTACGAGACGGGTCTGGTCGCCGCGGGGGAGTAGCCCCCGTCAGACCCAGGTAGTACGAACAAGACCACGCTCCGGTACGACGATTCACCACCGTCCACACCGGCATCGTTCGCCGCATGATGCGACGGACACTCATCTACGGCGGCATCGCCGCGACGCTCGGCGCCGGCCTGCTGGTTCCCACCTCGACACCGGCCGTCGCCGCGCCCGCGGCCGGTGCGACCCCCGCGGCGGCCTACCCGGCGGCAGCGAGGGCGATGACGACGGCCGGCGGCCCGTACGCCGCCTGGGTCCGGGCCGGACGGCGGTTCCTCGAGTTCGACCCGAGCGGCGACGGCACCGCGGTCGAGGTGGTCGGCGACCTGGCCACCGCCGACCGGATCGCCGTCGTGGTGCCCGGCGTCGACACCACGCTGGCCACGTTCACCAGCGGGCTCGGCGGCGTCGAGCGGCGTGCACCGGCGACCCAGGCCCGCGAGGTCTACGCCGCCGCCCGTGCGGCGGACCCCGACGCGGACGTCGCGGTGGTCGCCTGGCTCGGCTACGACCCGCCGGAAGGCATCGGCCTGGAGGCGGCCCGCGAGGTGCGGGCGAAGGCCGGCGCGCGCAACCTCGACGCGTTCACCGGCTGGCTGGCCGACCGCCGGCCGGACGCCCGGATCACGCTGATCGGGCACAGCTACGGCGCGGTCGTGGTCGGGCTCGCCGCGCGGCACCTGCCGCCGCAGGTGACCGCGCTGGTCGCGCTCGGCGCACCGGGCATGGGCGCCGACGACGTGGCCGGCCTGCACACCCGGGCGGCCGTCTACAGCGCGCTGGCGCCCACCGACTGGGTCCGCCGGCTGCCCCAGGTGCGCCTGCTCGGCCTGGGCCTGGGCACCCGCCCGTCGAGCGGGTCGTTCGGCGCCACCGCGCTGCCGACCGCGGGAGTGGACGGGCACGACTACTACTTCTCACCGGGTACGGCCAGCCTGGCCGCCGTCGCCGCGGTGGTGACCAGGTGACCGCCCGCCGGGACGCCGGGATCGACGCCGTGCGGGCGATCGCCATCGCCGGGGTGGTGCTCGGGCACTGGCTGGTCACCGCGCTCGTGCTCGGCGACGACGGCGCGCTGCACGTGAACAGCCCGCTGGCCGCCCTGCCCGCCCTGCAACCGGTGAGCTGGCTGTTCCAGACGCTCGGCCTGTTCTTCCTGGCCGGCGGGTATGCCGCCGCGGCGTCGGCCGCCCGCCCGAAAACCGTCCCCGCGCCGTCGAGCCCGGTGCCGGCAGCCCGCCGCCGCTTCCCGCCGCTGCCGCGCCGCCTGCGCGCCCTCGGGCTGCCGGTGCTCGCCCTGCTGGCCCTGCTCGGCCTCGCCCTCACCGCCGGCGCGCTGGCCGGCGTGCCGGAGGCCACCCTGCGTACGGTCGGCAAGCTGGTGCTGAGTCCATTGTGGTTCCTGTTGCCATTCCTGGTGTTGACCGCGCTGGTCGGCCCGATCGCCCGGCTGGTGCGCCGGTTCGGCCCGGTGCCCCCGGTCGCGGCCGCCGCGGCGGTCGTGCTCGCGGCCGACGCCGGCTTCGGCTTCCTGCCCACCACCCTGGTCGCGGCCTGGTCGGTGCCGTTCGTGCTCGGCGTCGCGCTGGCACAGGGCCGGCTGGGCGGCCGGCGCACCGGCTGGGCGCTGCTGGCCGGCGGCGCGCTCGCGGTGGCCGCGCTGGTCCTGTTCGCGGGCTACCCGGCCAGCGCGGTCGGCGTGCCCGGCGCGGGACGCTCCAACCTGGACCCGCCCTCGCTGGCCGCGCTGGCGCTCGCGTTCGCGCAGACCGGCGCCGTGCTCCTGCTGCTGCCCCGGCTGCGCCGCCTCGGGGCACGGCGGCCGGTGCGCGCGCTCAACCAGGCCGCCCTGCCGGTGTACCTCTGGCACCAGGCCACCATGATCTCCGTCACGGTCCTCGTCGCCTGGCTCGCCGGCCGCCTGCCCGGCCTGCTCGTCGCGCCCGGGGGCTACGCCTGGGCGGCGGCCCGGTTCGCCTGGCTTCCGCTGTTCGCGGCCGCTCTCGTGCTGGTCGTCCGCCTCACGCGGGTCGGACCGGGCCGGCCGGCCGCCGGCGCGCCCCAGCGTCCGGCGGGCGGTCGGCGGCGGCGACCATATCGGACGGTGCCCGGCCAACCTTCCGGCCTATGGCACGGCAGCGGCGGGCACAGGATAGAATCAGCGACGGTTCGTGTGCCCGGCCGACGTGTGGAGGTGATCGCCGTGCGAGACAGCGATCCTCCGAGTCGCAGCCGGGCCGCCGTCCGGTCCCGCTGACCCGCGACCGACGACAGCCAGAAATCCGCCTGCCGGCACTCCGCCGTGCCGTGCCCGCTTCGGGCCCGGCCCCGGCGTGACGCCGTCCGGCTGCGACTCTCCTCCGCCGCGATTCCCCGCACTCCCAGTCCCACCGTCGCATCGGAGAGCAGTGATGAATGGTCGTCTGATGGCCCCGCTGGGCTTCACCCTCGCCGCCGTCTGGGTTGTCGTCGTCGTGATGCTCGTCAACAACACCGCGAGTTGACGAGCATCAGGGCAGCCGCGACGACCAGATCAGGCTGAGGCCGGCCGCGATCAGGCCGAAGAGCAGCGCGAAACCCGCATACCAGTGGGTGACCTCGCGCGGCTCGACCCGGTGGCCGATCGAGCTGCCCATGTCTTCGTAGACCCGCTTGAGCTCGGCCACGCTCGCCGCCTCGTAGAAGAACCCGCTCGTCGACTCGGCCAACTGCGCCAGCGCGAGGCGGTCGACCGGCACCCGCTGGAGCTGCCCGCCGATGTCGACGGTGCCGTTGTCGGTGCCGAACGCGATCGTCGACACCGGCACGTTGGCCGCCTGCGCCGCGCCGGCCGCCTCCTCCATCGGGCGGCCCGTGGTGCGGTAGCCGTCGGAGAGCAGCACGATGCGGGCCGGCGGTGCCCCGTTGGCGCCGTCGGCGGGCACCGTGCGGATCGCGTCGAGACAGGTGAACACCGCCTCGCCCGTCGCGGTCGCCTCGGCCAGGGTCAGCCCGTCGATCGCCGCGGTGATCGCGGAACGGTCCTTGGTCGGCGCCACCAGCACGTTGGCCGACTTGGCGAACGAGACCAGGCCGAGGTTGTAGGTCGCCGGCAGCTCCTCGACGAACTGCTTGGCCGCGACCTGGGCCGCCTCCAGCCGGGTCGGCGCCACGTCGCTGGCCTCCATCGACAGCGAGACGTCGATGGCCAGCATGATCGTGGCGCGTTCCAGCGGCAGCTCGCGGTCGACCGACGGCCGGGCCATCGCCAGGGCCAGCGCCAGCAGGCTGAGCAGCAGCGCGCCCGCCGAGACGTGCTTGCGCCAGCCGAGGCCGCGCGGCGCGAGCGACCGGAGCAGCTCGACGTTGGTGAACCGCAGCGCGTAGTCGCGGCGGCGCAACTGCCGCCAGACGTAGGCGGCGGCGACCAGCGCGACCGGCAGCAGGGCGAGCAGCCACCAGGGTTGCAGGAAACGGATCATCGTGTCGTACCCCGGGTGCGTGCGTGTCGCTGTGCGGCGACGAACCTGACGATGTCGAGGAGCCAGTCGGAGTCGGTGCGCAGCCGCAGGTGTTGGGCGCCGGCGGCGCGCAGTTCGTAGGCGATCGCGGAGCGCTGGGCGGCGGCGCCGGCGGCGTAGCGGGCGCGCAGCTTGGCGTCGCCGGTGTAGACCTCGTGCAGCGCACCGGTCTCCGGGTCGGCCAGCACGAGCACGCCGACGTCGGGCAGTTCCAGCTCGCGCGGGTCGACCACCTCGATCGCGAGCACGTCGTGCCGGACCGCCAGCTTGCGCAGCGGCCGGCCCCAGTCGGCCGGCGGCGCCATGAAATCGGAGATCACCACGGCCATACCCCGGCGGCGCGGTGGGCGGTTGAGCATGTCGATCAGGTCACCCAGGTCGGTGCGTCCGGGCTTGATGGGTGTACGCGCGACCGCGCGCAGCAGACCCTGCGCCTCCTTGCGGCCGGGGCGGGCCGGCAGCCGGGCCGTGTAGCCGCCGCCGGTGCCGACCACCGCGCCGATCCGGTTGCCGCCCCGCACGGTCAGGTGGGTGACCGCCGCGGCCGCCGCCACCACCAGGTCGCTCTTGAGCATCTGGGCGGTGCCGAACGAGAGGCTGGCCGACAGGTCGATCGCGAGCCAGGTCTCCAGCTCGCGGTCGGCCACCGTCTGCCGGGTGTGCGGCACGGTGGTGCGGGCGGTGACCGGCCAGTCCATCCGCCGCACGTCGTCGCCGGGCCGGTATTCGCGGGACTCGCCGGGCTCGGTGCCCGGCCCCGGCAACAGCCCGATGTAGTCGCCCTGGAGCAGCCCGTCGAGCTTGCGGGTGATCAGCAGTTGCAGCCGGGAGAGCACCTGCTCGGCCCGGGCCGTCGCGACACCGCCGCTGGCGCCCGCCGCGTCGTGCACGCCGGCCGTGTCGGCGATCCGGTCGGCCCGGGTGCGCCCGGAACCGGACCGCCGCGGCGCGCCACCGGCCGCACCGGTCGACGGTGACCCCGGCCCGGCCGGGCCGGACCACGACGCCGGCCCGGCAACCCCCGGCTCGCCGTGGCCGAGCGGTTCGGCGGGTGCGGTCACGGCAGGCGGCCAGGCCAGGCACCGGCGGGCTGCGCGGGCGGCTGCGGTTGCGGGCCCGCCGTCGCGTGCTGGCGGGGCGCCACCGAGGGCAGCGGGACGGCCTGCATCAACCGCGCCACGATCTGGTCGGCCGGCACGTCGTCGGCGAGGGCGTCGTAGCTGAGCACCAACCGGTGCCGCAGGATGTCGGGCGCGATGTCCTGCACGTCGTTGGGCAGCACGTAGTCGCGGCCGCGGAGCAGGGCCAGCGCCCGGGCGGCGCGGACGATGCCGAGCGACGCGCGCGGGCTGGCGCCGTACTGGATCAGTTGCGCGACGTCGGGCACGCCCGACTCGGTCGGGTTGCGGGTGGCCAGCACCAGCCGGACCGTGTAGTCGACCAGCGCGTTGTGCACGAACACGCCGTCGGCCTTGGCCTGCAGTGCCACCAGGTCGGCGGGGCTGAACACGACGGCCGGCTGGGGCGCCTTGACGCCCATCCGGTAGACGATCTCGCGCTCTTCGGCGTCGGACGGGTAGCCGACCAGGATCTTCATCAGGAACCGGTCGCGCTGCGCCTCGGGCAGGGGGTAGACGCCCTCCTGCTCGATCGGGTTCTGGGTGGCCATCACCAGGAACGGGTTGGGCACCCGGTGTGTCACGCCGCCGATCGAGACCTGCTGCTCCGACATCACCTCGAGCAGCGCCGACTGCACCTTGGCGGGCGCCCGGTTGATCTCGTCGGCGAGCAGGAAGTTGACGAACACCGGGCCGAGTTCGACGTCGAACTTCTCGCTCGACTGCCGGTAGATCCGGGTGCCGATCAGGTCGGCGGGCACCAGGTCGGGGGTGAACTGGACCCGGGCGAAGGTGCCGCCGACGACGGTGGCGAGCGTCTCGACGGCGAGCGTCTTGGCCACACCGGGCACGCCCTCCAGCAGGCAGTGGCCGCGGGCGAGGAGCGCGACGAACATCCGCTCGACCATCCGGTCCTGCCCGACGATGACCCGCTTGACCTCGAAGAGCGCGCGTTCGAGCAGCGTCGCGTCCTGCGCGGGGGTGGTGGCCGGCGGGTCACCGGGCTGCCCACCGGTCGGCATGACCGGGCCCGCGCCGTTGGTGACGGCTTCGGGTTGCGGGGAGTCGGGTGCGGTCGGCTGGGCCACGGGTCCTCCACAGACGCGTTGCGTGGGTCGGCGGCGGCGCCCCCGGCGGGTCGCCACGCCAGAGTCTGGCGGTCGAACCTGGGAACGCCGCAACAAGCCTTGCATGCCGGCCGGCGCGGCGTGCGCGCAGAACCGGATTCGCGTCGTGAATGCCGCTCCGCGACGCTCGGCAAACACGGGTAGACAAGCAGGGGAACGTGACGTGTACGATTCCTCCACGCCGGGCGACTTCCCCCGTGGTCGCCCGGCCCTACCTCGCTCGTAGACTTCGGCGGGTGGAAGCCGAGATCGAGCCCGTGTGCTCGGCCAAGGGCTGCCGCCGCGAGGCCAGCTACGAGATCCGCTGGAACAATCCCCGGATCCATCCGCCCGAGCGGCGCAAGGTCTGGCTGGCCTGTTCGGAGCATCGCGAGAGCCTCGCCGACTTCCTCGACCGCCGCGGCTTTCTTCGCGAGGTGGCGCCGTTCCGGTGATCCCCTACGCTCTACAGACGTGGATATCGCCGCGGCCGAGCCGAGCAGCCCTCTTGAACCGTGGCCCGAGACCGTGCGGTGGCAGCCGGTCTCGCGTGACCTGATCTGGGTTGAGCTGATCCGGTGGGGCGCGTCCGCCGCGATGCTGCTGCTCCCGCTCGGCATCCTGTGGGCGATCTTCGGCGGCTGGCCGCTCGGCCTGGCCTTCGGCGTCGTGCTGGTGCTGATGTTCTGGCGGTTCTGGGCGATCTTCCGAGCCGTCCGCGCGTGGGGCTACGCCGAACGCGACCACGACCTGCTCGTGCGCCACGGCCTGCTGGTCCGCCGGCTGTCGATCGTGCCCTACGCCAGGATGCAGTTCGTCGACGTCAGCGCCGGCCCGCTGGAGCGCGCCTTCAAGCTGGCCACCGTGCAACTGCACACCGCCGCGGCGGCCAGCGACGCCAGGGTGCCGGGGCTGCGGCCGGCGGAGGCGTCGCGGTTGCGCGACCGGCTGACCGCGCTCGGCGAAGATCGCGCCGAAGGGCTCTGAGCCGTGGCCACCCCACCGATGGCGCCGCCGCCCGTGGCCACCCCGCCGGTGGCGACCGCGGGCGGGGAACCGCGCCGCCGGCTCCATCCGCTCAGCCCGCTGCTGCACGGCGCGCGGGCGTTGGTGGTGATCGTCGCCGCGCTGTCCTGGTCGTCGTTGCGCGAGTTCGGGCTCGGCTGGTTCGCGCTGGCGGTGCTCGTGCTGGCGTTCGGTGCCACGATCTGGTCCTTGATCAGCTGGGCCAACACCGGCTACCACGTGGTCGGTCACGAGCTGCGGGTGTACGAGGGCCTGCTCTGGCGCCGCACCCGGGCCATCCCGCTCGAACGCTTGCAGTCGGTCGAGGTCGTGCGCCCGCTGCTGGCGCAGCTCACCGGCCTGGCCGAGCTGCGGCTCGAGGTGGTCGGCGGCGGCAAGACGGAGGCGCCGCTGGCGTTCCTGTCGGTGGCCGACGCGGTGGCGCTGCGTGACCGGCTGCTCGCCATCGCGGGCCGGTCGGCTCCCGCCGCGGAGGCCGCACCGGCCGGCAGCCCCTCCTTGGTCGAGGGCGCCGCACCGCCGCGCGTATCCGATGAGCTTCTGGCGGTTTCCAATCGGGATCTGGTGATCAGCCAGTTGCTCACGCCCCAGGCGATCTCGCTGCCGATCGGTGTCGCGTTCGTGGTGCTCCAGTTCGGGTTCGACCCGTCGTGGTCGTTCATCGGCGTGGCCAGCACGCTGACCGCGATCGCCGGGGTGCTGCTGCAGCCGGTCCGGCGGGTGCTCAGCGACTGGAACTTCCGGCTGGCGCGGGACGCCAGCGCGCTGCGCCTGCGCTTCGGGCTCACCGAGACCCGCGCGCAGACCGTGCCGGTCCACCGGGTGCAGGGCGTGACCGCGACCTGGCCGTTGCTCTGGCGCACCCACAACTGGCTGCGGCTGACTCTCGACGTGGCCGGCGTCGCCGGCGAGGGCGGCGCCAACCGCGCCGAGACCGACCGGTTGCTGCCGGTCGGCACGCCCGAGGAGGCGGACGTGGTGGCCGCCGCGGTGCTGCCCGGCGTGCTGCTCGGCGCGCTGGTTTTCGCGCCCCCGCCGCCGCGCACCCGCTGGTTCCACCCGCTGGCCCGGCCCAAGCTCGGCGTGACGCTGACCGACCGCGTCGTCGCGACGCGGGAGGGGCTGCTGACGCGAACCGTGCTGATGCTGCCGTATGCCCGGATCCAGAGCGTCCGGGTCGTTCAAGGCCCGCTGCAACGCCTGCTCGGTGTCGCCACGGTGTATGCCGACTCCGCCCGCGGGCGGTCGGCCGCCCTGCGCGACCGCGACCTGGCCGAGGCCTGGTGGCTGGCCGGCGAGCTGGCCGAGCGCGGCCGGGCGGCCCGGCTGGCCGCACCCGACCGCGGCCCGTCGGTCAGGGTCTAGCTGCGCATTCACGGTTATCCACAGGTTGGCGGGGCTCGTAGCTTGAGCGTGGTCGAGCGCCTACGCTGAGAGTCATGGAGCAGCAAGCAGACGCGCCCTTCGCGCCGGGCTTGAGTGCGCGGGTGGAGCTGACGGTCACCGACTCCGACACCGCACAGGCATTCGGCTCCGGCGACGTGCCGGTGCTCGCCACCCCGCGGGTGTTGGGGCTGGTCGAGACCGCGACGGTCGCCGCGACGGCGACCCGCATGCCGGCCGGCATGACCACCGTCGGCACCCGGGTCGAGCTCGACCACAAACTGCCGACCGCGATCGGCCGCACCGTCTACGCGGTCGCCACGCTGGCCAAAGTCGACGGTCGCAAGCTGCTGTTCGAGGTCACCGTCACCGACGCGCCCGGCGGCGAGGCCGCGGCCGTGGTCGCCGAGGGCCGAGTGGAGCGGATCTTCCTTGATCGGCACCGGTTCGTCGAGCGCGCCGTCGGCGGGTCATGACCCAGTCCCAGCCCGGCTTCGTCGAGGTCGCCGACCGCGTCTTCCTGCTGCGCTACCCGGTCTACGACGTCAACGTGACGCTGATCGTCGGCGACGAGGCGGCCGTCGTGGTCGACACGCTCTCGACCGCCACCCAGGCCGCCGAGCTGCTCACCGCCGCCCGGCGGGTGACCGGCGCGCCGTGGGCCATCGTCAACACCCACCACCACTTCGACCACGCGTTCGGCAACGCCACCCTGGCCCGCCAGTTGCCGCCGCCGGCCGAGCAGTTCCCGGTCTTCGGTGACCCGGCCGCCGCGGCGGTCGCCGAGACGCGGATCTGGGCCCACGAGGAGACCGCCCGGCTGCTCGGTCACGAGGAGACGGCCCGCCGCGAGGCGTGGGAGGCGGTGCAGGCCGGTTCCTGGCCCGAGCTGGCCGACGAGGTGGCCAAGACCGAGCTGCTGCCGCCCAACGCGATCGTGCTCACCGACGCGGCTCTCGACCTGGGCGGCCGGGTGGTCACGCTGGCCCACTTCGGCCGCGGCCACACCGCCGGTGACCTGGTCGTGCACGTCCCCGACGCCGACGTGGTGATCGCCGGCGACCTGGTCGAGGAGAGCGGCCCGCCCGCGTTCGGCGACGCGTTCCCGCTGGAGTGGCCGGGCACGGTGGCGGCGCTGTTGCGGCTCACCACGCCGCAGACGCTGGTCGTCCCGGGCCACGGTGCCCCCGTCGGCCAGGGCTTCGTCACCGGCCAACACGAAGAGCTGACCGAGCTCGAGTGGCTGATCCGCAACGGGCACGCCGAGCGGGCCCGGGTCGACGACCTGGCCCGCCGCGCCCCGTTCGGCGACGCCGCGCACATCGCCATCAAGCGCGCCTACGCGCTCCTCGACGGCGAGTGAGCGGTCCCGGCGACGCGCTCGCGCCGCCGGGACACGCCCTTCTTCAGGAGCCGACGCAGCTGACCACCGGGATGGCGTTGGTGCTGCCGGTGTAGGTGCCGAGGAAGCCGAACGTCGTCGTGCCCTCCGGCGCGATCGTGCCGTTCCAGGTGGCGTTGCGCACGGTCACGTTCGTTCCCGAGCCGCCGGAGGTGCCGTTCCAGACCTGCGCCAGCGTCTGTCCCGACGGCCAGGCCCACGAGGCGGTCCAACCGCCGTACGTGCGGGTGCTGTGGTTCATGATCGTGACCTCGCCCTGGAAACCGCCGCTCCACGCGCCGACCACCCGGTAGACCGCCATGCAGTCACCGCTCGGTGCGGGCGTGGTCGGGTTGGTCGTGGGTCCGGTGGTCGGGCCGGTGGTCGGGCTCGGGCCCCCGGGGTCGCCCGGGTTCTCGCTGCCCGGACCGACGCCGGTGACCTGGCCGGTGCCGCCGTCGAAGACCACGTCGGAGCAGCCGAAGAAGTTCTCGTTGCTGTCGGAGCGGACCCAGCGCGAGTAGATCAGGTGCCGTCCGCTCTTGCCGGCCGGCAGATTGCCGCTGAAGTAGTAGTGCCCCTCGGTGGTGCCCGGCCCGCCGCTCTGCGGCGGGTTGGTCACCGTGAGGAACGGCTGCGTCTCCAGGTCGGCCCAGGCCAGCGGCCGGGTCGGGCTCCAACTGTCGCGGGTGACGTAGAAGTAGAAGGTGCCGGGATGGTGCGCCCAGTTGCTGTACTTGAAGTCGAACCGGGCGCCCGAGGTCAGGTGGGTCAGTGGCCAGTCGTTGCGGGCCTGGTTGTAGGCGGCGAAGGTCGGGTTGCCGCCGCCGCACAACTCACCGTCGTTGATGAACCCGACGGTGCGGCCCGCGGCGTCCGAGCGCAGCACGCTGAACCAGTTGTAGAGCGGGTTGGTGCCGCCCTGCTGGACCGCGGCCGCGCAGGCCGGGTTGTGCGGTTGGATGTCGCCCTGCGGTGACAGCCCGTCCTTCCAGCACAGGTAGGTGCGGCTGCCCGGTGCGATCGGGGTGCCGTGCCCTTCGGCGGGCAGTTGGCTGACCACGGTGACGAGGCCGGCGGCGAGCATGGCGGCGGCGCCGAGCACCGCGGCCCTGCGGATGAGTCTCACGATTGCTCCTCGGGTTAGGCACGCCCATGGGCGTGCCGTCGTCGACTCGGGGAGCGCGGGCTCGCGGGCGTGCCGCGGCGCGCGCGTGACCCACCTGTGCCTCCACCTGGTGGGCGGCGCCAATCGCGAATTGCCCGGCATCGATATCGCACCACGACGGGGTGCGCGGCGGCAAGAGCGGCGCTGATTAGATGCACAGCATGGGATACGCGGTGGTGCTCGGTGAGGCGTTGATCGACCTGCTCGACGGCGAGTGCGCCGGCGACCGGGTCTTCCGGCAGGCGATCGGGGGCGGGCCGTTCAACGTCTCGGTCGGCGTCGCCCGACTCGGCGGCGAGGTGTCGTTCGCGGGCTCGATCGGCGACGACGCGCTCGGCACCCGCATCGTCGACTTCCTTACCGCCGCCGGTGTCGACGGCCGGGCCGTGGTGCGCGCTGCGGTGCCGACCACCCTCGCGGTGGTCACGTTCGCCGGGGCCGATCCCGAGTTCCGCTTCTACGGCTCGCCGCCGTCCTACTCGCTGCTGACCGAGGTGCCGCACGACCTGGTGGCCCGCTCCGCTGTCGTCTACTGTGGATCGATCGTGCTGCTGCACGCCGAGTTTCTGGCCGCGGCCCGGTCGGCCTGGTCGGCGGCCGGCGGCCTGCGCGTCTTCGACCCCAACGTGCGACCGTCGCTGCTGCCCACGCCCGCCGACGTCGACCACCTGCGGTCGGTGGTGGAGGAGTTCTGCGCCACGGCCGACCTGGTCAAGCTCAGCCACGCCGACGCGGCGGTCCTCTACCCGGGCCTGTCGCTCTCGTCGGTCGCCGGCGACCTGCTCTCGCTGGGCGCCGGCGCGGTGGTGGTGACCCGCGGCGCCGCGGGCGCGCTGGTCGCGTTCGGCGACGCGCGGGTCGAACTGCCGGCACCGGTGGTCGAGGCGGTCGACGCGACCGGCGCCGGCGACTCGGTGATGGCCGCGCTGATCGCCGGCCTGCTGGCCGAGGGCCGCCCCGGCGACGTCGAGACCTGGTCCCGGCACGTGTCCTTCGCGCTGCAGGTCGCCGGCCTGGTCTGCGAGCGGCCCGGGGGAGCGGTGGCGATGCCTGACCGCGGCGAGGTGGCCGCGCGCTACGGTGCGCAGGTATGAACCAGTCCCTGTTCTCGGATCCCGGCCCGCACGCGGCGCTCCTCGACGACCTGCCCGGCGACGTGACCACCGTGGTCGGTGCCGCCGGCCCCGACTGGCGCCGGGTCGCCGACCTGCTCGATGCCGACCAGCGCCGCCATCCGGGCCGGCCGCTGAGCGCGCCGCGCACCCGTCCGGTCGGCGCGTCGACCCGCGCGGCCGCCCTGCTGACGGTGGCCGCACTGCGCCGGCGCGGCGTGCCGGCCCGCTGCCGGGTCGGTTTCGCACCCCGCCTCGGCTACGCGCCGCGGGTGATCGCGACCCCGCTCGCGACCGACGACGACGGTTTCGTGCTGGCCGGCGAGGTCTGGTTGGCCTACCGCGAGGGCGTGGTCGACGCCGCCCGCTACGGCGGCGGCGCCGCGGTCCGCGACGCCGTCCTGCGCGACCTGGCCCACGCCAACGCCGACGAGGTGCCGCTGGCCGAGACCTGGGGCCCGATGGGCCCGGACCTGGTCGGCGATCTCGACGTGGTCGACGAGGTGGCGGCCCTGCTGGTCGCCACCTTCCTGGGCGACGAGGTGGCCGAGCGGGAACTGGCCGAGCGCTACGCCAGCGACCACCGGATCAGGCCGCCCGGCGCGACAGCCCGGGCGGCCTAGCGGGCCCGAACGGGGGACGCGCCGCACTGCCGCATCAGCGAGGATCTGATTCCGTGGACCTCCTCTGCCGGCTGGGCTGGCACCGCTGGGTCAGCGCCGACGGCCGCGTCGGCTGCCCGCGCTGCCACGCGGTGGCCGTCGCGGAGCGACCCTTCCAGGTGCGGATCGTGTGGTGGCTACTGGTCGGCATCGCCGTCGCGTCGGTCGGGCGGGCGCTGGCTGCGCTGGCCGTGCGCGACGACGTGGAGGCGTTCGCCGCGCGGTGGTGGCCGCTGCACGTCTACCGCCAGCAGATCGCCGACGCGCGGTCGGTTGTCTCCTACAGCATCGCGGTCGGCCTGACCCTCGCCGTCGTGCTCGTGCCGCTCCTCGTCGCGCTGCGCGGGCCGCTGGGCCGGGCCCGCTGGACGGCGTTCGGGGTGCTCTGCGCGTCGCTGCTGTCGCAGGTGGTCTACATCAGCAGCGACGTGTCCGAGGCGACGCCGGGCTGGTACCCGCTCACCCAGCAGGGACTCGAGTTCCTCGTGCTGGCGGCCTCGGTCGCGGTGCTGGTGCTGCTGCTGCAGGGCTCGAGCGCGCACTACTTCGACGAGGGCGTGGGCGTCCGCGCCGCCGGCGACGACGCCTTCGACCGCGCGGTGGCCGCCATCCGCCGCCAGCGGCAGGCCTAGCGCGGCCCCTCCGGTGTCGCACCCAGAACGGGGACGGCGCCGGCGGTGATCTTGTCGAGTTCGGTCAGGTCCTCGTCGGTCAGCGTGAGGTCGGCCGCCTCGGCCGCGGCCTGGATGTTCGCCGGCCGGCGGGCGCCGACGATCGCCACGTGTACGCCCTCCTGCGCCAGCACCCAGGCCACCGCGAGCTGGGCCACCGTCATCGACCGGCGCGCCGCGAACGCCGCCAGGTCGTCGACGATCGCGAGGTTGCGGGCGAAGCTGTCGCCGATGAACGCGGTCGCGTCGGCCCGCCAGTCGGACTCGGGGAACCGGGTTGACGGGTTCAGCGCGCCGCTGAGCATGCCGCTGCCCAGCGGGCTGTAGGCGAGGAAGCCGATGTCGAGGCCGCGGGCGTACGGCAGGATCTCGTCCTGGACCTCGCGCTGGAACAGGTGCAGCGGCGACTGCAGCGTCTCCACCGGCCGCACCGCCTCGAACGCGGTCAGCTCGGCGACGCCGTAGTTGGACACGCCGACGTGCCGGATCTTGCCCTCGTCGACCATTCGCTGCAGCGCGGTCGCGGTCTCCTCGGCCGGCGTCGCCGGGTCGGGCCAGTGCACCTGGTAGAGGTCGATGTGGTCGACGCCGAGCGCCCGCAGGCTCGCTTCGACACCGGCGCGCAGGAAGCCGGCGCGCGCGTCGCGGGTCCGTTCGCTGTTGGGGTTGATGCCGCCCTTGCTGGCTAGCACCACCGAGTCGCGGTCGGTGCGCAGGGTCGAGCGCAGCGCCCGGCCGAGCAACTCCTCGGCGCTGCCGAAGCCGTACCCCTGCGCGGTGTCGAACAGGTTGATCCCGAGGTCGTGCGCGCTCCGGATCGCTTCGATGACGGCGGACTCGTCGAAGTCGCCCCAGTCGCCGCCGAGCTGCCAGGTGCCGTAGGCGACCCGGGAGACGTCCAGCCCCGACCGCCCGAGTGTCGTGGTCCGCATCAACCCAGCCCACACCCGCGCCGCCCGGCCGGTGACCCGTTCACGGGTATTGAGAAGCAGATCACCGAACGCGACGTCCGATCGTCGCCAGACGCGGCTGCCCCGGCCGACCAGGCTCTTGGGCATGGAAGACAACACACTTGATGGCAAGGTGGCCCTGGTGACCGGCGGTAGCCGCGGGATCGGAGCCGCGGTCGCGGTGCGGCTGGCCCGGGAGGGCGCGGCGGTGGCGCTGACGTTCCAGCGCGACCAGGAACGCGCCGACGAGGTGGTCCGGGAGATCACCGCCGCCGGCGGGCGGGCCACCGCCGTGCGCGTCGACAGCGCCGACCCGATCGCGCTGATGGCGGCCGTCGACCGGGTGGCGAAGGAGCACGGCCGGCTGGACATCCTGGTCAACAACGCCGGTGCGTTCCTGCTCGGTGCGCTCGACGAGCTGAGCCTGGCCGAGTTCGACCAGACCGTGGCGGTCAACGTCCGGGCACCGTTCGTGGCGTCGCAGGCCGCGGCCCGGCACATGGCCACCGGCGGCCGGATCATCAACATCGGCAGCAACATGGCCGAGCGGGCGGTCTTCCCGGGCTTCGCGCTCTACTCACTGAGCAAGACCGCGTTGATCGGGCTGACCAAGGCCCTCGGCCGCGAACTCGGTCCCCGGGCGATCACCGTCAACCTGGTCAACCCCGGCCCGACGGACACCGACTCGAACCCGGCCGACGGTCCCAACGCCGCCGTCATCAACGGCTTCACCGCCCTCGGCCACTACGCGGCGCCGGCCGACGTGGCGGCTGCGGTCGTCTTCCTGGCCGGCGGGGGAGGCCGCTACATCACGGGCGCGACGGTCAACGTCGACGGCGGGTTCACCATCTGAGCGATGTAAAACATTCTCGACATGAGGTCAAAGATTTGCTACCTTCGTGGTGTCAAAGATTCTTAACACACACCTCGAAGGAGCGGGTCGATGACCCTCGAACAGCGACGAGCCTGGATCAGGTTGGTGGTCGCGGTCCCGGCCTACGCCGCCTACCTGATCGTCGTGCTCAGCCAACTCGGCGGCCGCCCGCTGGCCGACGCCGACTACACCGGGCCGCTGCTCTGGACCGTCGGGGCGGCCGTGCTCGCCTCGATCATCGGCGAGATCGTGGTGGCCGCCCTCAACCCGAAGGCGAGCCAGGTCAAGGACGACCGCGACAAGGAGATCGGCCGCCTCGGCGACCAGGTCGGCCAGCCGTTCGTGGTGATCGCCGCGGTCGCCGCGATGCTGATGGCGCTGGCCGACTGGGCCCCGTTCTGGATCGCCAACGTGATCTACCTGGGCTTCGTGCTCTCCGCGGTGGTCGGCGGCGTGGCCAAGGTCGTCGTCTACCGCGCGGGCGTCCCCGAATGGTGAAGGCCACCCGGGTCACCAACCGCATCCGCGCGCTGCGCTTCGCCAACGCCGAGATGACCCAGGCCGACCTGGCCGACCGGATCGGCGTGACCCGGCAGACCGTCATCGCCATCGAGCAGGGGCGCTACTCGCCGTCGCTGGAGATGGCCTTCCGCATCGCACACGTTTTCAAGGTTCCGCTCGACGACGTCTTCCAATACCCCGACCAGGAACAGGAGACCCGATGAAGGCGATCGCACAGACGGTGTACGGCCCGGCCGACGTGCTCGAACTCCGCGAGGTGGCCCGACCGGCCATCGGCGCCGGCGAGGTGCTGGTCGAGGTCCGGGCGGCCGGCGTCGACCCCGGCGTGTGGATCGCGATGACCGGCCGGCCCTGGGGCGTCCGGGTCGCGTTCGGGCTGACCCGCCCGAAGGTCCAGGTGCGCGGCCGGGCGCTGGCCGGCGTGGTCGCCGCCGTCGGCGCGCAGGTCACCGGCTTCGTTCCCGGTGACGAGGTCTACGGCACCTCCAGCACCGGCACGTTCGCCGAATACGTCGCCGCGAAGCCGGGGCGGCTCGCCCGCAAGCCCGCCGGCCTCACCTTCGCGCAGGCCGCCGCGGTGCCGATCTCGGCGGTGACCGCGCTGGAGGCGGTCCGCGACGGCGCCCGGGTCCGACCTGGACAGAAGGTGATGGTGATCGGCGCGGCCGGCGGCATGGGTGCCTACGCCGTGCAGATCGCGAAGGCCTACGGCACCACGGTGACCGGTGTCTGCGGCGCGGGCAAGGCCGCGCTGGTGCGCTCGCTCGGCGCCGACGACGTCATCGACTACACCCGGGCCGAGGTCGACCGCGACGGCGGGGTCTACGACGTCATCGTCGACACCGCCGGCTGCCGGCCGCTGTCGCTGCTGCGGCGCGCGCTGACCCCGCGCGGCACCCTGGTCATCGCCGGCGGCGGCCATGACAGCCCGGGCCCGGTGGGCGGCTACACCCGGCAGATGCGGGCCCCGTTCGTCTCGCTGTTCACCAGCCAGCGGCTGCGCGGGATCACCTCGAAGGAGCGGGCGGCCGAACTCGACGACCTGACCCGGCTGATCGACGACGGCGTGGTCACCCCGGTCATCGACCGCACCTACCCGCTCGCGTCGGCGGCGGATGCGATCCGCTATGTCGCCGAGGGCCACGCCGCCGGCAAGGTCGTCGTCACGGTCTGACGGGCCACCACGTCGCGGTCGGCGGGCGAATAATGCGCCGCATGGAGAACTCCCGCTATCTCGACTGTCTCGCCGCCGATTTCGGCCGGCTCCGGGCGGTCGCGGGGATCGATCCCGCGGCCTCGGTCCCGACCTGTCCGGGCTGGACGGTCGCCGACCTGACCCGCCACGTCGGCGAGGTCTACCTGCACAAGACGCTCGCCATCCGGGAAGGCGCCGAGCCCGAGCCGTGGCCGCCGGCGGCGCTGGCCGCCGAAGAGCCGATCGCGCTGCTCGACCGGGCCTACGCGGCCCTGCGCCACGAGCTCGGGTCGCACGCGCCGACCGACCCGGCCGGCTCGTGGTACGCACCCGACCAGACGGTCGGCTTCTGGATCCGCCGGATGGCGCAGGAGACGGTGATCCACCGCATCGACGCCGAGCTGGGCGCCGGCCAACCCGTCGCGCCGCTCCCCGCCGACCTGGCTGTCGACGGCGTCGACGAGCTGCTGAAGATCTTCGTCGGTTACTGCGTCGGCGTGTGGACCGACGACTTCAAGGAGATCCTCGACGCCTCGCCCGGCCGCAGTTACGCGCTGCGCACCGACGGCGCGGCGTGGCGGGTGCGCATCGCGCCCGGCACGTTCACGGTGGAAGACGGCGACGCGGCCGACGCCGACGTGACGGTCGGCGGCCCGCCCGCGGCGTTGCTGCGCTGGGTCTGGCACCGGCAGCCCGGCGGCGAGGTGACGGTCGACGGCCCGGCCGGCGCGCTGGACCAGCTGCACGCCTGCATCACCAAGGCGACCCAGTAGCTAGATGAGTGGGGCGTTGCAGGCGGCGACCAGCGCGCCGCGGCACGCCGCCGCCAGCGGGCGCAGCGCCGCGTCGCGGGCCTGCGCCTCGAACCCGTTCACCGCGCCGCCCGGCGCGACCTCGTCGGCCAGGGCGAGCACCCGGTCGAGCACGCTGGCCCGGGCGTAGAGCCGGCGCGACCGTGGGTCGAACCCCGGCGGCAGCTCGTTGGCGCTGTCGGGCCGGCGGATCGCGGCCAGCGCGCCGGCCAGCTCGGGCCGCCACTGTGCGATGTCGAGCCGGGCGAGCGTGTTGGTCGCCTCGGCCAGCACCAGGTTGAGCTCGCCCTCGGCCTCGCTGACCGTGATCGGCACCGCCGGCGCGCTGCCGGCCGGCAGCGGGAAGACCCGCCACAGCACCGTCTCGAACGTCATGCCGGAGCCCGACGTGTGGCTGCGCACCTCGGGGATCAGGCCCAGCTCACCGGCGATCACGGCCTCGCCCGCGATCAGCGCCGCGCCGGTGAAGTCGCCGGGGCCGGGCAGGCCGCGCGGGTCGCCGGGCGCCGGCAGCACCAGCCGGATCTGGTCGGGGGTCAGTTTGGAGAAGGCCGTCAGGCCCTCGCGGAGCGGGACATCGGTCCAGGCCCCGGGGGCATCGGCGACGAGGTGCTCCTCGTCGCGGGCGACTTCTTCGGCGACCTCGTCGTAGGGGACCAGGCCGGCGCGCCACGAACGCACCCAGGCCACGAGCCGGCTGGACCGGCGCGTCGCGAGGGTGGTGGCACCCGCTGCGGTGGACATGCAGGAAAGGGTACGTGCTGACCGCGCCGCTGTCTCGATCGTGCGGGGTGCGCTACCCGCGAGGAACACCACAGCAGGCCGACCTGGACACCTACCCCGGAACGGGTCGATCCGGCGCGTCGGGTGAGGACGGTGCCGGCCGGGCGGCTAACGTCCGGACGCATGTATGGGGAGGACGTGCTGGCGGGCGATTGGCGCCGCCGGAAGGTGACACCCGAGGTCGACGCCGAGCCCGACCTGGTCGTCGAGGACGCCGATTCCGGCTTCTGCGGCGCCGTGGTGGGCTTTGAGATGGGCGCGGTCGTGCTGGAGGACCGGTTCGGCAAGCGCCGCAACTTCCCGCTGCTGCCGGCCGCCTTCCTGCTCGACGGCCAGCCCGTGACGCTGCGGAGGCCGGCGCCGGCCGCCGCGGCGCCGAAGCAGGCCCGCACGGCCAGCGGCTCGGTCGCGGTCGCCGGCGTCACCGCGCGGGTCGCCCGGGCCAGCCGGATCTGGGT
Source organism: Asanoa sp. NPDC049573 (assembly GCF_040676615.1). Classification (NCBI taxonomy): domain Bacteria; kingdom Bacillati; phylum Actinomycetota; class Actinomycetes; order Micromonosporales; family Micromonosporaceae; genus Asanoa; species Asanoa sp. NPDC049573. The sequence continues at coordinate 292,587 of NZ_JBFAPI010000001.1, forward strand.
CGAGGGCATCCACGACGCCGCGCTGGTCGAGCGGGTCTGGGGCGACGACCTGCGGATCGAGGGCGTGGTCGTGGAGCCCCTCGACGGCATCGACGCGCTGGCCGCCGAGGTCGCCGCGTTCCGGCCCGGCCCGGGCCGCAAGCTCGGCGTGCTGGTCGACCACCTCGTCCCCGGCTCCAAGGAGAGCCGGATCGTCGCCGGGGTCACCTCACCGCACGTGCTGGTGACCGGCCACCCCTACGTCGACATCTGGCAGGCGGTCCGGCCGGCCGCGGTGGGCATCCGGGCCTGGCCGGTGGTGCCACCGGGACAGCCGTGGAAGGAGGGCATCTGCGCGGCCCTCGGTGTCGCCGAGCCGGCCGACATGTGGCGCCGGATCCTGCGCACGGTCCGCTCGTACAAAGATGTCGAGACGCCCTTGATCAACTCGATGGAGCGGTTGATCGACTTCGTGACGGTCGACGACTAGGGCCCCAGCCGGTCGGGGTGCCGGGTGAAGATGAAGGTGGCGATCTCCAGCGCCGCCGGCACGCCGTGCTCGTCGCGGCGCACGGTCAGCACCTCGCCGTCGTTGGGGCCGCCGCGACCGCGCCACCGGTCGGTGCCCTCGGCGGTGAACCGGGTCGGCCGGGGCGCGCCGGTGCGCAGTTGCGACAGCACCAACTCGCTGGTCTCGTCCTGCCATGCCAGGTCGTACTCGATGCCCATCCACCACCAACGGCCGGTCAGCGGCGCGAGCGGTGGCGGTGGCGCGCCGGCCGGGCGCCACGGCTCCGGCAGGTCCGGCTCGCGGTCGAGCACGTCGGTCAGCACCGCCCGGCCGAGTTCGCTGATCGAACCCTGCCGGAAGCTGTAGGCGTTGGCGAAGCTGACCACCCCGGTGCGCGACTTCCGGTGCACGGCGAGGCAGGCCAGGTAGCCGGGCATCGAGCCGCCGTGTCCGACGTAGACCCGCTCGCCGACCCGGTAGAGCTCCAGCCCGAGGCCGTGCCCGGCGGTCCACGCCTCCAGGTCGCTGATCACCACCGGCGCCGACATCTCGGTCATCGTCTCGGGCGCCAGCACCTCGGGGCGCGGCGCCGCCAGGAAGGCGGCCCAGCGCGCCAGGTCGGTCACCGTCGACCAGAGCTGCCCGGCGGGCGCCATCGCGCCGGTGTCGGTCCGCGGTTCCTCACGCAGGGTCGACGACCACGGGTGTACGACGTAACCGCGCGCGAACGGCTCCACCGGATGGTAGGTCGTGGCGCGCATCCCCAGCGGATCGAAGAGCCGCTTGGTCAGCAGCGTCGTCCAGTCCTCACCGGTCGCCCGGCGCAACACGGCACCGAGCAGCCCGTACGCCAGATTGGAGTAGTGATAGGTGCGGTGCGGCGGGAACGCGATCTTGTCGGGGGTGAGTCCCGCGAGCAGCGCGTCGATGTCGTCGCCCTCGTGCCGCTCCCACCAGGAGCCCTCCGGCTCGCGCTGCAGCCCGGCGGCGTGCCCGAGCAACTGGCGCAGCGTCACGCTGCCCACCGGCGTGCCGGGCAGGTGCCGGTAGAGCAGGTCGTCGAGCGCCAGCCGGCCCTCGTCGCGCAGTTGCAGCACCAGCGTCGCGGTCATCGTCTTCGAGATCGAGCCGATCCGGTAGCGGGTGTCGGGGCCGGGCGGCGCGTCGCCGGGCGCGGCCGGGCCGCCGGCGGTCGCGACGTGCACGAGTTCGCCGTCACGGACGACGCCGAGGGAGATCGATGGGACCCGGCCGGCGGCCTGGGCGTGTGCGACGGCGGCGTCGACCGCGCGGGCGGTCTCCGGCAGCAACGACGTCATCTCGGGTGGGCTCCTCGGACTGGCGGCGGGGCGGTTCCGGAGGGTCAACTGCTGCCCTCGTCACGACGTTACCGTCGTGGGACCCGCGCCCTGTCGCAATGGGTGCGCCGCCGTGACACGCTAGATGTGTGGATGTGGTTCTCTGGGTCGTTCTGGGAGTGGTGCTCGCGGTGGCGGAGATGTTCACCGCGACCCTTTTCCTCCTGATGATCTCGGTGGGTGCGCTCGCGGCGGGGGCCTCGGCGGCACTGGGCGCGCCCGCGATCGTGCAGGCGATCGTTTTCGCCGCCGTTTCGGGGCTGACCGTTTTCGCGGTTCGCCCCGTTATCCAACGGCACCGGCTTTCGGCCGCGGACAGCAGTTCGGCGCCGATCGGCCTCGAGGCACTTGAAGGTTCGAGCGCCCTGGTGCTCGAGCAGGTCGACGCCGAGCAGGGCGTCGTCAAGATCGACGGAGAGACGTGGCGTGCCCGTTCGTACGACTCGCTTCAGGTGTTCGCGCCAGGAGAGCGCGTACGCGTGATCGAGGTGAAGGGTGCTACCGCCATGGTGTGGCGGGATGAGGTGCCACACGGGGACAACACCGGAGAAAAGGTGAACTGAGGATGGAAATTGCCATTGCGGTCGTGGTAGCGGCGATTGTGCTCGTCGCGATCATCACGATCGTGCGCTCGGTGCGAATCGTGCCGCAGCAGCGGATGGACGTCATGGAGCGGCTCGGCAAATACAAGCGGACGCTGTCGCCCGGGCTGAATCTGCTGGTGCCGTTCATCGACGCCGTCCGCACCAAGGTCGACATGCGGGAGCAGGTGGTCAGCTTCCCGCCCCAGCCGGTGATCACGTCCGACAACCTGGTCGTCTCCATCGACACCGTGCTCTACTTCCGGGTCGTCGACCCGGTCCGGGCCACCTACGAGATCGCCAATTTCCTGCAGGCGATCGAGCAGCTCACCGTGACCACGCTGCGAAACGTAATCGGCTCCCTCGACCTCGAGAAGGCGCTGACCAGCCGCGAGGAGATCAACCGCCACCTGTCCGGCGTGCTCGACGAGACCACCGGCCGCTGGGGCATCAAGGTCACCCGGGTCGAGATCAAGGCCATCGAGCCGCCGCCGAGCATCCGCGACTCCATGGAGAAGCAGATGCGCGCCGAGCGTGACCGGCGGGCCGCGATCCTCAACGCCGAGGGCCACAAGCAGGCGGCGATCCTGACCGCCGAGGGTGAGAAGCAGTCGCTCGTGCTCCGCGCCGACGGTGACCGGCAGTCCCGGATCCTCCAGGCCGAGGGCCAGGCGAAGGCGATCCGCACCGTCTTCGACGCGATCCACACCGCCAACCCGAGCCAGAAGGTGCTGGCCTACCAATACCTGCAGGCGCTGCCGCAGATCGCCAACGGCTCGGCCAACAAGGTCTGGATCATCCCGACCGAGCTGACCAAGGCGCTCGAAGGCATGGGCGGCGCGCTGGGCGGGCTGGCCGGCATGGTCGGCGACCAGCCGACGCAGGGTGTCGACTCGAGCGCCGTCGAGCGCGAGGCCGACGAGGCGGCGAGGGCTGCCGCGGAGGCCGCGGCAGCGGTCAACCACGAGGTACGCGCCGCGGAGGAGCAGGTCTCCGGCACGTCCGGTCTCCCGCCGCAGACGCCCGGGATCACCGCCGGGGAACCGGTGCCACCGTCCACGGTGCTCGGCGAGGAACGCGACCGCGAACGCGGTTAGCACGCAACGGGAAGGGCCCCTTCTGGTATGGAAGGGGCCCTTCCTGGCGTCCAGTGAAAGTTCCTCACGGTTTCTCCGATCCAACGCGAAAGCCCCTCGCAAGCTGTCACGATTCGCGTAGGTAACGCACGGTCACCCTTCGCGCGCGTTCCGCCGCCCGGGTGATCGTGGTCCGTTCCGCCGAGAATCGAGGTGACGGCGATGGGTCACGTGGCGAAGCACTCCGCCGGCGCGGGTTCCAACAAGGACCGCTCCGAGCCGGCGAGCAAGCCGGGCGAGCCCGCGGAGACACCGGCCGAGCCGGTCGCGGTCAGACCCGGCGACCGGCCGGCCGATCCGGCCGAGTCCGTCGTGGGCGAACCGATGGACGAGCCCGCCGCTGAGCCCGCCGCTGCGCCCGAGAGCCCAGCCCGGCCCCGCCGCGCCGACCCGCCGCCGGCCCGCCCGGCCGCCGCGGAGAACCTGGTGGTCCGCCCGAAGATGCCCGAACGCAGCGGCCGCCGCTGGTGGAGCCTCGGGCGCGACGACGACGAGCAGCGCCCGGTCTCGCACGCCGCCGGGGCGCGGTCGCGTCCCAGGCCGGACGAACCCCGCTCGACCGACCGCGACCCGGCGCCGGGCGCGCCGGACGACCGCCCCCGCAAGGGCATGGGCTGGGAACGCGGCCCGGACGCCGCGGGCGGCCGCGGCGCCGAACCGGACGCCTCCGCCTGGAGCCGGTCCGGTTCGCGCGGCACGGGCTCGCGCTCGCGCGATCCCGTCGCACCCACCGCGGGCGCCGGACGTCCGGACGGCGCCGCTGCGGACCGCTCCCGGCCCGCGGACGACGGCGCACCGCACGGCAATCGTGCTGCCGCTGGCTCGGGGACCGGAGGCCTGGAAACGTTCCGCGGTGACCGGTCGACGCACGACCGCCCCGGTCCCGCCGCGTCGGGATCGGCGTCCCACCCGGAGCGGCCCGAGAGCGCCCGGTCCGGCTCCGCCGCCGAACGCCTCGACGCCCTTCGCGACCGGTCGGGCGACGACCGTCCCGCCGCTGCCGGGGCGAGCCTCGACGCTCTTCGGGATGGGTCGGGCGAGGACCGTTCGGGCGCCGTCGGGGGAGGCTCTGACGTGGTGCGGGATCGGTCGGGCGAGGACCGTTCCGGTGCCGTGGGGGGAGGCTTTGACACCCTTCGGGGTCGCTCGGGCGAGGGCCGTTCCGGCGTCGCCGGGGGAGGCTTTGACGCTGTGCGGGATCGCTCGGGCGAAGATCGTTTCGGGCCCGCCGGGGCGGGCGTTGACGCGCTGCGCGCGGATCGGGCCGGGATCTCGTCGGGGCCGTCGCATGGGGACCGGGCCTGGGCGGATGGTGCTGAATCTGGCCGGCCCAAGGGCGCGTCGATGGGTCCGGAGCCGGCGCCGTCATGGGGCGCTTCGCCTGCGGCCGGCACCGCGTCGGAGGCCTCCTGGACCGCTGCGAACGGTGCGGGAGTGGACATCTTCGGCAGCGACGCGAGCCTGACCGACACGGCGGAGCACGCCCTGGTGGCGAGCGGCCCGGCGGGCCTGACGACAGCCGAGCCCGACGTCGACGATGGCAGGTCGACGTTGCGGCCGACGGCGCCGCTCGGGACGCCGACCTACGAGGGCACCGCTGCCGACGACACGGCGCGGCTGCCGAAGATCGGGCACGCCATCCAGGCCGAACGGATCTGGACCACCCGGCCCGAACCGGAGACGACCGAGACCGAAAAGGTCAAGGACGACAAGAACGGCAAGGACAACAAGGGCGACAAGAACGTTAAGCACGCCAAGAAGATCGACGTGACCAGCCTGACCGACGTGGGCATCAAGCTGCTGCCGGAGATCGAGCCGAAGGCGCCGGACGGGCCGATCACCAACGCCCGCTGGGCCGCTCTGGTACGCGCCGTCTCACGCCGCCTCACCTGGACCCTGCCGGCCGCCGGCGTGGTCGCGGCCGCCGCGTCGATCGGCGCGATGGTGCGCGGGGGCCCGGCGTACTACCTCGACGGTGGCGCACCGTTCCGCCTGTTCGCCTGGGTGGCCAGCGTCTGGCTCGGCGTGACCGCGATGGCCTGCCTGGTCGGCCTGCTCGCCGCGGTCCGCAGCCGAGGCGCCGCCTTCACCGGCCTGCTGCTGGGCATCTTCGGCGGCATCTCGATGCTGATGTTCGCCGCGGTGCCACCGGCCACCCCGCTCTGGGGCCTGAGCGCGAAGACCCTGGCGCTGACCTGCGCCGGCATCTACAGCGCAGGCTGGGTGGCGGTGGGCTGGGCGGTCTTCCGGTCCCGGATGTTCAGCCGCGGTGACGGCCTGATGCTGGTCATCTGCGGTCCGATGGTCGGCTTCGCCGGTCTCTGGCTGTCGCCGTTCCACACGGCCGGTGCGTTGCTGATGATCGCCGCCGGGCTCGGCATCGCCTGGAAGTCCAACAGCACCCTGCGCGCCGTCCGCGCCGGGCGCGAGCAGGATGCCAACGCCGGCGGGGGCGACGGCGCCGACGAGTCGCGCCTGGACGACCTGGTCGTCCTGCGCCGCCAGGCCAGGGAGCGCGACGCCAAGGACCGGGCCGCCAACGACGCGGGGGACCGAGACGCGAAGGCCCGCACCAGGAAGGGGCGCGCCGGCCGGCGCCGCGACGCGAAGGACAACGCCGCGAGGGGTCGCGGCGCCAAGGACGACGCGAAGGGTCGTGGCGCGAACGACGACGCCGCGAGGGGCGCGAAGGAGAACGCCGCGATGGGCCGCTACCCGAGGGAGAACGCCGTGAAGGGCCGCGACTTGAACGGCCGCGACGCGCAGCAGCGCGTCGCGCACGACCGGGACCCGAACGGTTGGGACGGGAAAGCCGCGGACGCCCGCGGCTGGGACGGCAAGGACCGCGACGCGCGCGGCCGTGACACCGCCAACCGGAACGCGAACGCCCACGGCTGGGACGGCAAGAACGCCGACCCGCGTGGCCGGGACGGTAGGAGCGCCGACCCACGTGGCTGGGACGGTAGGAGCGCCGACCCGCGTGGCTGGGACGGTAGGAGCCGGGACGGTAAGGGCGCCGACCCGCGTGGCTGGGACGGCCAGGACGCTGACCTGTGCCGCTGGGACGGTAAGGGTGCCGACCCGTGCGGGTGGGACCGCAAGGGTGCCGACCCGCACCGCTGGAACCCCAAATACGTCCAGCCGCGCGGGTGGGTGGTCGAGCCGACCGCCGCCAAGCCGCAGCGTCGCCGGCTGGGCTGGGGGAGGAAGGCAGCCAAACAGGCCGACCAGCCCAACCCGGCCAAGCCGGCCAAGGACGAGCAACCGCCGGCGGCACCGCGCCGCCCCGGCAAGCGCCGGCTCCGGATCGGCGCCCTAACCGAGGACGACAACCGGTCAGCGACCACATCGGACAAGAAGCCGAAGCGCTGACGCCCACCGACCCGGGCACAGCCGGCACCGCCCACCCGGCGCCGGCTGTGCCCGCCGTCTCAGGCCTCTTCGGTCCGCGGCGCGGAGCGCAGCACGTCGCCGGACAGCAGGTGCTCGGCGCCCTCGCCGCGGGTGTGCAGGTCCCAATAGTGCGGCGCGACCGTCTCGGGGTCGGCCTCGTCGGCCGACAGGGACAGCGGCACGTGCGCCGCGTACACCCCTTTGCCGGCCAGGCTGTCGTGCAGGTTGAGCACCCAGTTGCGCAACGCGGCGCCGGCGATTCCGACGTTGCCCATCGCCGGTGACGGCACCACCGACGAGAGTCCCGTGGTGAACAGCAGGGTGCCGGTGCCGCGCTCGATCATGTCGGGCAGCACCTGGCCGGTCGCCGTGATGGCGCCGTGCACGTAGAAGTCGATGTGCGGCTGCACGTTGGCCACGCTCACGTCGAGCGGCCCGGCCAGGACCATCCCGGCCTGTGGGCCGCGCGGCGCCGGGGAGAACTCGAGCACGTCGACCGGGCCCTGGCCGGCCGCGATGTCCTTGAACGCCTGCACCAGGCTCGCCCGGTCCATGATGTCGGCCTGGTAGCCGGCCGCGGCGATCTCCAGCTCACCGAGCCATCCGACCAGTTGGTCCAGCCTGGACCGGTTGCGGGCGATCAGGGCCACGTCGTAGCCGTGCGCCCCGAACACCTTGGCGATGGAGAAGCCCAGGCCGGGTCCCGCGCCGACGATCGCGATGGTCGCCATGGGACGCTCAGCGCCGTGTGTCGACCACGAGCTTGCCCAGCTTGTGGCCGCGGAAGTCGGCGAGCGCGCGGGGCGCCTCCGACATCGGGTAGGTGTGCGTGATCGGCACCTGGAGCGAGCCGGCGGCGATCGCGTCGAGGATCGCGCTCACCGTGGCGGGCGGCGCCGTCGAGGTCACCGGCGTGACGGTGATGTCGGTGCGGCCGACCGCCTGGGCGGTGGCGCCGACGGCCGAGGCGAAGCGGCCGCCGGCCGGCAGCAGGGCGGCCAGCGCGGCCGGGTCGCCGGCGGCGTGCACGATGGCGGTCAGTCCGGGCAGGGCCGCTACGCCGTCGGTGTAGTCGACCGTGTCGGCTGCGCCGAGCGCGCGGATGAATTCGGCGGGCTCGCCGGGCCGGGCGGTGGCGTACACGGTGGCGCCGGTCGCCCTGGCCAGTTGCACGGCGAAGACACCGACGCCGCCGGTCGCGCCGGCGACCAGCACGGTGTCGGAAGCGGTCAGCGCGAGCACGTCGACCAGGGCCTTGGCGGTGACGGCGGCCAGGCCCGCACCGGCCGCCTGCTCCTCGCTGATGCCCGGCGGAAGCGGTGCGACGCCGCGGGCGTCGAACACGATCGTGTCGGTCAGCGCGCCCCGGGCCAGCGACATTCCGGTGATCACGCCGGCCACCCGATCGTGCGGCCGGAGGTTGTCGACGCCGGGGCCGATCCGCTCGACGGTGCCGGCGAAGTCGCGGCCGAGCACGACGGGGAACTGATGCGGTACGGAGTCCCAGAGCAACCCGGCGCCGGTGGCGGCGTCGATGCCGTTGAGCGAGGCGGCTTCCACCGCCACCCGGATCTGGCCCGGTCCGGGGTTGGGCACGGACACGTCCATGACCGTCGGGTTCTGGTCGCGGGCGGCGACCGCCAGTGCTCGTGCCATCGCGAGACCACCTCACCTAACCGGGGGATTGTCCCTGCTTAGCTCCTTCTGCGACGCTAGCACGACCGGGGATCAACCCCCGGTTACCGCCGTAAGGTATCTGCCATGTCTCCCGGGAGCCTGCGGGCCGACGCCGAGCGCAACCGCCGCCAACTCGTCGACGCCGCCCGATCGGTGTTCGCCGCCCGCGGCCTCGACGCACCACTGGACGACATCGCCCGCCACGCCCGGGTCGGCAACGCGACCCTCTACCGGCGTTTCCCGCGCCGCCGCGACCTGGTCGGCGCCGTGTTCGTCGAACCGCTGCGCGAGGTGGTCGCCGCCGCTCGGGCGTCGCTCGACGACCCCGACCCGTGGGAGGCGTTCGCCGGCCACCTGACCTACCTCTGCGAGTTGCAGGCCGGCGACCGGGCGCTGGCCGAGTTGCTGACCGCCCGGATGTCCGAAGTGGACGAACTCGATGACCTGCGCGACATCGCGTTCGACTGCCTGACCGCGCTGATCGACCGGGCCCGGGCCGCCGGTGCCGTGCGGGCCGACGTCACCCACGCCGACGTGGTGCTGATCCTGATGGCCAACGCCGGGCTGGTCGAGCGCACCGTCGCCAGCGCGCCGGACGCCTGGCGCCGGCACCTGAGCTACGTGCTCGACGGCCTACGCCGGGCGGAGGCGCCGGCGGTGACACCACCACACCACTTCGCCGGGGCCGGCTGACCCGCGGCGGCACCGCCCAGCAGGGCAGCGGACAATGGCCGACGTGCCGGTCACCATGATCACCGAGCCCGGAGACGAGCGGCTCGCCGACTACCGGGCGCTGACCGACGTCGAGCTGCGCACCCGCTGGGAGCCGCCGCACGGCCTGTTCATCGCCGAGGGCGAACTCGTGCTGCGCCGCGCCCTGCGTGCCGGCTACCGCCCGCGGTCGTTCCTGGTCGACGAGAAGCGCATCGACCAGTTCGCCGACCTGATCGAAACCGCGCCGGTGTACGCCGCCGGCCAGGCCGTCCTCGAACAGGTGACCGGCTTCCACGTGCACCGCGGCGTGCTGGCCAGTTTCCACCGCCGCCCGATGCCCGAACTGGGGACCGTGCTGGCCGAGGCCCGCCGGCTGGCCATCCTCGAAGACGTCAACAACCACACCAACGTCGGCGCGATCTTCCGCGGCGCGGCCGCGCTCGGCGTCGACGCCGTGCTGCTCTCGCCGACCTGCGCCGACCCGCTCTACCGGCGCAGCGTGCGGGTCAGCATGGGTGAGGTGTTCGCGGTGCCCTACGCGACCCTGGCGCCCTGGCCCACCGCCCTCGAGCAGGTGCGCGAAGCCGGCTTCACGGTGATCGCGATGACCCCGGCCCCGGACGCGGTCCCGCTGCAACGCCTCACCGACGCACAGCGGCAGAAGGCGGCCCTGCTGCTCGGCGCCGAGGGCCCGGGCATCACCCCGGCGGCGATCCGGGCCAGCGACGTGCGGGTCGCCATCCCGATGCGCAACGGCGTCGACTCGCTCAACGTGGCCGCGGCCGCCGCGGTCGCGTTCTGGGAGTTGGGCCGCGAGGACTAGGCCGGCAGCAGCTTGGCGTAGGTGGCCGGAACGAAGTGCGGGCCACCCGGGGTGAACACCTCGGAGTCGGAGGCGGCCGCCCACGCCTCGGGTGGAACGGCGCCGACCAGCGCCATCACCACCGGTGTGCCGGCCCAGGCCGGCTGGCGGGCCAGCAGGCCGAGCGCGACCAGCGACTCCTCGACCTCGCCGACGCACTCGAACGGCTTGTGCCCGTCGATGCCGAGGATCTCCAGGTAGCCGGGGATCTGTGCGGGGTCGGCGAACAGGTCGGTGCCGAAGATCCGGACCAGCCGCTCGGGCGACATGAACGGAGCCATGGCCAGGAAGACGAACCGGCATTTCGGGCAGTGGCCGCACCAACGGGCGGTCGCGTTGCTCAGCTTGAACGCCTGGTTGCAGCTCGTCACCACGTCGTCGTAGCCGGTGAACCCGGCGAACAGCTTCGCGATGTGCAACTCCGAGAGGGTGCGCAGCAGCGAGAAGTAGGGGTCGACCAGCCCGGCGTGTGCGGCCAGCGCGTCGCGCAACAGCCCCTCGGCCTCGACGCCCTTCGACCACTGGTGGTTGATCTCGTGACCGTTCCAGATCAGATTCGGATCAGACGCGGAGCGCTCGTTGGACATCACCACCGGGCCCAGCCCGCGGAGCACCGCGGTGGCCACCGCGATCAGCGAATTGATCGCGGTGACCGGGATGTGGCCGTTGCGCGCACCCTCGGCGTTGAGCTCCAGCAGCAGCGGGTCGAGCCTGCGCCGGGCGGCCAGGGCGGGTGCGCCGGAGGCCGCGTTGACCGACTCGATGATCGGGTTTGGGTTGACCGAGAACGGCACCGGGTCGAACCCCCCGGCGCGCAGCGTCTCCAGGGTGACGATCGAGTCCTTGCCGCCGCCGACCGCCGACAGCGGCCGCCCCTCGGTCAGCTCCGGCGCCGCCGGCACCGGCGACGCGGTTCCGGGCACGACCGGGACCAGGGAGAGCACGTGCGGCAGGTCGTTGCGGTACGCGTACTCCGCGAGCCCCTTGGTGTAGATCGCCGTGATGTAGTCGACCACCGCGCCGGCGACCGGGGCGGGCAGCTCCAGCCGCGGCGGCGCGGCCGCCTTGTAGTAGCTGACGCCGGCGACCAGGTGCAGCAGCGACAGCACCCGGTGGAACGCCTCGAGGCGGGCCGCGGTGGGCGCCACCGCCGGCACCGGGAAGGTGACGGTCTCCGTGAACGTGAGCGTCCCGGTCGGGCCGTCGAGCTCATAGTCGAAGGAGGCCACGCCGGTGGTCGGGTCGAACGACGAGGACGGGAACCGGAAGGTCGCCATCTGGCCGAGCTGGTCGTTGCGCACACGCCATACTAGGTCGGCGCCCGCCACCGGGCGGCTCGACACCACGAGGAGCGCACCATTATGAGGCTCGCCGACCTGCAGGGACGCCGGGTGGCCGTGTGGGGCACCGGGCGCGAGGGGCGCGCCGCCGTGCTAGCCGTCGCCGCGCACGGTCCGGCCGACCTGGTCGCCGTCGACGACAGCGGCAACTTCCTCAGCCTGCCCTGGGAGGGCCCGCTGGCCGCGGCCGCCCCGCTCACCGACCGTTACGAGGCGCTCGCCGCGGCCGACGTGGTGGTCCGGTCGCCGGGCATCCCGCAGACCCACCCCTGGATGCGTGACCTGCGCGCGGCCGGCGTCCCGGTCACCCAGGGCACCGCGCTGTGGATGGCCGACCACGCCGACCGCACCGTCGGGGTCACCGGCAGTAAGGGCAAGAGCACCACGTCGAGCCTGATCAGCCACCTGCTCACCGCGGTCGGCCGGCCCAACGTCTACGGCGGCAACATCGGCGTGCCGGTGCTCGACCTGCCCGTCGACGCCGACCGCTACGTGCTCGAGCTGTCCAGCTACCAGTGCAGCGACCTGACCGACTCGCCGCGGATCGCGGTGCTCACCGCGCTCTTCCCCGAGCACCTCGACGCGCACGGCGGCGAGGAGCAGTACTACCGCGACAAGCTCAACCTGATCGCCCACGGACCGAAAGCGATCATCTACAACGCCGTCGACGCCCGGCTCGCCGAGCGCGTGCGCGACCGGCCCGGCGCGGTCGCGGCCAACGACCCGGCGGGCTTCCACCTCGACGGCGACGACGTGGTGGCGCCCGACGGCACGGTGCTGTTCCCGCGGGCCGCGCTCAACCTGCCGGGTCGGCACAACGCCGGCAACCTCTGCGTCGCCCTGGCGGTGCTGACCGCGCTCGGCGTCGACTGCGTCGCCCGGGCCGATGAGCTGCGGGAGGGGGCAGCGAGCTTCCAGCCGTTGCCGCACCGGCTGGCCGAGATCGCCGACCCGTCCGGGCTCACGTTCGTCGACGACACGCTGGCCACCAGCCCACACGCGACAACACACGCGATCGACGCGTACGAGGGCAAGCCGTTGACCGTGATCGTCGGTGGCAACGACCGGGGCGTCGACTACACCGTGCTGCGTGAGCACCTGGAGCGGCTCGACGCGATCACCGTGCTCGGCATCCCGGACAGCGGCCCGCGGATCGTCGACGCGCTCAAGGGCCTCGACCACGTGCGCGCCGAGGTAGTGGACGACCTGGCGGCGGCCGTCCGCCGGGCCCGCGCGCTGACCCCGCCGGGCGGCGTCGTGCTGCTCTCGCCGGGCGCGCCGAGCTACGGCCGGTTCCGCAACTTCGAGCACCGCAGCGCCGCCTATGCCGAGGCGATCAGGGATTCCGCACCTGCCTGAGCCCCGTCCCAGGTCGTGGTGTGCTAGACCGTGAGGATGACCGACGACCTGTTGGCCCGGCACCGTGCCGTGATGCCGAGCTGGATGCCGCTTTACTACGCCGAGCCGCTCGAGATCGTGTCCGGTTCCGGGCGGCGGGTGACCTGTTCCGACGGCCGCACCTACCTCGACTTCTTCGGCGGCGTGCTGACCACCATGGTCGGCTACGACATCCCGGAGATCCGCGAGGCGGTCGAACGCCAGTTGCGCACCGGGGTCGCGCACACCTCGACGCTCTACCTCATCCGGTCGCAGGTCGAGTTGGCCGAGAAGATCGCCCGGGTGTCCGGCATTCCGGACGCGCGGGTGTTCTTCACCAACTCGGGCACCGAGGCCAACGAGGCCGCACTGCTGATGGCCACCAACCATCGGCGTTCCAACCAGATCCTGGCGGTGCGCAACAGCTACCACGGGCGCTCCTACGCGGCCATGGGGATCACCGGCCACCGGAGCTGGTCGTCGAGTTCGTTGAACCCGTTGCAGGTCAGCTGGCTGCACAGCGGCGACCGGCTGCGCGGCCTGATGTCCCGGCTCGACGACGACGACCAGGTCGAGGCGGCCGTCGACGACCTGCGCGAGGTGCTCGCGACCCAGACCGCGGGCGACGTGGCGGCGCTGATCGCCGAGCCGGTGCAGGGCGTCGGCGGCTTCGTCTCCGGCCCCGACGGGCTGTTCGGCGCCCTGAAGAAGGTGCTCGACGAGACCGGCATCCTGCTCATCTCCGACGAGGTGCAGACCGGCTGGGGCCGCACGGGCGAACACTTCTGGGGCTACCAGGCCCACGGCGTGGTCCCCGACCTGCTCACCTTCGCCAAGGGCATCGGCAACGGCTTCGCGCTCGCCGGCGTCGTCGGTCGGGCGGAGGTGGTCAACCAGGTGCCGGCGATCTCGTTCTCCACGTTCGGCGGCAATCCGATCTCCACGGCCGCCGGCAACGCGACGCTCGACTACGTGCTCGACCACGACCTCCAGGGCAACGCCGCCCGGGTCGGCGCGATCCTGCGCGAGGGGTTGAAGACGGCCGTCGGCGACAACCCGATCGTCGGCGAGATCCGCGGCCGCGGCCTCATGCTGGCCATCGAGTTCGTCCAGCCGGGCACCACCGTGCCCGACGTGCCGGCCACCGTGCGGGTCTTCGAGGAGTGCCGCAAGGGCGGCCTGCTGGTCGGCAAGGGCGGCCTCTACAACAACGTGCTGCGGATGGGCCCGCCGCTGACGCTGACCGAGGACGAGGCCCGCGAAGCCCTGGAGATCCTGGTCAACGCGATTGGATCGGCAGCCGCCGCTTAGGGCCTCACCTGCGGATCAGGGTGGCGCTCCGCCGGGCCCAGACGCCGTCCGACCGCACGCGGAGGCCGGCCGGATACAACACCGGTATCCGACCGGCCTCCGCGCACGCCCGGACACCGTCTGGACCTCGCCGGAGCACCACCCTGATCCGCAGGTGAGGCCCTACCGTTACCGCATCGAGAACCCCGCCGGAGAGCATCTCCGGCGGGGTTTCGCGTCCATGTCGGCGCGTAACAGTTTGAAAACTTCACCCAAAGTCTTGACACGAAGGGGGGTTCAGTAAGAACTTTTACCACTAACAGTTAACACTCCTTTTTGAAAGGCGGGACCATGATCGAGCGCGAGGCCGACTCGACCGCCACCGCGGTCGTCGATGCCTCGCCCGCCGACGGGGTCCTGCTCCGGGTGCGTGCGGGTCTTCCGGAGTTCACCGGTGCGTTGCAGCGGGTGGCCGAGCAGGTGCTCGCCGACCCGGCCGCGGCCGCCCGCGCGACGATCGTCGAGCTGGCCGAGCGCAGCGGCACCTCGCCGGCCACGATCACCCGGTTCTGCCGGGCGCTCGGTTTCGACGGTTACGCCGACCTGCGGCTGGGCATCGCCGCCGAGACAGGGCGGGCCCGCTCGGCCGGCTGGACCTACGACATCGGGCGCGAGATCCAGCCGACCGACCCGCTCGACCGGGTGCTCGGTCAGATCATGGCCGCCGACACCCGGGCCATGCACGACACCGCCGCGCTGCTCGACCTGGCCGAGGTCGAACGGGCCGCCGAGGCGATCGCGGCCGCCACCCGGGTCGACATCTTCGGCGCCAGCGGCAGCGCCCTGGTCGGCGAGGAGATGCAGTTCAGCCTGCATCGCATCGGCATCGCCGCGTGGGCCTGGACCGACGTGCACAACGGGCTGGCCAGCGCCGCGCTGCTGCGCTCGGGCGACGTCGCACTGGGCGTCAGCCACAGCGGCGGCACCCGGGAGACCATCGAGATGCTCGCCGAGGCCGGCAGCCGGGGCGCGACGACCATCGCGCTGACCAGCTTCCCGCGCTCGCCGCTGGCCGAACTCGCCGACATCGTGCTGCTGACCGCGGCGCAGGCGACCACGTTCCGCCCCGACGCGCTCTCCGCCCGGCACCCGCAACTGGTGGTGCTCGACCTGCTCTACATCGCGGTCGCGCAGCGCACCCACGACCGGGCGCACGCCTCGTTCCAGCGCACCGCGCAGGCGGTCGAGGGACACAAGACGGCGAAGGGGGCAGCGTGACAACGTCGAATGCGCCGTTGCCGGCCAAGGCGGGCGTGTCCGCCCGCGGCTACGCCGACGCCGTACTCCCACTGCTGGACGGTCTGCTCGACGCGCAGGCCGACGACCTGGCGCGGGCCGCGGACCTGATCGCGGAGAGCCTGCGGGCCGGGGGAGTGCTCCAGGCGTTCGGCGCCGGCCACTCCGCCGCGTTCGCCGCCGACCTGGTCGGCCGGGCCGGCGGGCTGGTGCCGACCAACCGGCTCGACATCCACGACCTGGTCCTGCACGGCGACGCACACCGCGACGTGCTGGGCGACCCCAAGCTCGAACGCGACCCGGGCATCGCGCACCAGATCTACGCGCTGGCCCGGCCGCAACCCCAGGACGTGTTCGTGGTGGCCTCGCAGTCCGGGATCAACGGCTCGGTCGTCGAGCTGGCGGCCCTGGTGAAGGAGCGCGGTCACCACCTGATCGCGGTCACCTCGGTGGCGCACACGACACGGGTGGCACCACGCCACCCGTCCGGTCGGCGGCTGGCCGACCTCGCTGACGTCGTGCTGGACAACGGCGCGCCGTACGGCGACGCACTGCTGCCGACGCACGACGGCGGCACGGTCTGTGCGGTCTCGTCGGTCACCGCTGCGCTGCTGGCGCAGTTGTTGACCGCCGAGGTCGTACGACGGTTCCACCAACTCGGAGAGGTGCCCCCTATCTACCTCTCCGCCAACGTCCCCGGTGGGGACGCGCACAACCACGCCCTCGAATCGCGATATGCCGGGCGCCTCCGGCGTACCGCTTGACCCCGATCTCTCATGAATCGAGGAGACAAGATGTCGCAACTCCCCGACAGCACGTCGGACCTCAGTCGCCGTTCGCTGTTGCGCGGTACGGCGGCCGCCGGTCTGCTCGCCACCCCCGCCGTCGCCCTGCTCTCCGCATGCGCCGGCAGTTCCAGCGGGGACGACAAGGCCGACACCGGGGCCAAGACGGACGACAACCCGCTCGGCGTCGCCGACAGCGGCAAGGTCGACGTCGTCGTCTTCAACGGCGGCCTGGGTGACGCGTACGCCAAGTACGACGTGACCGTGTTCAACAAGAAGCACGCGGGTGTCACGGTCAACCTGAGCTCGACGCAGAAGATCAAGACCGAGCAGCAGCCGAAGTTCAGCACCACGCCCGCCGACCTGATCAACAACGCCGGCGCCGACATCATGGCGCTCGACACGCTGGTCAACGAGGGTGCGCTGACCGAGCTCACGCCGCTGCTGGACGCGCCGAGCTGGGACGACCCCAGCAAGAAGGTGCGCGACACCCTGCTGCCGGGCACCGTCAACGACGGCACCTTCGACGGCAAGGTGTTCGTGCTCAACTACGCCTACACCGTTTTCGGCATCTGGTACAACCAGGCGCTCTTCGACAAGAACGGCTGGACCGCCCCGACGACCTTCGACGAGTTCTTCGCACTCGCGCCGAAGATCAAGCAGGCCGGCATCGCTCCGTTCGCGTTCGCTGGCAAGTACCCGTACTACATGCGCTGGGCGATCATGAGCTGGATCTGGATGTCCGGCGGCAAGCAGGCGGTCGTCGACATCGACAACCTCAAGCCCGGTTGCTGGAAGACCCCCGAGGTCATGGCCGCCCTCCAGGCGACCGAGAAGCTGGTCAAGGACGGTTACACGCTGACCGGCAGCGCGACCCTGAGCCACACCGAGTCGCAGCAGGCGTGGCTCGACGGCAAGGCCGCTCTCCTGCCGTGTGGCACCTGGCTCGAGAACGAGATGCGCCAGACCATCCCGTCCGGCTTCCAGATGAAGCTGTCCAACTTCTGGAGCGTCAGCGCCAACGACAAGGCCAAGGGCGCGGTGTACGCCGGTTCGGGCGAGAACTGGATCGTCCCGAAGAAGGCGGCCAACGCGGCGGCCGGCATGGAGTTCCTCCGGGCCATGCTCTCCGTCGAAGGTGCCGGCAAGTTCGCCGAGCTCACCAGCTCGCTCTCGTCGCGGGCCGGCTCGGGCGACAAGGTCACCAACTCGACGGCGCTGGTCTCGGCCGGCGAGGTCATGAAGAAGGCCAGCGGTGACCTGATCTCCTTCAAGCACCCCGACTGGTATGCCGACATCGACAAGGCCGAGCAGAACGCGATCGGCGAGCTGATGGCAGGCCGGATGACCGCGGCGAAGTTCGCCGATACGCTCCAGACTGCCACCGACAAGGTAGCCAAGGACAGTTCCATCAAGAAGTTCACCCGCGACGCCTAGAACGGACAGTCGAGATGCGGCACGGTAAAGCCCGCTTCGTCGCG
The DNA here is from genome assembly GCF_040676615.1 of Asanoa sp. NPDC049573. Taxonomy (NCBI): domain Bacteria; kingdom Bacillati; phylum Actinomycetota; class Actinomycetes; order Micromonosporales; family Micromonosporaceae; genus Asanoa; species Asanoa sp. NPDC049573. The sequence goes on from NZ_JBFAPI010000001.1 coordinate 310,367, forward strand.
AGTTTCCTGGCAGTGCCCGTGGCCCTGTACGCGTACTACGTGCTGTGGCCCTATATCCAGGACATCTACTACTCGCTGACGAACTGGGGCGGCTACTCCGACACGCAGGATTTCGTCGGGCTGGACAACTACGTCCGGCTGATCCATGACGAGCTGATCCGCAAGGCCTTCTGGCATAGCGTGTTCTTCCTGGTCACCGTGCCGATCTTCACGATCGCGCTGGCCCTGCTCTTCGCGTTCCTGCTCAACGTGGGCGGACGCGGGAGCAGGGCCGGGGTCCGCGGTGTGTGGGGCTCCAACGTCTACAAGGTGGTCTTCTTCTTCCCGCAGGTGCTCTCGCTGGTCCTGATCGCCATCATGTGGGGGGCGATCTACCGCGGTGACGGGCAGGGCCTGCTCAACGGGCTGCTGATCAAGATCGGCCTGGTCGACGCCGACAAGCCGTTGGCGTTCGTCGCCGACCCCACACCGTTCCTCGGCGTACCCGCGGTGCTCTGGTGGTTGCTCCTGATCGCGGTCTGGGGCGGCACCGGTTTCTACATGGTGTTGTTCTCGGCCGCGATGCAGTCGATCCCGAAGGACATCTTCGAGGCGGCGACGCTCGACGGCGCCTCAAGGGTGAAGACCTTCTTCCGGGTCACGCTGCCGCTGCTGCGCGATTCGGTCTCGGTCGCCTGGGTCTATCTGGGCTTCATCGCGCTCGACATGTACGCGCTCGTCTACGTGATGACGCCGAACCAGGGTGGCCCCGACAACGCCAGCGAGGTGTTCGCCTCGGTCATCAACTTCACCGCTTTCAGCAAGGGCCAGTTCGGCTACGCCTGCGCGATCGCCGTCGCCCTCGGCATCTTCACTCTGCTGCTGGCCGCCGTGCAGCTGCGGGTCACCCGCCGCGAGCGGATCGAGTACTAGGAGTCGGCATGAGTACGGTCACCACGCCTCCCACGCCCGGCACCGCCGGCGTGAAGCCGGCACCGGCCGGCAAGCCCCGCCCCGCCGGCACTCGCGCCTCGGCCAGCGACGTGGCGCTCAGTGGTTTCTCGCACCTGTTCCTGCTGGTGTGGGGCGCCATGGTGGTGCTGCCGCTGCTGTGGGTGGTCATGTCGTCGCTCAAGTCCGACTCCGAGATCATCAAGAATCCGTTGTCGTTGATCCCGGACTCGCTGCACTGGGACAACTTCTCCCGGGCCTGGACCAAGGGCGGATTCTCCGGCGTCTTCCTCGACACGATCATCATCGTGGGCGGCGGCGTGCTGCTCACCATGCTGCTCGGTTCGATGGCGGCGTACGTGCTGGCGCGGTACGAGTTCCCCGGCAACCGCCTGATCTACTACCTGTTCCTGGCCGGCCTGACGCTGCCCGTCTACATGGCCGCGGTGCCGCTCTTCAAGGGCACCGAGTTGCTCGGCAAGTCGATTCCGTTCCTCGGCTACAACCAGTACGTGATGCTGATCCTGGTGTACGTGGCCTGGTCGCTCTCGTTCACGATCTTCTTCATGCACTCGTTCTTCCGCACCCTGCCCACCACGGTGGCGGAGGCGGCGCTGGTCGACGGTGCCTCGCACACCTCGCTGTTCTTCCGGGTCATGCTGCCGATGGCCAAGCCCGGCCTGATCAGCATCGGCATCTTCAACGTGATCGGGCAGTGGAACCAGTGGTACCTGCCCGTCCTGCTGATGCAGCCCGCCGGCGGCGAGGAGAAGCACGCGCCGATCGCGCAGGCCCTGATCGGCCTGTCGGTCAACCAGGGCTACAAGTCGGACTGGTCGGGCATGTTCGCCGGCATCACGATGGCGATGCTCCCGGTGCTCGCGGTCTACGTGATCTTCCAGCGTCAGGTCCAGGCGGGCCTCACCGGCAGCATCACGAAATAACGTCTTGTCGTACGCGTCGGGTTGAATAGGCCCGTGCTGGTCGCGGCGGTTCCGGGGGAGGGCGGTTCGGGTCGGCTCCTGCCGCTCGACGACGGGGGCCGCCCAGCCGGCGCCGCCGCGACCGTGCCGTCACTGGCCGCCGCGGTGGCCTCCTGGGAGGCCTCCGCCAAGCCCCGGTGGATCTGGCCGTCGACCATGGCGATCTACCCGCCGCTGCTCGCCGCGGGCGTCCGGGTCGAGCGCTGCCACGACGTCGAACTGACCGAGGCGCTGCTGCTCGGCTCCGCGGGCGCCTGGGGAGCGCCGCGTTCGGTCGCCGCCGCAGTGGCCCGGCTGCGCGGCACGCCGGTCCCACCCGACCCGCCGCCGGTCGCGGCCGAGCCGCCGGGTGGCGGTCAGGACGCGCTGTTCGCGGCGCCGGCGGCCGCCCCGTCGGTCACCCTCGAAGACCTGCTCACGGTTTACGCGGACCAGCGCGCCCGGATGGCGGCCGTCCCGTCGTCGCCCGCCCGGTTCCGCCTGCTGGTCGCCGCCGAGTCGGCCGGCGCCCTGGTCGCGGTCGAGATGGGCGCGGCCGGCCTGCCCTGGCGGGCCGACGTGCACGACGCCCTGCTGCGCGAACTGCTCGGCCCCCCGTCGGCGGTCGGCGGCCCGCCGGCCCGCCTGGTCAGCCTGGCGGCCGAGATCGCCGCGGCCTTCGGCGTGCGCCACCTGCACCCGGAGTCGCCCGGCGAGCTGCTCAGGGCCTTCCACCGCGCCGGCGTCGACGTGCCCAACACCCGGTCGTGGACCCTGCAAAGGGTCGACCACCCGGCCGTCGCGCCGCTGCTGGCCTACAAGGAGCTTTTCCGCATCTGGACGGCACACGGCTGGGCCTGGCGCGACGCCTGGATCAAGGACGGCCGCTTCCGCCCGGAGTATGTGCCCGGCGGCGTCGTCTCCGGCCGCTGGGCCAGTCGCGGCGGTGGCGCGCTGCAGATCCCCAAGGTGGTCCGCCGCGCCGTGATCGCCGACCCGGGTTGGCGCCTGGTGGTCGCCGACGCGGCCCAGTTGGAGCCCCGCGTGCTGGCCGCGGTCTCGGGAGACGCCCGCCTGGCCGCGGCCGGCCAGGCCGGCGATCTCTACGCCGCGCTGGCGGCCGACGCTTTCGGCGGCGACCGCGCCAAGGCCAAGGTCGCCCTGCTCGGCGCGATGTACGGCCAGACCGGCGGCGCCGCCATCCCGGCCCTGGCGGTGCTGCGCAGCAACTACCCGACGGCCTTCGACTACGTCGAGAGCGCGGCCCGCACCGGCGAGGGCGGCGGCCTGGTGCGTTCGTGGCTGGGCCGCACCTGCCCACCGTCGTCGGTGTCGGTCTCCCTGGCCGAGTCGGGCTACGAGTCTGGAGACGGCGGCGCCCCCGACAGCGGCCGCTCGCGGGCCCGCGGCCGCTTCACCCGCAACTTCGTCATCCAGGCCACGGCGGCCGAGTGGGCCCTGGCCCTGCTGGCGACGCTGCGCACCGCGCTGGCCGGCACTCCGGCCGAGTTGGTCCTGTTCCAACACGACGAGGTGCTGGTCCACTGCCCCGCCGACCAGGCCGAGGCGGTCATCGAGGCGGTCCACCTGGCCGGCGCCCGGGCCACCGCGGCCCTGTTCGGCGACACCGAGGTCCGCTTCCCCATGGAGGCCTCGGCGGTCGAGTGCTACGCGGAGGCCAAATGACCTCGTTCCTGGTGCGGTCGGAAGACGGCACACCCATCGCTTTCACCCGCACCGGCACGGGCCCGCCGGTGGTGCTGGTCGGCGGCGGCCTCGACGACGGTGCCGAGAACGCCCCACTCGCGGCGGCACTGTCGCCGTGGTTCACGGTCGTCAACTACGCCCGGCGCGGTCGCGGTGCCAGCGGCGACACCAAGCCCTACGCGGTCGAGCGCGAGCTCGACGACCTGGCCGCGCTGCTCGCCACGGTCTCCGGGCCGGCGCACCTGTTCGGTGCGTCGTCCGGCGGCGCGCTGGCGCTGCGGGCCGCGGCGGCCGGGCTGCCGGTGGCGCGGGTCGCGGTCTACGAGGTGCCCTACCTGGTCGACCCGGCCGTCCGCGCCGCATGGCTGTCCTATGTAGACGAGCTGGAGCGGTTGCTGTCGGCGGATCGGCGCGGCGACGCGGTCGCCGCCTTCATGAGGCTGGCCGGCTCGGGTGAGGCGGAGATCACGGCTGCCCGGGCGGCTCCGGTCTGGCCGGCGCTGGAGGCACTGGCGCCGACGCTGGCCTACGACGCGGCCTGCCTGGGCGACGGCCGGGTGCCCACGACGCCGCTGACCCAGCCGGTCCTGGTCGCCACCGGCGCCGCCGACCCGTTCTTCACCCCGGCGGCCGACGCACTGACCGAAGCCCTCCCGTCGGCGACGCGCCTCGTCCTGAACCATCCCGGCCACGTGCCCGACCCGACGCTCCTGGCGCCGCTCCTGCGCGACTTCTACCTGTCGTGACCGCCTTCGCTGCGGTCGTCTTCGACTTCGACGGCCTGTTGATGGACACGGAGTCGACGCTGGTGGCGGCCTGGCGGTCCGAGTTGTCCCACCACGGCCTGACCCTGGCCCTTGACGCGTCTTTCTGGCCGGGCCACGGCGGTGACGTCACGGACCACCGCCTCGACCGCCTCGGCGCCCTGGTCGGCCCAGGCTTAGACCGCGCGGCCAGCCACGCCCGCTTCCTCGCACACCGCGAGCGCCTGCACCGCTCGCTGGGCCTGCGCCCCGGAATAGCGGCGTGGCTGTCCGAAGCCCGCGCCGCCGGCCTGGCGTGCGCGGTGGCCAGCAGCTTGCCACGTGCCTGGGTTCAGGCCCACCTGTCGCGGGCAGGCGTCCTGGCCAGCTTCGACGCGATCGCCACCGGCGACGAGGTCCTCACCCACAAGCCCGACCCGGCCGTCTACCACCTGGTGCTGGCCCGATTGGGCCTGCCACCAGCATCGGCGGTAGCCGTCGAAGACACCCCACACGGCATCGCGGCGGCCCACGCGGCGGGAATGCCAACGGTGGCCATCCCCAACCCCTTCGTCGCTGCGGCCCAGCTCACTTCGGCGAACCTCGTCCTCGCGAGCGCCACCGACCTACCGCTGGCCGAAGTGCTGCTTCGCCTGAGTCCCGAGAGCTGACCCCGGAACCAACCGCGACGCCCCGCCGCGCTCAAGCACCGCGGTCTCGCGGCGCACGGCGGTCGCCTCGGGCACGCCGTCGGCGCAGAAGGAACGGCTCGGCGGCGACCGAATCGACCTGGCTGGCCCGCGGGCGCCGGCCGCTGGCGTGCCGCCCGCTGCGGATCCCGGCGCGTGCCGCCCGATACCGGGAATTCGCGCAAGCGAATCTCGCAGGTTCGCGCCGAGTGCCTGCCGCGAACGGCGACATCCTTAGCTCCATCCGGCCATCCTGGTGCCTTGCGAAGCCCGAAGACCCGGCCGCGTTCGCGCCGCACCCTGTTGGGAGCGTCCCGGCGGGATCCGTCGGCACCGCCCGCACCTGAGCGAGGCCGGCGGCGGTGTGGTCGGGGTGGGTTGCTCGCGGCGGGGGCCGGCGGCGGCGTGGTCGGGGTGGGTTGCTCTCGGCGGGGGCCGGCGGCGGCGTGGTGGGGCGGGTTGCTCGCGGCGGTGGCGGACCGCGTGGTGGGGCGGGTTGCTCGCCGCGGCGGCCAGCAACGGCGGGTCGGGCGTGTCGCTCGCCGATGGGGTAGTCCCGCACCGCCATACATGTTTTCGCATGTGCCTACATGCCAAAACATGTACGCGAGCGAGACACCCCCCGCTCCCGGGCGACACGCCCGGGTGGGCGGCGCGGACCGGGTGGCGTCGGATTGGCGACTGGCGGGGTGTGTGGGGCCCGTGGGTGTGGTGAGACTGAGTCGTATCGATTCTGCTCGCCGTGCGGAGGCTGGCGTGGCTCGGATCGCAGGACTTGTCATTGCCGCCAGTGGGGGTCGGCGCATCGGCGGGCCGGAGGCGTTGCTGCAACGGGGCGACGCGCTGCTGGTCGACGCCGTCTGCGAGGTCGCGCGCGAGGTGGGCTGTGCGCCGCTGGTCGTGGTGCTCGGCGCCGCCGCCAATCAGGTGCGCGGCACGGCCGCGCTCACCGGGGCGACCGTCGTCGTCGACAAGGCGTGGGGGACCGGGCTCGGCTCCAGCCTGCGCGTCGGGCTCGAAGCCCTCGACGACCTCGAGGCCGACGCCGCGCTGGTGCTCACCGTCGACATGCCGGGGGTCACCGTCGAAGCGGCCCGGCGGGTCGCCCTGCTGCCGCACCCGGGCGCGTTGGTGTGCGCCACCTACGGCGGGCTGCGCAGCTTTCCGATGCTGCTCGGGCGGCGGCACTGGGCGGGCCTCGCCACGCTGGCGAAATCAGACGTCGGGGCGCGGCCCTACCTGCTCGCGCACAAGGACGAGATCGTCGACATCGTCTGTGACGCCATCGCCGACGGGAACCGGCTCGACAACCCTGATCTGGTGGCGGCGTTCGGGCTCACCCGGCCCGCGGGGGAATGATTTCTCCGGCTCACCCGGGGTAGATGAAGCCCATGGGTGAGCCAGAGAACGACAAACCAGAAGAGCCCAACGAGCCCAACGAGTTCGGCTTCTCCGGGGCCGCCACCGGGCCCGAGCCGAACCTCACCGATGACGACGTCTCCGAGGGTGAGGAGATCGCCGTGCCGGCGGGTGACATCACCGGGGCCATCGTGAGCGCGATCGAAGGCGACCGCGGGCGCGACGAAGAAGACAACGGCTAGAGCTCGAAGCGGGTGCCCACCGTGTTGGGCCGGGTCGCCGCGGGCATCGCGGTGGCCAGGGCCTGCTGTGCCTGCCACGACGTGCAGTGCGAGGGGACCAGCAGCGCCGGCGCTTCCACGGCCAGCGCGGCCACCGTCTCGTCGACCACGGGCCCGGCGCGGAGGTGGAAGCCGCCCAGGACGGCGTACACCTGGTCGATTCCGGTCAGGCGTTTCGCGTAGCGGACGATGTTGACCACCCCGGCGTGACCGCAGCCGGTCAGGATGACCAGGCCCTTGCCCGCCACGTGCAGGACCATCGCCTGGTCGTCGTGGATCAGGGGGTCCGGCTGCCAGGAACCGTCGACGAACGCCTGGTGGTTGGGGATGCCCTGTTCGAAGGGGACCGTGCGGTCGACCTCTCCGGTCACCAGCAGCATGCCGTCGAGCAGGTAGGACGGCTGGCGGCCCTCGATGATCTCGAAGCCGACTCCCTCGATCGCGGCGCGCGAGGGGATCGGCATCTCGAACGCGCGGTCCGGACCGCTCACCAGCCGGCGCGCGCGCCAGAAGTCGGGGTGCAGATAGACGGGCATGTTGGTCGAGCCCAGGCGGCGGGCCACCCCGTCGAGGCCCATCACGTGGTCGAAATGGCCGTGGCTGAACACGATCGACTCGAACGAGTCGGGGCGCAGTTCCAGGCGGTCGAGGTTGCCGATCAGGCCGTCGGGCGTCACGCCGGCGTCGAACAGGATGCGCCGCGCGGCACCGTCGACACGCAGTTCGACCAGCGCCGAGAAGCCGTGCTCGGCCCGCAGGCCGTCGACCGCCTGGCCGGTCACCGAGATGGAGTCGGGCACCGGCGCGGCGCGGCCGCCGGTGCCGGCCGCTCCCCAGCGGCGGATCGGGCCCTCGTCGGGCAGCAGCACGTCGGTGTAGTTGTCGATCAATGTCGTGACGTGCACGCCATCGACCGGCCGCAACGCGACGGAGGCCTCCATGCGACCATCATGCCCGCACGAAAGGCTCAGGACCGCCGTACGGTGAGAATCAAATCGGCCACCAGCGCGGTCCAGCCGGTCTGGTGCCAGGCGCCCAGGCCGGCGCCGTTGTCGCCGTGGAAATACTCCGGGAACGAGATCAAATCGCGCCAGTCCGGATGGGTCTGGAACAGCTCGCAGGCGCCGTAGATCGGCCGCCGGCCGGAGCGGTCCCGGGTGAACAGGCTGATCAGTCGCCGGGACAGGTCGTCGGCGATGGTGTGCAGCGGCAGCTTGACGCCGGAACCGGTCGGGTATTCGACCAGCAGGTCCGAGCCGAAGAACGCGCCGAACTCGCGGAGCGCGCCGATCAGCAGGTAGTTGGTCGGCAGCCAGATCGGGCCGCGCCAGTTGGAGTTACCGCCGAACAGGCCGCTGGTCGACTCGGCCGGCTCGTAGCCGACGGTGAACTCCTGACCGCCCAGCGAGACCGTGAACGGCTTGTCGAGATGCTGACGCGACAGCGTGCGCAGGCCGTAGGGCGAGAGGAACTCCGTCTCGTCGAACATCCGGGCCAGCATGCGTACGAGTTGCTCCGGCGCGACCATCGCCAGCAGCCGCTGCTGCCGCCCGTCGCCGGAGCGCCGCCGGGTGCCGACGACCAGGCCGTACTCGGGGCGGTTCTGCAGGAACCAGCGCAGCCGCAGGGACAGTTCGGGCAGCCGGTTGATCATCAGGCCGGACAGCGAGGCGGTCGCGGCCAGCGGCAACAGGCCGACCACCGAGCGCACCTTCAGCGGCACCCGCGAACCGTCCGGCAACCGCAGCACGTCATAGAAGAAGGCGTCTTCGGCGTCCCACAAACCCTGCTCGTACGCCCCGGCGGCGATGTATGCGAAGTGCTCGAAGAACTTCGTGGCGATGTCCTCGTACGCCGGATCCCGCACCGCCAGGGTCAGCGCCATGTCGAGCAGGTTCAGCGCGTACATGCCCATCCAGCCCGTGCCGTCGGACTGTTCGAGCACGCCGGCGACCGGCAGCGCCGCGGACCGGTCGAACGGGCCGACGTTGTCGAGGCCGAGGAAGCCGCCCTCGAAGACGTTGTTGCCGGCGACGTCTTTGCGGTTGACCCACCAGGTGAAGTTGAGCAGGAGTTTGTGCATCACCCGGGCCAGGAAATCGACGTCCCGCCCGCCGTCGATCTCGAAGATCCGCAGCGCGGCCCAGGCGTGCACGGGCGGGTTGACGTCGCCGAACGCCCACTCGTACGCCGGGATCTGGCCGTTGGGGTGCATGTACCACTCGCGGAGCAGCAGGAGCAGTTGCTGCTTGGCGAACGCGGGATCGACCCGGGCCAGGGTGACGCAGTGGAAAGCCAGGTCCCAGGCGGCGAACCAGGGGTACTCCCACGGGTCCGGCATCGAGATCACGTCGAAGTTGGTCATGTGCCGCCAGGCGCTGTTACGCCCGTGCCGGCGGCCCGGCGGGGGTGCCGGCGAGCCCGGGTCGCCGTCGAGCCACTGCCGCACGTCGAAGTGGTAGAACTGCTTGCCCCACATCAGCCCGGCGATCGCCCGCCGGAGCACGGCGGCCTCGTCGGCCGAGGCGCCGCGCGGCGTGAGCGTGGAGAAATAGGCGTCGGCCTCGGTGCGCCGGTCGGCGAACACCGCGTCGTGCTCGTGGCCCAGCGCGAGGGCCGGCGCGGGGCGGCGGGGGCCGCCGGGCGGCCCGGTCGCGCAGAGCCGCAGCCGGATCGTGACCGCCGACCGCGCCGGCACGTCGAGCACGTAGTGCAGCGCGCCCTTGGTGCCGGTGCCGGCCGGGTTGACCGTCGGCGCGCCCTGCACGACGTGGTCGTTGATGCCGTCCTTGGGGTAGCGGGTCCCGCCCGGCAGGCCCCAGAGGCGCTTGGCGTTGGACTCGTTGTCGCAGAGCAGCGGGACCGGTGCGCCGTCGCCCTCCAGCACCAGGTCGCCGAGCACCCAGTGGCTGCCGACCAGCCGGTTGTCGCCGTCGGCGGCCAGCGTCGGCACCGCGTCGCGCCCGGGCAGGCCCCACGACCAGGTGTTGCGGAACCACAGGGTGGGCAGCACGTGCAGGATCGCCTGGTCGGGGCCGCGGTTGGCGGCGGTGATCCGCACGCACATGTCGGTCGGGCCGGCCTTGGCGTATTCGACGGTCACCGCCCAGAACCGGTCGTCGTTGAAGACGCCGGTGTCGACCAACTCGTATTCCGGCTCGTCCCGGCGGCGCAGGGCGTTGACGGCGACCAACCGGTCATAGGGGAACGGCGCCTGCGGATAGTGGTAGCGCCAGCGCATCGCGGAGTGGGTGGGCGTGGACTCCTCGTACCACCAGTATTCCTTGACGTCTTCGCCGTGGTTGCCGCCGTCGCCGCCGAGGCCGAACATGCGTTCCTTGAGGATGGGGTCGACGCCGTTCCAGAGCGAGAGCGCGAAGCAGAACGTCTGCCGGTCGTCGCAGATCCCGGCCATGCCGTCTTCGTTCCACCGGTAGGCCCGGGACCGGGCGTGGTCGTGCGGGAAGTAGTCCCAGGCGGTGCCGTGCTCGCTGTAGTCCTCGCGTACCGTGCCCCAGGCCCGTTCTGCCAGGTAGGGACCCCAGGATCGCCACGGCCGGGCGCCGCTGTCGGCCTCCGCGAGCCGCGCCTGCTCGGCCAGCACCTCGGGGGTCACCTCCATGCCACTGATCTTCCCTGACCATTCTGCGACGGCCGTGTTACGACCCGGGTCCACTTGGGACCCGCGCATCCTCCCCCATGGCGCGCCGGTAAACGACATATTTCGCGGCATTGAGGCGCATTTCGATCAGATTGCCCTAGGCTCCCAAACGACCCACTTGGCGCGCCGGCACCCGCTCGGGTGCCTATTGCCGTATGTCCAGGGTTGACCGCGAGGGGGCCGGGCCATGAAACGCACCGCCGACGTTCTCGACAACGGACCGGTCACCGGTCCGGGCATCAGGCGCGTTCTGATGCTGTCCTGGGAATACCCGCCCGTGGTGGTCGGCGGCCTCGGCCGGCACGTGCACTCCCTGGCCACCTCGCTCGCGGCGGCGGGCCACGAGGTCACCGTGGTCACCCGGCACGCGGCGGGCGCGCCCCTGGAGGAATACATGGAGGGGGTCCGGGTGGTCCGCGCGCCCGAGGACCCGCCCAACTTCCCGCTGGCGACGCCCTCCCTGCTGGCCTGGACGATGGCGTTCAACCACACGCTGACGCGGGCCGCGCTGCGGGCCACCGAGACCGGTGAGTACGACGTCATCCACGCTCACGACTGGCTGGTCACGCACACCGCGGTCACCCTCAAGGAACACCTCGACCTGCCGCTGGTCGCCACCATCCACGCCACCGAGGCCGGCCGGCACCAGGGCTGGCTGCCCGACGAGATGAACCGCTGCATCCACAGCGTGGAGTGGTGGCTGGCCCGCGAGGCGTGCCGGATCCTGGTCTGCTCTTCCTACATGAAGTGGGAGGTGTCCCGCCTGCTGGAACTGCCGGCCGAGCGGGTCGAGGTGATACCCAACGGGGTCAACGACCGGGTCTGGCGGGCCGGGCCGCGGGCGGTCGCCACCGCGCGCAAGCAGTTCGCCGGCGACGGACCGCTGGTCGGTTTCGCGGGCCGACTGGTGTACGAGAAGGGCGTCCAGCACATCATCCGGGCCGTGCCGCGGCTGGCGTCGCAGCACCCGGGCCTGCGCGTGGTGATCGCCGGCGACGGCCCGTTCCGCGGCGAACTCGAGTCGGAGACCCACCGCCTCGGCATCCCCGACAAGGTCAGCTTCGTCGGCTTCCAGAGCGAGGCCACCCTGCCCGCGCTGCTCGCGGCGACCGACACGACCGTGGTGCCCAGCCTCTACGAGCCGTTCGGCATGGTCGCCCTGGAGGCGGCGGCCGCGGGCGCGCCGCTGGCCGTGGCGGCCACCGGGGGTCTGGCCGAGATCGTCGAGTCCGGCGTCACCGGCGTGACCTTCCCGCACAGCGACCCCGACGCGCTCGCCGGCGCGGTCGACTCGCTGCTCGGCGACGCGGTCTTCGCCCGCAAGGTGGCCAAGAAGGCCCGCACGATGGTGACCAAGCGCTACGGCTGGTCGACGATCGCGGCCCGCACGGCGGCGGCCTACGGCAGCGCGATCCGCGAGTCTCCGTCGTTCCTCACCCAGGAGGCCGCGGCCCGGATGGCCTATGGGCAGCCGAAGCTGGTCGTACCCCCCGGTAACTTGTTGGGTCTCGACGTCGCGTAGCGGCTCGGTCCCGTCCGCGGGACAATCACCCCATCGACCGGGGGCTTCATCAACTCGGCTCCGGTCACTATGGTTGAGACGCGGACCAAGAGGGATCGGACGGTGTGCACCGGCTACTGATCGCCGAGCGTTACCGGCTGCTGGAATCGGTGGGCAGCGGGGGGATGGGTCGTGTCTGGCTGGCCCGCGACGAGATGCTGCATCGCGACGTCGCGGTCAAGGAGGTCCAGCCGCCCGACTGGATGAGCGCCGCGGAGCGTGACGAACTCGGTCAGCGCACCCTGCGCGAGGCCCGCACCGCGGCCCGGCTCAGCCACCCCAACGTCGTGCAGATCTACGACGTGGTCTACGCCGAGGGCAGCCCGTGGATCGTGATGGAATACGTCCGCTCCCGGTCGCTGCACCAGGTGATCGATAGCGAGGGCCCGCTGAAGCCGGCGCGGGTGGCCGAGATCGGGCTCAAGATCCTCGACGCGCTCTGCGCCGCGCACGCCCGCGGTGTGCTGCACCGCGACGTCAAGCCGCACAACGTGTTGATCAGCGACGACGGCCGGGTGGTGCTGACCGACTTCGGGCTGGCCACGTTCGACGGCGACAGCGCGGTCACCCGGGCCGGCCTGGTGATGGGCTCCCCGCAGTACGTGGCACCGGAGCGCGCCAGCGACGGCGCCTCGACCGTCGAAGCCGACATGTGGTCGCTCGGCGCCACCCTCTACGCCGCCGTCGAGGGGCGCTCGCCGTTCTACCGGCGCACCACGCTGGGCACCTTGACCGCCCTGGCGACAAGCCCGCCCGACCCGGCCAAGCTGGCCGGCCCCCTGCGCCCGGTGCTGACCGGCCTGCTGCGCAAGGATCCACGGCAGCGGCTCACCGCCGACGAGGTCGACCGCCTGCTGCGCCGGGTCATCGACCCCAGCGTCAAGCCGCGGCCGCGCCGGCTGCCCCGCCCGCGCCGCCCGGAGAGCCCGGAGCAGGTCGAGCCCTCGTCGGCGCCGACCGTCGCGCTCGACGCCGACGGCCGGCCGCGGGCGACGGCCTGGTTCAGCCGCGGCATCACCGAGCACCTCGGCACCGGCACCCGGGGCCGGCGCCGGACCCTGGTGATCGGCGCCGGCGCGCTGATCGCTCTGCTGGTCGCCGGCGCCGCGTGGGCGATGAACCGCCCCGGCAGCGACACCGTGGCCGATGGCGATCCGCCATCGGCCAGTGCGAGCGCCCGGGTCGGAGGGGTCGGCGGCGGGATGTTCCGCTGTCAGAACCCTGGCGACGCGGTCACCGACCAGGTCCGCGGCGGGCTCGCTCCGCCCAACGAGCTCGGCCTCGGGGCGGGGTTCACCTGGTACAGCGCGGCGCCGGCCGGTTACCGCTTCGCGGCGCCGATGGGCTGGCGCGTCTACACCGAGGGCGCCACCACCACCTGCCTCTACGACGGCGACTTCGAGCGGATGATGAGCGTCGAGGAACTCGCCGTGCCGCCGAAGAACCCGGTCGCCTTCTGGACGACCATGGCCGCCGACGAACAGGCCGACGGCGTGCTGCCCCACTACGAACAGATCACGATCGAAGCGCTCGACGTGTTCGACGGTGCCGCCGAGTGGCAGTTCTCCTTCACCCCCGACACCACACCCCTCACAGCGGCCCGATGGCTCTACAAATACCGCGGCCGGGCGTTCATCCTCACCTGGGTCTGCCCGGCCATCGACTGGAACTCGCGGTTGCTGCCGATGATCAAGATGAGCTTCCGGCCGCCCGGCTTCACGCCCCGGATCGTCGGCTGATGCGGTTCGAGCAACGGCTGCGCGACGGGATCGCCGACGGCACGATCACCGCCGCCCTGCGCCGCTGGCGCCGCCCGCAGGTCGTGGTGGGCGGCCACTACCGCACCGGCCAGGGCATGGTCGAGATGCTCGCCGTCGAGCCGGTCAGCCCCTCGAAACTGCGGGCGGCCGACGCCCGGGCCGCCGGCTTCCCGACCATCGCGGCGCTGCTGGCCGACGTACCCGATGGCGAAGGCCGCCTCTATCTGTTGCGGTTCCGCCGCCTCGACACGCCCGACCCGCGCAGCGTGCTGGCCGCCGACGCCGACCTCGACGACTCGGCCCGCGCGGCTCTCGACGCCCGCCTGGCCCGCCTCGACAAGGCCAGCCCGCGCGGCCCGTGGACCGGCGTCACGCTCGGCCTGATCCGCGACCATCCGGGCGTGCGCGCGCCCGACCTCGCCGCGTCGATCGGCCGCGACACCCTCTCGTTCAAGATCGACGTGCGCAAGCTCAAGGCACTCGGCCTGACCGAGAGCCTGCCCGTCGGCTACCGCCTGTCGCCACGTGGCCGGGCCTACCTCGAGGCGAGCTAGGCTCGGAAGAGGGACAAACCGGACGAACGGCCAAGGTCGGGCCCGGTGGCCGGCCCCCGGGTTACGGTCGATGAAGGAAGGCGCCCCGGGGGGAGGATGCGCCATGTCCGATGTGGAAGGTCATGGCCCGGCGTTGACCGGGCAGGAGACCGAGCAGGTCCGGACCCGCGTACGCCTGTTGATCGAGCTGACGTCCCGCACGAACGAGTACCGGCGTGGCCTGAGCGCGGCTGCCCGCCGGCTCAGCCCCGAGGAGGCCGCGGTCCTGGTCGACCTGGAGAAGCACGGCATGCAGGTGCCACAACTGCACGACGTGCTGTGCGGCGGCCACGTGCTGGTCGACAACCCCCAGCTCTACGAGGAGTGGCGGCACGCCAAGGGCGCCCGGGAGCGGATCTCCAGCCACCACAAGCAGATCGACAAGAAGCGCTGGCCCGACATCGGCATGCGCGGCTCGGTGGTCCGCGAGAAATTGCACGGCCGCACGGCACAGGGCACCTGGGTGCAGTTGGAGAAGACCCCGGCCGCGTTCGGCAAGAAGAAGCTGCCCAACATCGACGACCTGCGGCACCTGGTCGACTACGTCACCTACAAGATCACCCGGTCCAACGTCGGGCCGTGGGGACTGTCGCGCAAGACCGAACGCCGGCCGATGTACCTGTCGCCCGACGTCGCCATGCCGCAGAACCTGCCCGACGCGGTGGCCGCGGCCCTGGGCAACGCCCTCAAGAAGCTCGAGGAGGGCGACGACACCACGGCGATCTCGGAAGACCTGGCCCACCTCTTCCCGCCGCCGGAACGCGAGGACCCGGCCGACGAACTCGGCCGCTCGATGGCCAACGGCGCCGGTCGCGGCCTGTTCGGGAACTCCAACGTCTGGATCTCCGAAACCAGAACCGGTACGGCAGCCGCGATCCGCCGCCGAGATCGCGGGCACGCGCCGGAGTCGGTGCTCGCGGAGATGGGGTTGTCGTGAGAGCAGCAGCCGTTCCTGGCAATCTGGTGTCCTCGGTGGTCGACCTCGTCGACACCGGCCCGGTCCTGCTCGGCGCCTACACCTCGGCCGAGTTGACCGCCGTCGACGCGGTGGTCGACTTTCTCGAAGCCCGCCCGTCCGACGACGTGCTGGCCGAGGCGGTCCGCTCGCTGGCCGCCCGCGAACTGCTGGTCGCCAGCGACGGTGACGAGCAACTGCAGGTGCGCGGCGACCTGGGCATCGCGGTCGCCTTCCAGCAGCGCGCCCGGCAGGTGCTGGACGCGCGGGTCACCGGCACCGGGCCCGGCGAGCCGTGGCGGATGCTGATGCTGCCCCAGCCCGAGCCGATCACGCTGCTGATCCGGATCGACGCCCTCGGCGTACACGATCTGGGTCTGTTCCCGGCCGATGACGCCCTCGACCAGTTGGTCGACTGGTTGCCCCGCGGCGACTACGAGAAGGGCGGCGACGCGGCCGAGGTACTGGCCGCCAGTTCGCGGTCGGCGCTGGTGACGGTCACCGACTACACATCGGAGGGTTCGGCCGAGACGGCGGGGGAGAGCGAGGACCTGGTGCTGGCCCGCCGCGGCGGCGACCTCTACGCCTTCGGCCGCGACGAGGCCGACCGCGCACACCTGGTGCCGCGGCGGCTGGAGGACAACAAGGTCGACGAGACGATCAAGGCGATGCTCGCTATCGGCGCGGGCGCCTGACCGGTGCCCGCGCAGGCGTGCGCGGCAGCGGCGGCAGCGGTTGCTCCTGGCGGCGTCTCACCAGGCTGTTGAGGTAGAGCAGGGCGAGGCCGAGCACGCCCATGTCGTCGAGGTAGATCGGGTCGGGCAGCAGGTCGACCGGGAAGATCGTGAAGATCAGCGCGCCGTAGAAGGCGACCTTGCCACCGAAGCCCAGGGCGCCGAGTTGGTTGCGCACCCGGACCAGCCGGATCGCGAGCACGATAGTGCCGATCAGCGCCGCGATCAGGATGACGACCCCGACCGCGATCACCGCAATCCACGCCTCGCGTGACATAGCGCCACGGTAGCAACGGACCCCGGCCGCCGCCGGTTGACCAACCGTCGGTTGTGGCTCGCCGGCCGCGCCGTTGTTTGATCCGGGCTCCCGCCGCTTGCTTGGATCACCGCGATGACTTCACTGGGACGCCGGTTCGGCTGGCTCTGGGCGGCGTACGCCGTGAGTGCCTATGGCTCCGGGTTGGGTTTCGGCGCGTTTCCGCTGATCGCGGTGCTTGTGCTGGACGCCAGCCCGGCGCAGGTGTCGGCGCTGGCCGCGGTCGGGCCGGCGGTCGGTGCGCTGATCGCGCTGCCGCTCGGGCCGTGGGTCGAGTTCCGCCGCAAGCGGCCGGTGATGATCGCGATGGACCTGGCCCGCTTCGCGGTGATGATGACCATTCCCATCGGGTACGCGCTGGGCCGGCTCACCTTCGTCCAGTTGCTGCTCGTCTCGGCCGTGGTCGCGGCCGCCAGGATCGCGTTCGGCGCGGCCAGCGGCGCCTACCTCAAGGCGCTCGTCCGCCGCGAGGACCTGCTGGTGGCCAACGCCCGGTTCGAGTCGACGACGTGGAGTTCGATCGCGGTCGGGCCGCCGCTCGGCGGGGCGGCGATCGGCCTGTTCGGGCCGGTGACCACGGTGGCCGGTGACGCGCTGAGCTACCTGCTGTCGGCGGTTGGCATCCTCGCGATCGGCGGCCCCGAGGACCGACCACGGCGGGTGGCGCCGCGCCGGCGCGCGGACCTGCTCGACGGCTGGCGGCACATCCTTGGCCATCGCGACCTGCGCGCGCTGTTCGTCAACCAGTTGCTGGTCAGCGGTCTGATCATGGCCACCGAACCGCTGCTGGCCGTACTCCTGCTCGGCGACCTCGGTTTTCCGCCCTGGCAGTACGGCCTGGCCTTCGCGGCGCCGTGCGTCGGCGGCCTGATCGGCTCGCGGCTGGCCCGCCGAGTCGTCGCGCGCCACGGCCAGCACCGGATCCTGCGCGTGGTCGGCACGCTGCGCGCGGTCTGGCTGATCGGGCTGGCCTTCGTCGGCCCCGGCACGACCGGCCTGCTGACGGTGATGGTGGTCGAGCTGGCGATCATCATCAGCATGAGCCTGTTCACCCCCGTGCTGGCCACGTACCGGCTCGAACACACGCCCCCGGACCGCGTCGCCCGCACCCTGACGGCGTGGTCGATCAGCAGCAGCGCGACGATCGCGCTGTTCAGCCTCCTCGGCGGCGTGCTGGCCACCGCGACCAGCCCCCGCACAGCGATCGCGGTCGCCGGTTCGCTGATCCTGGCCAGCCCGTTGCTCCTGCCCCGCCGCGACCTAGAAGTCCTCCCACCGCACCCGCCTGGTGAGCCCGCCGGTGCCGACATAGTGCCGGACCGCGTGGCGGGCCAGCGCTGACCCGATCCAGTATCGACGGAGGCGGCGTAGGGTCGAACGCGTGACCCGGGTCGACCTGTGGGCCAACAGCGAGTGGGCCGGCGGCTAGGCCGTGGACCGGCTGTCGATCGACTATGCGAGCCTCGTGCCACCGGACATCGGGCGGCGGATCCTTGACGCGCTCGCCGCGCGATACGAGCGACACCATCCCGACTGCTCCCTTGTGGAGTTCGAGCAGTCCGGCGCCACCTATCTGTTCGACCTCGCCAGCGGCGTCGGCGCGGCGCGCGAAGACCGGACCGTCGCGGCCTGGACGTTGACGCCGGCGTCCGTCGCCAAGCGCGATGTCCATTACCAGCGCGGCTTTCCGCTGCCGCCCGATCCGGACGGCACGCCCGTCGACCGCGGGCATCTGATACCGCACCTGTCGGGCGGCGAGTTCGGGCCGAACATCTTCCGGCAGCAGCGGGCGCTCAACCGGGGCTGGTCCGGGGAGGGAAAGCGGTTCCGTGCCCTGGAGCGCGAGGCGGCCGCCGCGCCCGGCACGTTCTATTTCGGGCATCTGCTCTACCGCGACGACAGCGCCTATCCGGTGGCGATCGAGACCGGATTGCTCAGGGGTGGCGCGCTGCACGTGGAGAGGTTTCGCAACCGCACATGACAAAGGCAGGGAATGCACTCGCTCCCTGCCACTTCCAACATATACCGCAGCGGGGGGCTTGCGGCAAGGCCCGGGTCATGGCGCAGAATCTCCGGCTGACGCCAGAAGCTGGGGATTCGCACGCTTTGCGCCGGGGCCGGCGTACCACATGGGGGTTTCATGATTGACGTGATCATCGTCGGCGCCGGGCCGACCGGCCTGATGCTGGCCGCCGAGCTGCGGCTGCACGGCGTGCGGGTGGTCGTGCTGGAGAAGGACGCCGAGCCGACCCCGGTGGTCCGCGCCTTGGGCCTGCACGTGCGCAGCATCGAGGTGATGGACCAGCGCGGACTGCTGGAGCGCTTCCTCGAGCACGGCAAGCAGATCCGCTCCGGCGGCTTCTTCGCCGGCATCTCCAAGGAATGGCCCGAGCGGCTCGACTCGGCGCACGCCTACGTCCTCGGCATCCGGCAGCCCGTCGTCGACCGCCTGCTGGCCGAGCACGCCGCCGAACTCGGGGCCGAGATCCGGCGCGGCGCCCAGCTGGTCGGGCTGAGCCAGACCGACGACGGCGTGACCGTCGACCTGGCCGACGGCACGAGCCTCCGCGCGCGCTATCTGGTCGGCTCCGACGGGGGCCGCAGCACGGTGCGCGGGCTGCTCGGCGTCGGCTTCCCCGGCGAGCCCAGCCGGGTCGAGACGCTGATCGGCGAGATGAAGCTCGACGTTCCACTGGAGACACTGACCGCGGTGATGACCGAGGTCCGCAAGACCCACCTGCGGTTCGGCGCGATGCCGCTCGGGGACGGCTTCTACCGCGTCATCGTGCCGGCCGAGTCGGTGTCCGAAGACCGCGACCCGCCGACCCTCGACCGGTTCAAGCAGCGGCTGCGGGCGCTGGCCGGCACCGACTTCGGCGTGCACTCGCCGCGCTGGCTGTCACGGTTCGGCGACGCCACCCGGCTGGCCGAGCAATACCGGACTGGCCGCGTGTTCCTGGCCGGCGACGCCGCGCACATCCACCCGCCGACCGGCGGGCAGGGTCTGAACCTCGGCGTGCAGGACTCGTTCAACCTCGGCTGGAAGCTGGCCGCCGCGGTCGCCGGCTGGGCGCCGGAGGGGCTGCTGGACAGCTACCACACCGAGCGGCACCCGGTCGCGGCGTCCGTGCTCGACAACACCCGCGCGCAGATCCAACTGATGTCGCTCGAACCCGGCGCCCAGGCGGTCCGCCGGTTGCTGTCGGAGCTGATGGACTTCGACGACGTCAACCGACACCTGATCGAGAAGATCACCGCGATCGGCATCCGGTACGACTTCGGCTCGGCCGACGATCTCGTCGGCCGGCGCCAGCGCGACGTGGCCCTGAAGCGCGGCCGCCTCTACGAGCTGACACGCGGCGGCCGCGGGTTGCTGCTCGACCAGACGGGCCGGCTGTCGGTGGCGGGCTGGGAGAACCGGGTCGACCACGTCGTCGACGTCAGCGAGGAACTCGACGCGCCGGCCCTGCTGCTGCGCCCCGACGGCCACGTGGCCTGGCTCGGCGACGACCAGCAGGCGTTGCTCGACCACCTGACCCGGTGGTTCGGCGCGGCGGCCGGCTGATCGGGGCTGTCTCCGCCCGTGAACACGGCGCGGGTGTCGGCGATCCGGACCACCGGCGGCACGGTGCCACCGCGGGTCCACGGCACCAGAGGTCCGCGGTCGCGGCGGAGGCGCGTTGTTCGACCGGCTCCCGTCCCATGCCGCGGGACGCACCGGTGACCAACCATCCGTTGGTCATACCCCGGACAGGCCGAGTTTCGTCAGCTTCGCCGGGTCGGCCACGCCCTGGATCTCGGTGATCCGGCGGTCGACGACGGTGAACACCAGCATCGCGGCCGCGGTTCCGTCCGGTCGCCAGGAGACGACCGCGGGCCGGCCGTTGACGAGCGCCAGCCGCCCGTTCGTCGCCGCGCCCGCGGCCAATTGCGCGCCCGCGGCCACCTTGGTGGCGCCGAGCACGACGACCGGGCCGCCGGGGGTGTCGACGGTCAGCTTCACCTCGGGGTCGAGCACCCGCAGCAACGCCTCGAAGTCGCCGCCGCGGGCCGCCGCCAGGAAGGCCCGGACGACACCCTGCTGCTCGCGGCCGGCACCAGCCGGGGGCTCGGACGAGCGCACCTTCCGCCGGGCCCGGCTGGCCAGCATCTTGGTGGCCGCGGTCGACCTGCCGAGGATCTGCCCGATCTCGTCGAACGGCACGGCGAACAGGTCGTGCAGCACGAACGCCAGTCGCTCGCTCGGCCCGAGCGACTCGAGGACCACGAGCAGGGCGAGCCCGACCGAGTCGGCGAGCGCCGCGTCGTCGTCGGGGGCCGGGCTGTCGTCGAGCGTCACGACGAACTCGGGCAGCGCCGTCTCCGGCCGGGCCTGGCGGGCGCGCAGCACGTCGAGGCTGATCCGGCCGACCACGGTCGTCAGCCAGCCGCCGAGGTTGTGGATCGTCGCCGGGTCCTGCCGGGAGAGCCGCAGCCAGGCTTCCTGGACGACGTCCTCGGCGTCGGCGTGCGACCCCAGCATGCGGTAGGCCACCGCCCGCAACCGGTCGCGCTGGGCTTCGAACGCTTCGACCATCGGGTCTGTCGACATCTGGTTACCTTCCTCGGCCTTGCTCCGTCATGGGTGATGACGGGCCGCGAGGGGCTCGGGTAACCGACGAAGGAGCATGTCCGATGGAAGCACGGATGAAGAGCGCGGCGAACCCTGATGTGATGACCGCGATCCGGCACCTGCACAAGGCGATCGCCGCCGGGGGCGTCGACGAGCGCCTGCTGTCGCTGGTGCACCTGCGGGCCAGCCAGGTCAACGGTTGCGCGCCGTGCGTCTTCGCCAGCGTCGCGAGCGCGAAGAAGGCCGGCGAGACCGACGAGCGGCTGCACAGCGTGGTCGCCTGGCGCGAGACGCCGTTCTTCACCGACGAGGAGCGGGCGGCGCTCGCCCTGACCGAGGCCGCCACCCGGCTCCAGGACGGCGCGCCGGGGGTGACCGACGAGATCTGGGACGCGGCCGCCGACCAGTTCAGCGAGCAGCAACTGTCGGCGATCATCCTGGAAATCGCGCTGACGAACTTCTTCAACCGCATCAACCGTACGATCCGCGAGCAGGCCGGCACGACCTGGTAAGCAGCACCGACCCCGTCGTGCTCGTCACCCGGCGGGTGGCCGGCACGTCGCTGACGGCCGGCCCCTGACGGCCTGGATCGACGACCTCGCGGGCCGGTTCCGTGAAATCGGGATCGACGCCGCCGTCAGTCGAAGGTGATGATCGATCGCCGGCCCGACTGGCCGTGTGCCATCGCGTCGAGCGCCGCGTTGGCGTCGCGTAGGCCGATCGGCGTGAAGTCGGGCAGGATGCCGTGTGCGGCCGAGAACGCCAGGGTCTCGCGGGCGTTGTGCGGCGATCCGGACGGGTTGCCCATGGCGTGCAGCCGGCTCAGGGCCAGCGGACCGGTGGCCAGGCTCAGCGGTTCGGGCCCGTAGCCGCACAGGACGAGCGTGCCGTCGGGTGCCAGTCCCTCGAACGCCGCCGCGGCGGCCGCGGTCGACGGCGCCGCGTTGAGGATGATGTCGGCACCGCCCTCCCAGGCCCGGAGGGCCTGCGCCGGGTCGGCGTCCGCGGTGGCGACGAACCGCTCGGCACCCAACTCGCGGGCCGCCGCTTCGCCCCGGGTGGACCGGCCGATCGCGGCCACCCGCGCACCCATCGCGACGGCGTAACGGACCGCGAGCGTGCCCAGCGTCCCGCTGGCGCCGACCACCGCGACGCGCGAGGTGGGCCTGATTCCGGCCTGCCGCAGCCCGTTGAAGGCGGTCAAGCCGGCGCACATCAGCGGGGCCGCCGCGACGGGGTCGAGCGCGTCCGGCAGCGGCGACACGAACCCGGCCTTGAGGGCCGCGTACTCGGCGTATCCGCCGTCGAAGTCGATGCCGGTGAAGCGCTTCAACGGGCACAGGATCTGTTCACCGCGTACGCAGTAGTCGCAGTGACCGCACGAGTCGCCGAGGATCTGCGCGCCGACGGAGGCACCGACCGGCGGCCACGAGACGCCGGGGCCGATGGCCGCGACGACACCGGTGATCTCGTGACCGGGGATGTTGGGGAAGCGGGCGTTGGGCCAGTGGCCGCGGAGCACGTCGAGGTCGGTGTAGCAGACCCCGCACGCCGTGATCTTGACGAGCACCTCGCCCTGGCCGGGTTCGGGCACCTCCCGCTCGGCGAAGGTGAGCGGCTCGTCGACCCCGGTCGCGATGGCAGCCTGCATGGGCGCCCCCCGTCTCCATCACGCGCCGTGATGATCGTATTACGCGTCCTTGACGAAGACGATGCCGTCGGTGCGGGACGCGTATGCCGGGTCCAGCGGCGCGTAGCCGAACCACGCGGACGCCCGAGGTGTCAGGCCGGCCGCCAAGCGGCGGGGGTCGACGACGCAGGGGTCGTCGGGGAGCGCGTACAGCCGGCCCTCGATGGTGTCCGCCGGCGGGGTGTCGACTCCCTGGTCGCGGATCGTGCCGAGGGCCGTGGCCAGGAAGGCGTACTCGTGGCCCAGCCGGGCGTCGACGATCGCGCCGGCGCTCCACCACTGCGGCCGCAGGTCGCCCATCATCCGCATCGAACTCCGGTGTCGCTGCAGGTGGGCGTTGTGGGCGCTGACCAGCACCGGTCCGCGGTCGGCGAGCGCGAGCAGGTTGGCGGCCATCATCGAGTCGCGGACGCTGAGCAGCCACGCCATCCGGTTCGGCGACGGGTCGGCCATCCACCGGTGGTAGCGGAGCAGCCCGACGGCGGTGCGGGCGTGCAGGCGGGCCCGGTCCCACCCGGGCGTCGTGATCAACTCGGGTGTCCGCGCGTTGAGCAGGGCGACCAGGTCGTCGGCGAGTAGGCGCAACCGGTCGGCATCGGGCGTCCGCCCGACGGACTGCGCGGGGTCCATCATCGCGGCGGGGTTGGTCCAGCGGTCGTCGGCGCCGAGCAGGCGCTGCACGGTCTCGGCGGTGCAGGGCAGCAGATCACCGACCGCTTCGAGGTACGCGTGGAGCCCGGTGAGCGCCTCTCGCGGGCTGGCGGCGGCGGTGATCTCCAGCGGCCCGTCGAATCCCGCGAAGCGCACCTGCTCGGCCGCGGGCCGACCGTCGTTGTGGGCCCGCATCCAGCGCACCAGGTCACGATTGCCCGGGAAGGCGCCCCACTCGTGGCTGAAACCACGAGCCAGGACGTCGTCGAGGTCGCCGAGGCCCGAGGTGACGTAGTCGTCGACGACCGCGCCGGTCAAGCAGTCGCTCTCGATCGCGATCGTCCGGTAGCCGTGCTCCTCGACCAACTGCCGGAACAGGTCGTTGCGCACCGCGAGCAACGGCTCCCGGCCGTGGGTGGGCTCGCCCAGAGCGAGCAGCCGCGGCCGTGCGGGGAGCAGGGCCAGGACGTGGGAAGCAAGAGTCATACCCATAAACGGTATCGTTGAACCGACGGTTGAGACTTCTCAGCAAGAGTGAGCGGCGGGTGGCGCAGAACCTTCAACTGAGGCCGGTCGACCTGGCCCGCCCGCACGGCCTGTCCACCCAGGCGGTCCGCAACTACGAGGAGGCCGGGATCCTGCCGGCGGCCGACCGCACCCCGAGCGGCTACCGCACCTACACGCCACGGCACGCCCAGGCCCTGCACGCCTTCCTCGCGCTCGTGCCCGGCCATGGCCACCGGACCGCGACGGCGATCATGCGAGCGATCAACGCGTACGCCGTGGAAGAGGCACTGACGCTCGTCGACCGGACCCACGCCCAGTTGCTCGAGGACCGCGGCACCCTGCGGGCCGTCGAGGCCGCCCTCCGCGACCTCGCGCCCGTCGCGCGGGAGCGCGCCGACACGTTCGTCGGCCCGCTGGCCAGGCGGCTCGGCGTTCGCCCGGCCACCCTGCGCAAGTGGGAACGGGCCGGCCTGGTTCAGCCGCGCCGCGACCGGCGCACGGGCTACCGGGTCTACACCGCGGCCGACGTGCGCGACGCACAGTTGGTCCACCAACTCCGGCGCGGCGGCTACCCGTTGGAGCGGATCGCCCCGCTGATCGCCCAGGTCCGGTCGGCCGGCGGCGTCGCACCGCTGGAGTCGACCCTGCACGACTGGCACGCCCGCCTCGCCGCCCGCGGCCGCGCGCTGCTCGCCGGCGCCGCCGCCCTGGACGCCTACCTCGGCTCTTAGCTCGCTGACGCCGCCGGGTCGCTCCAGCCGCCGTGGCTGGCCGTGAGCTTCTGGGCCTCTTCCGGGCCCCAGGTGCCGGGCTCGTAGATGTGCGGAGCCGTCCGGTCGTCGAGCACCGGGTCGACCACCGACCACGACGCCTCCACGCCCTGCTCGGTGGCGAACAACGAGGCGTCGCCGGCCAGGGCATCACCCAGCAGGCGCTGGTAGGGCGCCAGGTCGGGCTTGGCCGGCCGCTTCAGGGCGGCCAACTCGACGTCGTCGCCGCTCATCGTCTCGCCCGGCGCCTTGACCGTCACGCCGAACGAGATCGCGCCCTCCGGGCTCAGCCGGAACCGCACGAAGTTGGGCGGGTGGCCGCGGTCGGCGCCGGTCAGTGCCGCCGGCGGCCGGCGCAGCCGGATCACCGCCTCGGTGGCGGTCACCGGCAGCTTCTTGCCGGCCCGGATGAAGAACGGCACCCCGGCCCACCGCCAGTTGTCGATGCGGGCGCGCAGCGCGATGAAGGTCTCCACAGTGGAGTCGGCGGCGACGCCGTCCTCGTCGGTGTAGCCGGCGAACTGGCCGCGGACCACCTCGTTGTGGCGCAGCGGCGGCATGGCCCGCAGCACCTTGGCCTTCTCGGGGCGGATGTCCTGGTGGCCGTAGCCGCCGGGCGGTTCCATCGCGAGCAGGCTGACCACCTGGAGGAGGTGGTTCTGCACGACGTCGCGGATCACGCCGGTCTTGTCGTAGAACGCGCCCCGCCCGGCGACCCCGAACTCTTCGGCCATCGTGATCTGCACGCAGTCGATGTAGAAGCGGTTCCAGAACGTCTCGGGGAAGGCGTTGGCGAACCGGAAGTAGAGCAGGCCAAGGACGGCGTCTTTGCCGAGGAAGTGGTCGACGCGATAGATGGCGTCTTCGGGGAAGATCCGGTGCAGCAGGTCGTTGAGCTCGCGCGCCGACGCCAGGTCGTGGCCGAACGGCTTCTCCACCACGACCCGGCCGCCGTTCGCGCAACCGGACTCGTGGAGCGCGGTCGCCACGGTGCCGAACAGCGCCGGCGGGATGGCCAGATAGAACAGCGGCGCCCTGGCGGAGCCCAACTCGGCCTTCAGCGCCTGGAACGTCGCCGGGTCGCGATAGTCGCCGTCGACGTAGCGCAGCGCGCCGACCAGCCGGCCCACCGTATCGGCGTCGGTGACGCCCTGCTCGGCCAGGCTCTCCCGGGCCCGCTGGCCCAACTGGTCGCGGGTCCAGCCGGCCTTCGCGACACCGATCACCGGTATGTCGAGCCGGCCCTCGGCGATCAGGCCCGCGAGCGCCGGGAAGATCTGCTTGTAGGCCAGGTCGCCGGTGGCGCCGAAGAACACGAGCGCGTCGGAGTTGCCCACCCGGGTCAGCCTTTCAAGGCCCGATAGCGGCGGATCAGCGCGGCGGTCGAGGAGTCGAGGTCGGCGGCGATGTCGCCGGTGCCGGTCAGTTCGGGGATGATCCGCACGGCGAGGACCTTGCCGAGTTCGACACCCCACTGGTCGAACGAGTCGATGCCCCAGATCGTGCCCTGGGTGAACACGCTGTGCTCGTAGAGCGCGACCAGGGCGCCGAGCAGCCGCGGGCTGAGCCGCTCGGCCAGCAGCACGTTGCTGGGCCGGTTGCCCTCCATCACCCGGTGTGGCACGACGTCGTCGGCGGTGCCCTCGGCGCGTACCTCCTCCTCGGTCTTGCCGAAGGCCAGCGCCTGTGCCTGCGCGAACACGTTGGAGGAGAGGATGTCGTGGTGGTCGCGGAGCGGGTTGAGCGTCTTGCCGAACCCGATCAGGTCGACCGGGATGAGCCGGGTGCCCTGGTGGAGCAGTTGGTAGAAGCTGTGCTGGCCGTTGGTGCCCGGCTCACCCCAGTAGACGGGGCCGGTGTCGTAGTCGACGCGCCGGCCGTCGCGGGTGACGTGCTTGCCGTTGGACTCCATGGTCAACTGCTGCAGATAGGCCGGGAACCGTTTGAGGTATTGCTCGTAGGGCAGCACGCCGACGCTCTGCACGCCGAAGAAGTTGACGTACCAGACGGTCAGCAGGCCCATCAGCGCCGGCAGGTTCTTCTCCAGCGGCGCCGTGCGGAAGTGCTCGTCCATCTCGTGGAACCCGGCCAGCAGGTCGGCGAAGCCCGCCGGACCGACAGCGATCATGGTGGACAGCCCGATGGCCGAGTCCATCGAGTAGCGGCCGCCGACCCAGTCCCAGAAGCCGAACATGTTGGCGGTGTCGATGCCGAACTCGGCGACCCGGTCGGCGTTGGTCGACACCGCGACGAAGTGCTTGGCGACCGCGGCCTCGTCGCCGAGTTGGCCGACCACCCAGTCGCGCGCGGAGTGCGCGTTGGTCAGCGTCTCCAGCGTGCCGAACGTCTTGGAGGAGACGATGAACAGCGTCTCCTCGGCCGACAGGTCGCGGGTCGCCTCCACGAAGTCGGTCGAGTCCACGTTGGACACGAACCGGAACGTCAGGTCGCGCTGGGTGTAGCTGCGCAGCGCCTCGTAGGCCATCACCGGGCCGAGGTCGGAGCCGCCGATGCCCACGTTGACGACGTTGCGGATGCGCTTGCCGGTGTGGCCGCGCCAGTCACCGGAGCGGACGCGGTCGGCGAACGCGGCCATCCGGTCGAGCACCTCGTGCACCTGCGCCACCACGTCGACGCCGTCGACCACCAGCGAGGTGCCCTTGGGCATCCGCAGCGCGACGTGCAGCACCGAGCGGTGCTCGGAGGTGTTGATCGGGGCACCGGCGAACATCAGGTCGCGCCGCTGCTCCACCTCGCACTCGCGGGCCAACTGGACGAGCAGCCGCAGCGTCTCGTCGGTGATCCGGTTCTTCGAGTAGTCGAGATAGAGCCCGGCGGCCTCCGCGCGCAGTCGCTCGCCGCGGCCCGGGTCGTCGGCGAACAACTCGCGCAGGTGCCGCCCGCCGACCTCGGCGTGGTGCGCGGCGAGGGCCCTCCAGGCGGGGCGCTCGCGGAGCGGCATCGTCGACATCGTTCCCCCGATCGGGTCGGACGGCTGAGTCGGTCTGGGGCAAGCGCGCGCTCTCCCCGCGAGGCCCGATGTTACCGGCGTGCCAGGTCGGCCCCGGCGGTTCGCCACGCCGACGGGCGGAGGGGGCCTGGCGTCGCCGCATGGGCGCATGCCTTCGATCTTTTTGGCATCGGTGGCGTGCGCCGGTGGTTACTCGTAGCGCCGCAGCGCCTGACGCCGCTCCATTACGAGGTGATGGTGCACGCGGGCCTGCGCACGACACGGGTATGCGATCCTCGTCGAGCTGACCCGCGCTGAGCCAACTGACGGTCGCCCATGCTCGGCGGCAGACAGCGCTTCCTCTTCCCTTGACTCGGTCTGAAACCGATCGATATTCTGACCGGTCGCTCTCTTGCCAGATTCTCAGGGGGAACGCCCGGTGGCTCTCGACAGTCCAAAGCTCCAAAAGGTCTTAGAAGACATCAAGTCCGGAGTGCTGCAGCTACCGGACTTTCAACGTGAATGGAAGTGGGACGACCAGCGTATCCGTGAGCTGATCGCGACGGTGACCTTGGACTACCCCCTCGGTGTTGTCATGACGTTAGAGACTGGGGGTAAGAAGCCGTTTCGGCCCCGGACGCTTACGGGTGCCGAGACCGCCCGATCTGTCACCCCGGATCTATTGCTGCTGGATGGTCAGCAGCGGTTGACCTCGCTGTTCCAAGCTTTGCATCTCGATCAGCCCGTGCGGACCGTCGACGAACGTAATAAAGAGCTCGAGCGCTGGTACTACGTGGATATACCCAAGGCTATCGGCGGATCGACGGATCGAGACGAGGCGATTGTGTCCGTCCCGAAGGAAAGGGTCCTTCGGTCAAACTTCGCTCGAACAGTGGATCTTGATCTCAGGGGTCGGACCTTGGAGTGCCAAGCGAAGTACTTCCCGCTGAGCGCTGTCTTTGACAGCGACCGGGTGACGGCTTGGCAGAAAGAGTTCGTCCTCATGGACGACGCCAACTGGGGCCTGTGGGCCCAGTTCGATCAGCGGATCCTGCACAACATTCGATCGTTCCAGATCCCGATGATCAAGCTCGCGGCCACGACTACCAAGGACGCGGTTTGCTCCGTGTTCGAGCGGGTGAACACCGGTGGTGTTCCCTTGAACGTTTTTGAGTTACTGACTGCTACTTATGCCGGTGACGGCGATTACGAGGACGCCCACGGCGACTACTACCGGCTGCCGGATGCTTGGCAGGATATCAAGAAAAGTTTGGTCACTTCGTATCCCGTCTTCGGGCGCATCGAGCAGGGGGTCGAGGACGGGCTTAGTAGTAGCGATTTTCTACAGGCAGTCACGCTGGTCAATACCTGGGAACGCAAGCGGGAGAGAGTGGCCACGGCCGTGTCCTGCAAGCGCCGCGAGCTTCTGAACCTGCCCCTAGCTGACTTCATCCGGATCGCTCCGCGGGTGGCGAACGCGTTCGAGTGGGTCGGAGAGTTTCTCGGCGAGCAGTGCATCGTGCGCCAGACCGACTTGCCCTACCGGACTCAACTCGTGCCTATGGCGGCGGTGCGGGCGATTCTCGGCGAGCAGGTGGACGAGCCGAGCACTCGCGACCTCATGACCCGCTGGTACTGGTGTGGCGTATTGGGAGAAATGTACGGCGGAGCTACAGAGAGCCGCTTCACTCGTGATGTCGAGCAACTCGTCGCCGCGGGCGAGGGCGGAACGCGCGCTCTGCCGGACACCGTTACTGAGGCGGCCTTCCTCGCCGACCGCCTGGACACCCTTACTACCCGCAACAGTGCGGCCTACAAGGGAATTTACGCCCTACTCGTCAAGCAGGGTGCGGTCGACTGGTTCCACAATGAAGGACCCCTCACTGCTGGCGGCCTTCTGCAACATGGCGTCGACATCCGGCAGGTGTTTTCGAAGGCGTGGCTCGCTCGGCACGCCACTGGCGACTACAGAGGAAACTCCATCGTGAACAAGACCCCGCTGTCATATCGTGCGAGTAAGAGCTTGGTCGGCTCACCGTCGAGTTACCTCCGTATGCTCGCCCGGGAGACCGGGACGCCGCCAGAGTGGTTCGACGATGTGGTTGCCACCCATGTGATGAACCCAGCTCTCCTCCACCAGGACGACTTCGATAGCTTCTACGTGGACCGTTCTGCGCGACTGGTCGAACTGGTCAACGAGGCCATGGGCAAGCGAACTGTCTTTCGCGACGAGTCGGACCGTTGATGATGAGCGGAGCCCAGCGCCCCAGTCGCCGTCAACTGCTTGCGCTGAAAGGTCAGACCCTACGAGTCTCCGAACTGCTTGCGCTGTTCGGCGAGCGAGTGCGCAACTATCAAACGGTGCCTCTGATTCAGGAGGCGCTACAAGAGGTAGGGCTCGATACCCATCCGTCGTTCACGACTTGTGGACTAATGACGGACATGTTGGTCGTCGCGTATAACCCTGCGCCATTAGCTGACGACGCGGGCGACGATGAAGTTCCGACCGGAACATTGCCGCAGCAGTCCTTCAAGATTGGCGACATCCCTTCGGCTCGCGAGGGCATCGTCGCGGTCAAATCCACAGCCTTGCTTAGTAACGCCACCCACACGATGCGCCAGAAGAACTATTCGCAACTACCGGTGATTGACGGCCTTGCCGACCTTAAAGGCGTCATCACATGGAGCTCGATCACTGCCCGGTATGAAAAGGGCGAGACGCCAACCCTTGCGAACTCGATGGTCAAGGACTCGATTCCGTTGGCAGAGGTCCATCAGGAGCTCTTCACACACCTGCCCGAGCTCCGACAGTATGGGTATCTGCTGGTGCGAGAGAACAGCGGCAACTTCGTGGGCATCATCACCGCAGCAGACATCACCACCCGATTCCACACCCTTGCATTGCCGTTTTTCCTTGTTGGCGAAATCGAGTTTCGCCTGCGCGTCTGCCTCGGCCCAAAATTGACTGGCGATCCAGTTCGAGTTGTCAAGGGGCCAAGTCATTCGGGAGACTTCTCGAAGTTGATGTTTGGGGAGTATATTAAATTGCTTGACGGGGATCAGTCGAACGAGAACCTTCGACTAAGCGCCAATGACAACTGGAAGGCCCTAGGTTGGGGCGGAGTTGACCGAGCGCAGTTCGTTTCCCAACTTAATAGGGTCCGGGTGATACGCAACCAGATTGCGCACTTCGATGAAAAGCCGCTCGACATGCTGCAGATTGACGAGTTGAGAGAGTTTTCTGGTCTCCTAAAACAGCTTCTTTAAGAGTGTGTCGAGTCGTCCCGCGCAGGTCCGGAAACAAATGCTGGCGCGGCCATGAACGAGGCGATGGGCTACGGAGATGAGGCCTCGAGGGTCACCCTGCCACGATCTCGTGCCGCATGTGAAGGCACCCTGGGCGAATGATGGGCGGTCCGGGTTATCGGCGCCGGCCGAGGCCAGGTGACCCGCCGCGCCATGTGCGCGTGTCACGACCCGGGCCGAATTCGATGTCGTCGGTCGGCGGCCGGTCTTCCAGTTCCGCCTTCGCGAGCTCGATCCGATCGGCTCGGATCCGGGCGTCACGGCGCTCGCGTCGTTCGACGACCTCGTCGCTCGGCTGACGCGGGCGGCCCTTTGCGCTGGCGCTCATAGCTGGTGAGCCTTGCATTTCGAGGGGATCTGTTCAAGGCGGACTCGCGCGACAGGCGCGCTACCGAAGCGGCGGTGCGGCCGCCTCGAGGTCGTCGATGGTGCCCGACATGATGGTGCGGACGTGCGCGGTGATGTGCTCGGTCGGCCAGTCCCACCAGGCAAGGGCCAGCAGGCGGGCCACGGTCTCGTCGTCGTAGCGGCGGCGGATGAGTTTCGCCGGGTTGCCGCCGACGATGCCGTAGTCGGGGACGTCGTCGACGACCACCGAGCCCGTCGCGATGATCGCGCCGCTGCCGATGCGTACGCCTGGCATGACCATCGCCTGATACCCGAACCAGACGTCGTTGCCGACCACCGTGTCGCCCCGGGCGGGTAGGCCGGTGATGAGGTCGAAGTGGTCGGCCCAGCCGCCGCCCATGATGGGGAAGGGGAACGTCCGCGGGCCGTCCATGCGGTGGTTGGCGCCGTTCATGATGAAGCGCACGCCCTCGCCCAGCGCGCAGAACCTGCCGATGACCAGCCGCTCCGGCCCGTAGTGGTAGAGCACGTTGCGGGTCTGCCAGGCGGTCGGGTCGTCCGGGTCGTCGTAGTAGGTGAACTCGCCGACCTCGATCAGCGGCGACTTGACCAGCGGCTTGAGCAGCACGACGCGCGGCTGGTCGGGCATCGGATGCAGGACCGTGGGGTCGGGCGCGGTCACTCGAGGTCCGCGAGGATGCGCCGGGCCTCGGCCTCGTCTTCAGGAGCGACCAGCACGCGTACGCCGTCCTGCTGCAGTTGCGGTTCCAGCCCGCCCACGTCGTCGGCGATGAAGGCGGCCCGCAGGCCGTGGCCGCGCAGCAGGCCCACCGCCAGCTCCGCCTCGATGCGGCTGGTGACGATCGCGACCGTGACCGGGGCACTGTCCACCCCACCGACCCTAGGTCGGGCACCCGGCCGGGCCCAAACCGCGGGTAGGGCGCCGGCGTGTCCGGTGCACCGGCCGGCTCGTGTTCACCCTGCCCGCGGCACCGACGTGGCGCCCGACGACATCCTCCACTCCGTCGGGCCCACCTCGAGACCGTCTAGCGCGATCGCGACAGAACGGGACGATTTTCGCGTACGCTCGGCGACGTGATCGACACCGACGAGCTGGTGCGGCCCAACGCCGCGTTCGCCGGCAGCGGCGCGTTCGTCGATCTTCCGCTGCGCTCCGACCTGGCGGCCTTTCCCGAGCTGCTGGCCGAGTTCTTCGAGATCCAGGTCGCCGAGCTCGACTCGAAGGCCGTGCTCGACCCGCGCACCGCGGTCGCCATCGACGGCGACATCATGCGGCGCGCGCAGCCGCCCGGAACCCCGGTGGTGGGCCTGGTCTACGACGTACACACCGGACTCGTCGAGGTCGCTGGCCCGCACACGGAGCGGTGACCCGGTGCCACAGTTCGAGATCACGCACGAGTCGCCGTCGTTCTGGCGCGTCGCGTTCGACAACCCGCCGGTCAACGTCTTCGGCGGAGCGGCCATCATCGAGCTGCGCGCCCTGCTCGACGCGGCCGAGAACGACCCCGAGCTGACCGTCATCGTGTTCGAGAGCGCGAACCCCGACTACTTCATCGCGCACTGGGACCTGACCGACGACCTCGCCCGCCTGGCCGACGAGCCGCCGCCGGTCACCGGCCAGCAGCCGTTCGTCGACATGCTGATCCGCCTGAGCAAGCTCTCGGTGCTGACGATCAGCAAGCTCCGCGGCCGGGCCCGCGGCGCCGGCAGCGAGTTCCTGCTCGCGACGGACATCCGCTTCGCCAGCCGCGAGCGCACCCTGATCGGCCAGTTCGAGATGGGCGCGGGCAGCGTCCCACCGGGCGGCGGCGCCCCGGCCCGCCTGCCGCGGCTGGTCGGCCGCGGCCGCGCACTGGAGATCCTCGTCGGCGCCCAGGACTTCGACGGTGACCTGGCCGAGCGCTACGGCTACGTGAACCGCGCGGTCCCGGACGCGGATCTCGACGCGTTCGTCACGGCGTTCGCGACGCGGGTCTCGGCGTTCGACCGCTCCTCGGTGGCGGAGCTGAAGTCCTGGGTGGACGCCATCACGCTGCCCGACAACGGCGAGTTCCCGCAGCAGGCGGCCGCGTTCGCCGCCCACCTGGGCGGGCCGCGCTATCAGAGCTGGGCCGCCCACGCCTTCGAGGCCGGCCTACAACAACCGGGCGACCTGGAAGAAAGGCTCGGCGCGCGCTCGGTCGAGTTCTGACCTCGCTCCGGGCAACTCAGGCGGCGGCTCAGGTGGTTCGCCGCGCGCGGAGGGCGCGCAGTTTGTGGCGGTTGCCGCAGCGTTCCATCGAGCACCAGCGGCGGGCGCCCGGGCGCGACGAGTCGACGAACACCAGCGGACAGTTGTCGCTGGCGCACTCGCGGATGCGGTCGGCGAGCGGCCCTGACAGCAGCTCGATCATCTCACGCGCCATAGTGGACAGTGCCTGCGTCGCACGGACCGGCGGTGCCCACGTCGCCGTCGTGTCGGTGGTCAGTGCGGGCTGCAGCGGTGCCGCCCTAGCGGCCCGGTTGATGGCCGCCACCGCGGCGGTCGGCAGGGGTTGGCCCGCCGCGCGGGCGTGTGCCGCCTCCCAGATCGCCTGGCGCAGCGTGCGGGCCGCCGTGAGGTCGGCGGGGGACACCGGCACCGTGAGCACCGCGCCCAGCGGCGGCGCGGACAGCCATTCCGCGAGATCCGCCGGCTCGTGCAGGGTTTCGAACACCGCATAGCGGCCCTCGCCACCACTGTGCGCGAAGTCGAGGCAGACGGCGCCGGCGTCGTACCAGAACGATCCGCCCTTGGGGTCGTTCAACAGCCGTCCGGTTGCGCTCCCTCGCATGACACCACTATAACTGGTGTTGGACAGGCACCGCTATCCACCGAGGAGGCACGGCAATGGGTGTACGGCACATCAACCCCGAAGGCATGCACCGCAGCCCCGCGTTCAGCCAGGCGGTCGTGGTCGAGCGGCCGACCAAGACGATCTACATCGGCGGGCAGAACGGTGTCGACGCCGACGGCAAGGTCGTCGGGCCGACCGTGGGGGAGCAGTCCCTCCAGGCGTTCCGCAACCTCGCCACGATCCTGGAGAGCGAGGGCGCGACCCTGGCCAACATCGTGCACTGGCGGATCGCGACCGTGGAGGGGCACTCGTTCGACGAGGGTGTCGCGGCGTTCCAGCAGATCTGGAACCGGGCCGACCCGCCGCCGGCGATCACCGTGCACGTCGTCGCCGGCCTGGCCGCCGGGGTGCTGGTCGAGATCGACGCCGTCGCCGTCGTCTGAAAACCGGGTTGCGGCGCGGTCGTCCGGTCCGGTATCTCTATGCGTCGAAAGGCTCCGCACGTGCGAGCCGCCTGAGACGAGAGGAGGACGAGCAGATGAACGCCATCGTCGTGCCCGTGCCTTCGCTCGCGTCGCCGCCGCGCTGACGTGAGTTCCGGAGACGGGCACACCACGCAAGGAATGTGCCCATGACTGTGCTCCTGCGCCCGATCACCGGGCCGGACGAGCTGCCACTCTTCCGCCAACTCACCTACCAACTCGACAAGGAACTCGCCCGCGACCTCGCCGAGGGGCGCCGCCGGCCGGAATGGCTGTGGGTCGCCCTCCGCGACGACCGGGTGGTCGCCCGCCTCGGCTGGTGGACGATCCGTGCGGGCGAAGACCCGTACGTCCTCGATTTCTTCGATTTCGACGACTCGCCCGGCAGTGTCGACGTCGCCCTGAAGCTGTTCGAGGCGGCCACCGCCGCGGTCTTCCCGGCGGGCGGCACCCTGCCGCAATACATCCGCTTCACCCCGCCCGACTGGCACGACGACCCGGCGGCCAACCAGGTCGTCACCGCCCGGATCGCCGCGCTGGAAAGCACCGGCGCGAAACTGCTCGTCGAGCGGCTCCGTCTGGAGTGGCTGCCCGAGCGCGGCGTCCCCGAGGTGGGCACGCCGCGGCTGAGCTTCCGCCCGGTCAACGACCGCGCCGACCTGGTCGCGTTGCTGACCGACGTGCTGGAGGGCACCCTCGACGCGCACAGCCAGGCCGAACTCGGCCGGATGAGCGCGGCGGAGCAGGCCGCACAGCAATACGACGAGGAGCTGCTGGGCTACCCGTCACCGCGCGACTGGTGGCGGATCGGCGTGCTCGACGACGGCACGCCGGTCGGCTTCGTGATCCCGGCCCGCAACAGCTACAACCCGATCATCGCCTACATCGGCGTGGTGCCCGCACACCGCGGCAAGGGCTACATCGACGAGTTGCTGGCCGAGGGCACGCGGCTGCTGGCGGCGCAAGACGTCCCCCGCGTCCGTGCGGCCACCGACGTCGGCAACGTGCCGATGGCCAAGGCCTTCGCCCGGGCCGGCTACCACGTCTTCGAACGCCAGATCGACATGACCTGGGAGTAGCGCGCGAGCACTGACCGCCAGCCCGGACAGCTGGCGGTCAGTGCGCGCTAACCCGGTCGCCGCGCGGCGTGGGCGCCGACCGGTCTTGCCGGCAGGCCGTCGAGGATCTCGTCCAGGCGCTTGACCATCGGGTCGTCGACGTCGGCCACGTAGTCGTCCGGCCGGGTGGCGTCCACGCCGCGCGGCACCCGCATCAGCCGCAGCAGCAGGGTCAGCACGGTCGCGACCACCAGGTTGATCCCGAGCGCGACGACGCCGACATAGATCGTCGCGCCCGTGTCGCCGACCGCCATCGTCGAGCCGCCGAAGTGTGCCTTCACCACGCGGCCGCCGGCGCCGATCTGTTGGATGTCCCAGAGCAGCACCAGGCTCGCGACCAGACCCGTCACCAGGCCGCCGATCAGGGCCCGCCAGTCGAACCACGCCGTGGCCAGGCCCAGGAAGACGGCCGGGATGGTCTGCAGGATGATCACGCCCCCGATGAGTTGCAGGTCGACCGCGTAAGAGGGCTGCAGCAGCAGGATGAACGCGACGGCGCCGAACTTGACCACGAGGGAGGCCCAGCGGCTGACCCGGGCCTCTTCCGCCGTCGACGCGTCCGGCCGCAGGTAGGTGCGGTAGATCGAGCGGGTGAACGCGTTCGCCGCCGAGATCGACATCACCGCCGCGGGGATGAGCGCCGCCACGCCCAGCGCCGCCAGCGCGATTCCGGCCGACCAGGCCGGGAAGAGTTGGTGGAACATCTGCGGCATGATCGTGTTGAGGTCGCCGTCCTGTGGCCGCACGCCCTCCGACAGGGCGAAGAAGCCGAGCAGGGCCATCAGCGCGAGTACGAGACAGTAGACCGGCGACGCCGCGATGTTGCGCCGGATCGTCGAGCGGTCCTTGGCCGCCAGCATGCCGGTGAGGGCGTGCGGATACGCGAAGATCGACAGCACCGAGCCCAGGACCAGCGTGATGAAGCCCAACTGGCCCGTCGGCGCGAGCAGCAGCCCGTCGCCCGGTGACGGCGTGCTGGCGAAATAGCCGCCGGCGCGCTGGAAGATCTGCTCCCAGCCGCTCGACATGGTGACCACCAGGAGCGCGGAGAGGACGACCCAGGCCAGCAGGATGTCCTTGGCGATGGACAGCAGCGCCGGCGCACGCAGGCCCGACCGGAACGTGCTCAGCGAGACGACGAGGACCGCGATCAGCAGCGGCCACTCGCCGGCCACGCCCACCGTGCGCAGCACGGCTTTGAGCGCCAGCAACTGCACGGCGACATAGGGCATCGTCGCGATGATGCCGGTCACCGCGATCAGGGCGCCCAGGCCCGTCGAACCGAACCGGGCGCGGGCGAACTCGCCCGGCGTCAGCAGCCCGTGCCGGTGCGCCACGGACCAGATCCGGGCGGTGAACACGAATGCCAACGGCGTGGTGATGATGGCGAACGGCACCGCGAAGAAGCCGATCGCGCCGGCGCCGTAGGTCAGAGCCGGAACAGCGACGAAGGTGTACGCGGAATACATCGTCCCGCCGAGCAGGAACCAGGTGACCCAGTTGCCGAAGGCCCGCCCGCCGACGCCCCACTCCTCGAGACTGTGGATGTCGTGCGGGCGCCGCCAACTCGCCGCGGCGAAACCGAGCAGCAGCATCGCGCACAGCAGCGCGACGAAGACCGTCACTTCCATGCGGGCCGCCGCTCACGGGTGGCCAGGTGCACCACGGTCAGCAGCGCCATCGAGAGGACCGCGCACATCAACTGCCACCAATAGAAGAACGGCAGCCCCCACAACCGCGGCTCCAAGCGGTTGTAGAGCGGAGTGAGCAGGGGAGCGACCGTCGGCGGGACCAGGAGCAGGTACCACATGCGGGACGGGCGAGCGCGCCGCGCCATCGGCTCCTCCTTTGATATCGACCGACGGGACGCGCTTGATCACAAACCGTGTGCAACGAGAAAGCAAAGACGAATTGTCACTGTCCCCATAGGCGCGTTACATGCGTCAATGGCCGCGAACCAGGCGGTCGGCCAGCAGCCGGGCGGCCGGCGACAGGCTGTCCGAGCGAAAAAGCAGCCCGTAGCTGATGTCGATCGGTGGGTCGAGCCGCCGGACCACCGCGCCCTCGGCGGCCGCCACCCGCGCGTAGGGGTCGGACACGAACGCCACGCCGGCGCCGGCGAGCACGAGCGGCACGATCGCCTCCCGGTGTGCGCTGCGGACCGCGGGCCGCATCACCACACCGTGCCGCACCAGCGCGGCCCGGATCGTCGTCCGCGCCGCGGTGAACTCCTTCAAGGTGTCGACGACGGTCATGCCGGACAGGGCCGCGAGCGGGAGCGGGTCGGGATAGGCGGGACCCGCGGGCAGGATGAGGTTGACGCAGCGTGTTCCCAGCGGATGGGCGCGCAGATCCGGATGCCGGACCGGCAGGTAGGTCAGGCCGACCTCGCAGTGCCCGTCGACGAGCAGCCGCACCATCTCGTCTTCGTCGTTGGGCCCGAACAGCCGGACCGACATGTCGGGCCGCGCCTGCCGGAGGTCGGCCAGCGCCCCGGCCAGATCCAGGGCCAGCACATCGTGCACGGCGAGGTTGAGCACCCCGAGCGTGGACAGGTCGGGACCGCGTACGGCGGCCCGCGCGGCGTCGACGTCGTCGAGTACCCGCCGGGCGGGGTCGAGCAGCGCCCTGCCGTCGGCCGTGAGGGTGAGCCCGCGATGCCGGCGCTCGAACAGCGTCACGCCGAGTTCGCGTTCCAGCGCCCGGATCGACTGCGACAGCGACGGTTGCGCCACCCGCAGCGCGGCCGCCGCGCCGCTCACGCTGCCGTGCTCGACGACGGCCACGAAGTAGGCCAGGCGGCGGATGTCCACGCTCACCCGCGCACGTGGTCGACGAACGCGGCGGCGATCGCGGTCAGCTCGACCGGCCGGTGGACCAGCCCGTAGGCGAGGTGCAGGGGCGGGTCGACCGCGCGCACGACCGCGCCGCGCGCGGCGATCGCGGCCGCGCCCGCGTCGGGCAGGAACGTGGCGCCCACGCCCGCGAGCACCAGCGCCCCCGACAGGTCGCGCTGGCCGTTCTCGACCACCAGGTGGGGCTGGACACCGCGGGTGCGCAGGGCCGCCTTGATCAACCGGCGCTGGCTCGACCCGGGCGGCACGCCGATCAGCGGCCGGCCGTCGAGGACGCTCAGCGGCACCCGCTTCTCGGGCAGCCGGGTGCCGGGCGGGAAGGCCAGCACGAACGCGTGCCGCCCGAGTTCGATCGTGGTGAGGTCGTCGAGTGGCGCCGACAGGTAGGCCAGGCCCACCTCGCTGACCCCGTCGCGGATCCGGGTGACCACCGGGTCGTCGTCGGCCGACCGGTCCGGCGCCCGGTCGAGGTGCACCCGCACGTCGGGATGCGCGGCGACGAACGACCCGACCAGGCCGGCTCCCGGATGGGTGGCCAGCGGCGCGCCGGCGACCAGTTTCAGCACGGGCTGCTCGTGGCCGCCGACCGACGCCCCGAGCCGCGCGATGTCGTGCATCAGCTGCCGGGCCGGCCCGACGAACCGGCGCCCGGCGCCGGACGGCACGACGCCGTGCGAGGCGCGCCGGAACAGCGCCACACCGAGTTCGCGCTCCAGCGCCTTGACCGACTGCGAAAGCGTCGGCTGGGCCAGGCCGAGTGCGGCGGCCGCCCGGCCGAACCCGCCGTGCTCGACCACCGCCAGGAAGTTGCGCACCTGACGCGGGTCCATTGCGACAGTGTTACGCGGGCCGGTCCGCCACGGAAGGCCCGCGTTTTGTGGCCGAACGGCTCGGGCATGGGAGTCTACTGTCGTTAGGCCGATCGGTGGAGGGGACGCTGTGGGGGGTTATGGGCTGCAGGTCGCCCTCGTACTCGTGCTGGTGTTGCTCAATGCGGTTTTCGCCGGAAGCGAAATGGCGCTCGTGTCATTGCGGGAGAGCCAGATCCGCCGGCTGGAGCGCGCCTCGCGGGCCGGCCGGGTGCTGGCCCGCCTCGCCGGCGACCCCAACCGCTTCCTGGCCACCATCCAGATCGGCATCACCCTGGCCGGCTTCCTCGCCTCCGCCGCCGCGGCCGTCTCCCTGGCCCAGCCGCTGATCAAGCCGCTCGGCTTTCTGGGCAACGGCGCCGAGCCGGCCGCGATCGTCGTGGTCACCATCGTGCTCACGTTCTTCACGCTCGTCTTCGGCGAACTCGCGCCCAAGCGCATCGCCATGCAGCGGGCCGAGGGCTGGGCGCTCATGGTGGCCCGTCCGCTCGACCTGCTGTCGACGGTCTCCCGGCCGCTGGTCTGGCTGCTCGGCAAGACCGGCAACCTGGTGGTCCGGCTGGCCGGTGGGGACCCCGACGCGGCCCGTGAGGAGGTCAGCACCGAGGAACTGCGCGACATGGTCGAGGCGCAGCAGACGATCCCGGCCGACCAACGGATGATCATCAGCGGCGCGTTCGAGGTCGCCGACCGGGTCCTGCGCGAGGTGCTGACCCCGCGCGGCGCGGTGTTCACACTGCCGGCGGGCACCCCGGC
Source organism: Asanoa sp. NPDC049573 (assembly GCF_040676615.1). Lineage (NCBI taxonomy): Bacteria > Bacillati > Actinomycetota > Actinomycetes > Micromonosporales > Micromonosporaceae > Asanoa > Asanoa sp. NPDC049573. The sequence continues at coordinate 350,369 of NZ_JBFAPI010000001.1, forward strand.
CGGCGAGGCGCTGCGGATGATCGCCGGTGCCGGCCAGTCCCGGGCGCCGGTGGTCGGGCCGGACGGGCTCGACGACGTGCTCGGCACGGTGCACATCCGCGACCTGGTCGACGCCGACGGCACGGTCGCGCAACACGCGTACCCGGCCGTGTTCCTGCCCGAAACGCTCAAGGTCACCGACGCCATCCGGCAACTCCGCGTGCAACGCCAGCAACTCGCGGTGGTGGTCGACGAGCGGGGCGCGGTCGACGGGATCGTCACCATGGAAGACCTGGTCGAGGAGATCGTCGGCGAGATCTACGACGAGACCGACCGCGACGTGCAGGCGGTGGTGCGAAAGGCTGACGGGGAGATGCTGCTGGTCGGCACGTACCCGATCCACGATCTGTCCGATATCGGTGTCGACCTCGGCGACGACGAGCCGCGCGACTACATCACCGTGGCCGGCCTGCTGCTGGCCCGGCTCGGCCACATCCCGACGGCGCCGGGGGAGACGGTCGACCTGCCGGGCTTCACCGCGGAGGTCGCCGAGGTGACGGGGCGGGCCATCACCCGGGTCCGCCTCCGGCCCAGGGTGGACGCGGTAGGGCAAGCTAGCTGATCAAAGGCGACGGAGAGGACCGGCATGCTGGAGGTCAGTGCCCTCGGTTGGACGATCACGATCCTGGCCATCCTGGCGCTGTTGGCGCTCGACCTGATCATCGGGACGCTCAAGCCGCACGCGGTCGGGTTCAAGGAGGCGGTCGCCTGGTCGGTGTTCTACATCGGCGTGGCGGTCGCGTTCGGCGTCATCTTCGCCTCGATCTCCGGCTGGGAGTTCGGCACCCAGTACTTCGCCGGCTGGCTGGTCGAGAAGAGCCTCTCGGTCGACAACCTCTTCGTCTTCGTGATCATCATGACCACGTTCGCGGTGCCGGCGGCGCATCAGCAACGGGTGCTGACGTTCGGCATCGTGCTCGCGCTCGCCTTCCGGGTGGTCTTCATCCTGCTCGGCGCCGCGCTGCTGTCGCTGTTCTCGGTGATGTTCCTGATCTTCGGCCTGATCCTGATCTACACGGCGATCCAGCTCTACCGACACCGGGACCAGGACCCAGATGCCGACAACGCGTTGGTACGGGCGACCCGCCGCATCGTCCCGATCACCGACGACTACCGCGACGGCAAGCTGTTCACGAAGGAGGCCGGCAAGCGCGTCGCGACGCCGCTGTTCGTGGTGCTGATCGCCATCGGCAGCACCGACCTGCTGTTCGCGCTCGACTCGATCCCGGCCGTCTTCGGCGTGACCTCGGAGACCTACATCGTCTTCACCGCCAACGCCTTCGCGCTGCTCGGCCTGCGCGCGCTGTTCTTCCTCGTGCAGGGCCTGCTCGACCGGTTGATCTACCTGTCCAGCGGCCTCGCGCTGATCCTCGGTTTCATCGGCGTCAAGCTGGCCCTGCACTGGGCGCACGAAGACATCTCGAAGAGCGTCTGGGAGATCTCGACCAACCTGTCGCTGCTGGTCATCGCGGGCGTACTGACCGTCACGACGGTGGCCAGCCTGGTCGCGGTGCGGCGCGACCCGAGCAGGAAGGCACACGCCGGCTCGCTGCGCGACCACCGCGAGCCCGAGCGAGGGACCGATGACCGTTGACCGGGGTGCCCATGTGCCCTTCCGGGCGATCGGGTCGGCGCTGGCCCGACGCGGGGACCGGGCGGTCACCAGACCGGACCTCACGCGTCCTTGAGTTCGCCCCACCCGTGCCAGCGGTCGATCTCGACGTGGGCGACCACGCGCGGGCTCTCCCGGTTCGGGTACGCGTTGCCGGTGTATTGCCGGGACAGCCGATCGATGCCGGCCAGCCCGATGTCGTCGACGATGGAAACGACCCGGCCCTGCAGGCTCACGTGGGTGTACCAGTCGTCGCGGGCCAGCACCGTCAGGGAGACCCGCGGGTCGGCGTGCAGGTGCTTGAGCCGCGCCCGTTTCGCGTCGAGGCCGAGCAGCACCCGGCCGTCGTCCTCGAGCAGGTACCAGGTCGCGACGGTCACCGGACGCCCGTCGGCGGCGACGGTGGCCATGACCGCGGGGTTGGGCTGCCGCAGGAGCGCGACGACGCGTTCCGGCAAGGGTGTGGATGGCATGGTCCAAGCCTAGCCCGCAAGATCCGCTGTAGCGCGCGGACCACCGCCGGCCGCGGTCAGGGGAGTCGGGCGACGCCGCCCAGGCAGGCGCTCTGGGCGGGGTCGTCGGTGAAGTCTGTCGGGTCGTCGGGCTCCGGGTGCCATTGCGGCACCCACACCAGGCCCGGCTCGACGAGTTCCAGGCCGGTGAAGAACCGCAGGACCCCGTCGCGGCTGCGGGGGGAGAGCTGGCTCGCCGTGTCGCGCTTGTAGAGGTCTTTGGCGCCGTCGAGCTGTGTGGCCCGGTCGGGCATGCCCTCGACCGAGCCGTGTGACAGCAGCAGGTAGCTGCCGGAGGGCAGGGCGGCCAGCAGCGTCGCCACGATGTCTGCCGCCTGGTCGTCGTCGGGGACGAAGTGCAGCACCGCGGACAGGAGCAGCGCGATCGGGCGGTCGAAGTCGAGCGTGGCCCGGACGGCCGGGTGGTCGAGGATCGACCGGGGTTCGCGCGCGTCGGCCCGGATCGCGGTCGCGGCCTCGTTGCCGGCGAGCAGGTCGAGGCTCTCCGAGACCGCGACGGGGTCGATGTCGACGTAGACCACCCGTGCTTCGGGCTGGATCTGCTGCGCGACCTCGTGGACGTTGCCCTCGGTGGGGATGCCGGAGCCGATGTCGAGGAACTGCGCGATGCCGGCGGTGGCGACGTGCCGGACGGCCCTGCGCAGGAAGGCCCGGTTGTTGCGGGCGCCGGCCCGCACCATGGGGAACAGCTCGATCATCTTCTGGGCCGCCTGCCGGTCGGCCTCGAAGTTGTAGGTGCCGCCGAGGAAGTAGTCGTAGATGCGGGCCGCCGTGGCCGGCTTCGACGCGCGATCCTTCGGTTCTCGCAGCACGTCGCCAGCCTCCGGTCGGGTCATCGGCCTCCGCAAGCGTCCACTATGCACCATGAGTGGGTATGCGCGCAGCCCCGCGTCACGTCCAGTGACTAGACAAGCATTGACCGTCACCATTTTTCTCAATACAGTGCCGTCTATGTCTACTACGGGGGTGGTGGTGGCCACGGCCACCGGGACCCTGGCCGCGATGTTCGCGACGAGCGGGGTCTCGAAGCTGCGACGGCCGTTCGACAGCGCCCTGGCGATGGTCCGGTTCGGCGTCCTGCGGCGGATCCGCCCGGCCGCCGGGCGCGCCCTCGGCGCCGTCGAACTCCTGCTGGCGGTAGCCCTCGTCGCCGCACCCGAGCCGTTCGTGGCGACCCTGGCCGCCGCCGGTGTGCTGGCCGTGTTCACCGCCCTGGTCGCCTGGGCGCTGGCGCACGGCCGCTCGTTCGAGTGCGCCTGCTTCGGTGCCGGCGAGCGGATCTCCTGGATCACTGTCGCGCGCAACATCGCGTTCATCGCGCTCGCCGCGGCGGTTGCGCTGGCGACCGCCCCGGGCGGTGCGTTCGTCGCGGCCGGGCTCGGCGACCGCGCCCTCGGCGTGCTGGTCGGCGCTCTGGTGATGTGCGCGGTCGCGCTGGTGTCCGTGCTGGTGACGCTCAATCCGTTCGCGACCCGGATCGAGACGGCGGGAGACGTCGATGGGTGACCTGGCACTGCTGGCGGTCGACGCGGTGTGGCTGGTGCTGCTCGGCCTCGGCGCCCTGGTGATCCGCCGCGAGTTGCAGTTGCTGCAGGACCGGCTGGCCGACATCGGCACGGCGCCGATGGACGGCATCGCCGTCGGCTCGTTCGCACCGCGTACCCCCGGCCTCGGTCGTGACGACGTGGTGCTCTTCCTGTTCGGCGACTGCGAGCCCTGCCACGACGCCGCCGAGATGGTCAGCCGGTCGCTCGTGCCGGGCCGGTTCCTGTGCGTGGTCAACGACGGCACCGTGCCGGGCTCGGCGGCCAGCGTGCTCGCGTTGCTCCCGTCCGGCGTCCGCACCGTCACCGGCGACCTCGCGAAGACGGCGCGCGAGCGTTTCCAGGTGCACTCCGCGCCGTTCGGTGTGACGGTCGTCGACGGACTCGTCGCGGCCAAGGGCACCCTGCGCAATCCCGACGACCTCGACCGCCTGGCCCACCTGGCCAACGGCCACCACCCGCTGGCCGTCGTCGGGACCCAGGAGCATCGTGCATGACGACGGCCGTCACCACGACCCGCGGGCCGGCGCGCCTCGCCTTCGCCACCGCGTCCGTCGCCGTGGGTGCCCTCCTGGCCGCGTGGAGCGGGACCGGACCGTTGCTGCCCCTGCTGGTCGCCGCGGTGCTGGCGGGGCAGGCGCAGCAGGCCCTGCCTTGAGGCCCCAACGTGATCGTCATGATCACGCGCGCCCGCGTGTCCGGGTGCTTCGACTCCTCCTTCGTGGCGGGCCTGGTCCTGCTGGCCTTCGCCCTGGCCGGAGCGCTGCTCAGCGGCGCCCTGCTGGGCCTGGCCGGCGCGGCCTTCGACCCGGTGACCCGGGCCGTGCTGACCGGTCTCGCCGCGCTGGCCGTGCTGCTGGGCGCGCTGACCCGCCCGGTGCCCTGGCAACTCGACCGGGAGACCGACCGGCGCTGGCTCGACTACCACGACTGGCGCACGGCGGCCCTCAACGGCTTCGCGCTCGGCCTCGGGTTCACCACCCGGATCGGATACTGGCTGTTCTACTTCGTCCTGCTGGCCGCGTTCGCGATCGCCGATCCGGTGCTCGCCGCGGCCGGGACGGCGGCGTACGCCCTGAGCCGGGTCGGTGGTTCTCTGCTGCTGGCCGCGACCGGGATCGAGGTCGCCGGTCGCGGCTGGATTCCCCGGCTCCGGACGGCCACCGACGCGGTGCTCTTCGCCGCGCTCGGGCACCTCGCCGTCGTGCTCGTGCGCTCCCTCGTGTGACCTTCGCCTAGAAAGGGGCGACCATGAAGTTCACCAGACGCAAGGTCCTCACCACCGGCTCGGTGGCGGTGGCCGGCGGAGCCGCGGCCGTCGCCGTGGCCGGCCCGGCCGAAGCCGCACCGGCGCTGAAACCGACGCCGGGGGTGAGCGTCGTCGAGAGCGTCGCCGGCGACACCGTCACCGTGCGCGTCCGCAGCGTCGGGCGACGCTTCGACGGCGCCGCCCGCACCGTCGCGGTCGACACCGAATCCTTCGGGTACGGGTGGAGCCTGCGCCCCGGCGACCTCGTGCTCGTCGAGGAGGCGGACGGTGCCGCGCGGGCGTTCCCGCTCTACCGCGACGTGGCGGGCCGGGTCGACGCGGTCGACGCGAAGTCGATGAAGATCGGCGGGGTGCGCGTGCGGCTCGACACCCGCACGCTGCTGTTCGCCCACGGCACCGACCAGCCGGTCATCGGCTCGACGTCGCGCCACCTCAAGGCCGGTGACACCGTCGCCGCCCAGTGCTTCGACAACCAGCGCGACGGGGCGCTGACCGTACATTTCCTGAAGCTCGCCGGGCCCGCGTGATGCTGCACGTCGTCGCGGTCGCCCTCGTGGTGCTCTGCGTGGTGCTCACCGTCGCGTTCGTGGCCTCGCTGCGCGGCATCGCCGAGTTGCGGATCCGCCTGGCCGGCGACGACGCCGGCGGCGTGCCGATGCTCATCATCGGGCGGCCCTTGCCCGAGTCGCTGCTCAGCCGGGTCTCCGACACCGAGTCCCTCGTCGTGTTCCTGTCGGCGACCTGCGGATCCTGCCTGCACCTCGCCGGCGAACTCGACCAGGTCGACGCGCCGTTCGTGGCGTGCGTGCTCGGCGATCCGCACGACACCGCGCCGGTCACCGAGGCGATCCCGGCCGGCGTGCCGGTCATCGCCGGCGACACCCACCGCATCGGTGTCGACATGAAGATCAAAACTTTCCCCACTGCCTTCGTCCAGCGTGACGGGTTCATCGTCGCCGTCGGCCAGGGCGGCGGTGCCGACACCGCCGCCGACCTCGACGAGCTCTGGCGGCAGGGCATCTCGGCTCACCAGGAGGCACGAGCGTGATCCAGGAACGAACCCGCACCACGACGCTGTCCCGCAACCGGTTCCTCGCCTTCGCCGGCACGGCCCTGGTAGCCGCCGCCTCGTCGGCGATGTTCCCCGGCCACGCCCAGGCGGCGGCCCCCAACGGCTGCCACGGCTACAACGGCTGTCCCTGCTGCAACTCGAGCTGCTGCGAGTCGGGCTGCACCCGCTACAACAGCTGCGGGAGCACAAGCTGCTGGCGCACCTGTGCCTACGAAGGCTCGACCCTGGTCAGCTTCTACTGCTGCGACTGGAAACGCAGCAACGGCGACTTCTGCATCTGCCGCGAACGCTGGGGCTCCTGCTGACGCACGCATTTCGGGATCCTGGCGGCGAAAGCTGGCGCCAGGATCCCGGACCAGCGACCGTACGCCCAGACCGGCCACTCACCGCACGGGGCGACGCAGGGCTCGCGCGTGCTCGGGCGAGGGCCTGCTGATGATCAGCAGAACGCCTACGGCTCCCAGCAGCACGGTAGAGCCGGCAAGGCAGGCGTAGAGCCAATTCGTGGAGACGAGGAAATTCGGTGACCTCGTGGACAGGTCACCGGCCCAGACTGCCGCGGCGAAGGCGACGAAAAGCACCGGGATCGCGGCGGCATTCGGCCATCGTCCGGCTCGGCGACGGACGGTTCGAACATCGTGGAACAACAGCGTGCCGGCCAGGGTCACCGTCAGCAAACCCGTCAAGGTCAAGCCCAGGTTGTAGGCGATCCATGCAAGCCTCGTCTCCTTCGGCTGCGGCGCGGGCGGCCTCCGTATCCGTGGCTCCGTTCATGAGGTAGAAGAGGGTGAGCGAAGGAGCCATCACTTGCGAGCGTTGGTGATGGTCTCGCCGGCGAGGACGGAGTAGGTGAGCGCCGCGAGAAGGAGCGCCACGAAGGCGGTCAGGAAACCCAAAAGGATCGGCCCACCTCGAGTTCGTGGGTGCGTTTGCAGGACGACGATCGCGGTGAAGGCGAAGCCGGCGAGCACCGCACTCATCTGCGCATAGAAGCCCGAGGTCTCGGCGATATCGAACAACGGAGGCACGCACGAGCCAACACCGTTTGGCACAGCGTTCCGCGTTCCGCGCTCTAAACCGAATCGCACGAATGTTCAGCGGTGCGTGACGATAATCCATCCGATGGCATCGCATCGCTGGGAAGTGGGTAGGACGTCCAGCCTCAGCGGGGCGAGGAGAACGTGGGTGGAGTCCGAGGGAACCGGGTCGAACCAGGGCGGGCGGCCCTCGTTGTCGCCGGTCCGGCCGATGCTCATCGCGTTGCTGGGGTTGGCCCTGGCCGCCGCCGGCGTCTACCTCCTCCGGCGCGACGACGAGTCGCTCCAGCTCGCCGGGTCGACGCTGTTCGTCTTCGGTCAGCTCGCCCTCGCCATCGCGATGTATCGGGCCATCCAGGACCGGGCCGCGCACTTCGCCGCGGCCGGCGTGCCCGAGGTCTGGACGCGGCCCCCGTTGCGCGGGCTGACCGACCTCGACCTGCGGCAATGGGACAACACCATCCGTGAGATGCGGCGGCCCTGGCCGGACGAGACCACCCTGCTCAACGCCGCCCGGGCCCGCGCGACCGGCGTACCCCTGCTGATCGTGCTCTCCGTCGCGACCCTGCTCGTGTCACTGGCGCGGTTCGTGCTGATGCTGCAGAACCCCGCGGCGCTGTTGGCGGTCTTCGCCCCGGTCAACCTGGTGCTCGGGTTCCTCGTCCTCGCGGTCGGCGTCCGCTACGCCCTCGACGGCCGGCGGGCCCGCGCCTACCTGGCGCGCTTCGGGCACTGATCAGGCCGGCGACCAGACGCCGGGGCCCAGGTCTGCCATGGAACGCCGGCTACCGGGCGGCCGGCTGGTCCATCAGCTCAAGTAATACTCAAGATCGGCTGCGCGCGGTTTCCGGAGCGAAAGATACACATACGCTGATCGGACTCAGCCTGTACGTGTGTCCTGAATGGACTCCAGCACCCCGAGCTGACCGAAGTAAGGAGGAAGCATGCGACGCAGACGACTGCGGATCGCACTTCTCGCGCTGCCGGCCCTGATGGTGGGCAGCGTCCTCATCGCGACCCCGTCCGCGGGCGCGGATCCCGCCGGCGGGCGGTCCACGCTGGAGAACGCGGACGAGGCCCGTTCCGTCCGGATCGAGCTGACCGGCTCCGCCATGCTCAACAAGGTCACCGACGCCGGCTTCGACGTCGAGCACGGCCTCGAGCGGGTGCCGAACGGCATCGAGGGCGAGGCCATGGTGACCGCCGACCAGGTCGCCGAGCTGAAAGCGCTGGGCGTCCGGATCCTGGGCGACGGCGAGGGCTTCGCCTGGCCCGAGGTGGCCGACGGCGGCCTGGCCACCAGCTTCGCCGCGCGGTCGGCCGCACCGCTGGCCGCGCAGCAGGACACCGTGCGGGTCGTCCGCGCCGACTGGTTCACCACGAAGGGCCAGGGCTTCCTCTACGTCGAGGCCCGCACCACCGAAGGGCAGCAGGCCGACCCGATCGTCGGCATGCAGCTGGAGAACGACTCGGGCAAGGCCACCCCGTGGGGCTACGCCCGCACGATGAGCCGGTTCGTCGACTCCGGTCAGTACATGTTCCACCGGAACCTGTTCAAGCTGGCCGCCCGGCCGCACCAGATCAAGGTCACCAGCTCGACCGGCGGCGTCGCCATCGGGACGGTCTCGGACTGGCTGGAGGGCGCTCCGCCGCCGTTGACCGAGAACCCGGGCTACAAGTCCAACTTCGTCGACAGCTACCGGAACCCGCAGCAGCTGTACGCGCGGGCCGAGGAGATCGCCGAGCAGTACCCGGACATCGCCGAGATCATCTACCTGCCCAACCGGACGAACGGCTACCAGCGTAAGGCCCAGGCCACGATCGGTGGCACCGGGCAGTCCGCGGTCGTCGTCGACTCGGCCGCGTGGGGCCACGAGGGCGGCAACGACATCACGGTCGAGTTCGTCGACCGGCCGGGCGCGGACCTCCCACTCGGTGTCGAGGTGACCGGCAAGGCCATCCGCGTGCTGCTCGCCAAGGACGCCGGCGGGGCGCTGGCCAGCACCGCCGCGGAGGTGTCGGCGGCGCTGGAGACCCAGTCGCAGGGGCTGGTCGACCGGGCACACCCGTACCGCACCAACACGGGCACCGGCATCGTCGCCGCCACGCCCGGCCCGGTCGCGCTGACCGACTTCCTCGACCAGAAGCGGGTCGGTGCGCCGGAGGGCGAGGTGCCGCGCGGCCCGAAGACGATCCCGGTCCTGCGGATCGGCAAGCACCGCGACGGGAGCCGGCCCGGCGTCCTGATCCAGGCGCAGGACCACGCCCGCGAGTGGGTGCCCGCGACGACCTCGCTGGAGTCGGCCGAGCGGCTGGTGCACAACTACAAGACCGACAAGGAGACGAAGAAGATCGTCAACGACACCGACGTCTTCTTCATCCTGTCGAACAACCCCGACGGGGCGAACTACAGCTTCTACAACAACGCCTCGCAGCGCCGGAACATGACCAACCACTGCCCGGACGAGAACGACGACCCGGCACGCCGCAACTCCTGGGGCGTCGACCTCAACCGCAACTACCGGGTCGGGTCGGGCTTCGACGGCTACGACGGCGCGTCGTTCAGCTGCACCAGCGACACGTTCCAGGGTCCGGCGGAGCTGTCCGAGCCGGAGTCGAAGAACATCATCTGGCTGGTCGAGAAGTACGCCAACATCAAGTTCATGATGTCGGTGCACTCCAACGGCGGCCAGCTGTTCTGGCAGCCCGGCGCCTACATCGCGGACGGCCGGATCACCACGCCGCGTCCGCCGCTGGGCGACGAGGCGTTCTACTGGCAGTCCGCCGGGCGGATCCTCTCGCAGGTCAAGGCCTACCGGCAGACCGTCGTCACGCCGGAGAACGTCGGCGGCTCGTCGGACGTCCTGTACTCGTCCGCGGGCAACGTCCGTGAAGACCTCTACAACACGTACGGCATCTTCGCCTTCGGTTGGGAGGTCGGCGGTTCGGTCTACAACCCGGCCACCGGCAACTGGCAGGGCGGCTCGTTCCAGCCGGCCTGGGACGGCGACCCGAACCTGGTCAGCGGCCACTCCGAGACGATGGAGTACGCGAACGGCATCATGGAGATGTTCCGGATCGCCGCGGAGTGGGGCAAGGACAAGAAGGACCCGACGTCGACCCTCGTGCCCGGCGGCGGCACGTTCAGCCGCCCGGTCGGCGTGCACTTCGAGACCGACGAGCCGGCCACCATCTACTACACGACCGACGGCAGCCGGCCCACCCTCGAGTCGCCCCGCTACGAGGCGACCGAGTTCCGGGAGCCGGGTGAGGTGATCCAGGTGACCACCACGACCACGTTCCAGTGGTTCTCGGTCGACGTCGCCGGCAACGTCGAGAACAACTACGACCCCGACAAGAACAAGGGCAAGGGCTTCAACAAGGCCACGATCACGATCGTCGACTAGCGACCGGGGTACGGGCGACCGCCGTCAGGACCTGGCGGCGGTCGCCCGACCCGGCCCGGCTGTCACGACCGGGACTCGACCAGGCGGGCCAGGTTGGCCAACGCCATCCGGGTCCCGGTCTCGTTGTCGGCCGGCGCGACGCTGTCCGGGAGTCCTTCGTGGACGATCAGCACGTCGGTGCCGCCCTCGGCGTCGGTCAACGTGGTGGTCATCGTCATCTCGCCCCGCAGCGCCGCGCTGTTGGTCTCGAACTCGAACACCTCGACCACCTGCTCGTCGGGCACGAGCCGCGCGAAGTGGCCGTGGTAGGTGTCGGTGTGCGACCCGGACTTGCCCGCGCTGCCGGGATCGTCGTAGGTCAGCGACACCCGGAACGTGCCGCCCTCGCGGGCCTCGAACTGGTGCACCTCGCTGGTCATCCCGGCCGGCACCCGCCACCGGGCGATCGCGGCGGGGTCGAGCAGGGCCGCGTAGACCGCCGACCGCGGCGCGTTGATGTGCTGCAGAACTCGCGTCGAGTACATGGCTCCCCACGGTAGCCCGGCGATCGGGGTAAACCGGATCGGGGTCTGGTGCGTCGAATCCGTATGAGGCGCTTCTTCGTACCCCTGCTGGCTCTGATCGCCCTCGGCGTGGCCGCGTGCGAACCGGGCGCGACCGCCGGCGGCATCGGCACCGCCGCACCCACACCCGCGACCGCGTCCGGGGCGGCCACCACCACCGCCGCGCCGGCGGCGACGAAGCGCGGGGCCTACCGGGTCAGCTATGGCTGGGCGGTGCCGTCCCGACCCGCCCGCGTCGCGCACCGGGTGGACGTGCCGGTGCAGCCGCCGCCCGCGGCACCCCTGCCCTTCCTGGCCACGGTCGAGGTCGGCGACCACCCGGGCGACGAACCGCCGTACACCCGGATGACGTTCGCGTTCGAGGGCGCCTGGCCGTCCTACGAGATCGCGTACGAGCGGTCGCTGACCCAGGACGGCACCGGCGACCCGGTGCCGCTGCCGGGCAACAGCGTCCTGCGGATCACCTTCACCGGCGCGCAGGCCCACGACGACCAGGGGCGCACGACCGCACGACCCGAAACCAAGCTGGGCTTCCCGACCCTGAAGGGGTACGCCGTCGCCGGCGACTTCGAAGGGCAGGTCGTCTACGGCCTGGGCATCCAGGCGGCGCCGAACAGCGACCAGGCCCGGCCGATCCGGGTCGGCGAGCTGATCCGCGCCGACGGCACCTACGTGGTGGCGGTCGACGTGCGGCGGTGAGCGGGCACCATGGTGGGGTGGACGTCGTCGTGCTCGGTGCCGGGATCATCGGGCTGACGGCCGCCCTCGAACTGCAGGCCGGCGGGGCCGAGGTGCGGATCGTCGCGGCCGAGGAGCCGGGCGACACGGTCTCGGCCGTGGCCGCCGCCGTCTGGTACCCGACCCGGATCGACGCCGACCCGCGGGTGCTCGGCTGGGGGACCCGGACCTTCGAGGCGTTCGCCGCGCAGGCCGGCAGCGCGCCCGGCGTCAGCATGCGGCCGACCCGCATGATCGTCCGGCACCCCGTCGACGGCCCGCCCTGGTGGGCGCCCGCCGTGCCGGACTTCGCCGATGTCGGCGGCGAGTGGCGGTTCACCGTGCCGGCCGTCGAGATGGTGCCCTACCTGGCCCACCTGCTCGACCGCTTCGCCGGGAACGGCGGTGTGTTCGAGCGCCGGCGGATCGACCACTTAGACGACCTCGACGCCCCGCGGATCGTCAACGCCACCGGCCTGGCCGCCCGCGCGCTCACCGGCGACGACCGCCTCTATCCCATCCGCGGCCAGGTGGTGGTCGTCGACAACCCGGGCCTGACCACCTCGATCCGCGACGAGGACCACCCGCTCGGCCCGGTCTACGTCCACCCGCGCAGCCGCGACGTCGTGCTCGGCGGCACGTTCGAGGTCGGCGACGACGACCGCACGGTCCGCCCGGCGACCGCCGACGCGATCATCGCCCGCGCCACCGACGTCGAGCCCCGCCTGGCCGGTGCGCCGGTCCGGCGCCACCTCGTCGGCCTACGGCCCGCCCGGCGCGGCGGCCCGCGTGTCGAAACCGAGAACCGGATCGTCCACGCGTACGGACACAGCGGCGCCGGCATGACCCTCTGCTGGGGTACCGCCGGGGAGGTGGCCCGCCTGGTCGAGCGCGGATAAACTCGGGCCTCCGCACACCGTCCACATTCGGGACCGAGCTTGTCCTACTCATACGAGGTGTTCGTCAGCTACCGGCGCGCGAACGCCTGGCCGCGCTTTCTGGACGGCACGTTCCTGCCGATGTTCCGGCACTGGCTCAGCGCCGAACTCGACCGCGAGCCGCGGATCTTCTTCGACGCCGACCTCATCGAGACGGGCACCTCCTGGCCGCACGCCCTGGCACACGGCGTGGCCGGCTCGAAGGTGATGCTCTGCCTCTGGTCGCGGCAATACTTCACCAGCCCGTGGTGCCTGGCCGAGCTGGGCCACATGCTCGCCCGCCGCCGGGCCCTGGCCGACACGCCGCCGCCGCTCGTGCTGGCCGCGGTCATCCACGACGGCGAGCACATCGCCGCCGACCTCGGCGACATCCAGCGCTTCGACATCCAGCCCTACGCGAACCCCTGGCTGGCCCGCGACAGCCCGACGGCGGAGGAGTTGTCCAACCGCGTACGGGTGCTCGCGTCACACGTCGCCCACGCGCTCGAGCAGGCGCCCGAGCACGACGAGAAGTGGGCCGACCTGGCCGTGGAGGAGTTCGTCGAGCTTTACCGGACCCGCAGCCTGCAGCGGGCGGTGCCCAGCCTCGGCGGGAGCCGGCCATGATCGTCACGTTCTACTCCTACAAGGGCGGCACCGGCCGCACGATGGCCCTGGCCAACATCGCGGTCCTGCTGGCCAATGCCGGGCACCGGGTCCTGATGGTCGACTTCGACCTGGAGGCGCCCGGCATCTGGCGGTATTTCAGCGACCTGCAGACCGGCCTGGATCGCCAGGAGGGCCTGCTCGACCTGCTGAACGCGCACGCTGACGGGCACAGGGTCGACTGGCGCTCCTACACCACGAAGATCCGGATCGGCGTCCAGTCGGTGTCGCTGATGACCAGCGGCCGGCAGGACGCCGACTATCCGGGGCGGGTCCTCGACTTCGACTGGTCCGCTTTCTTCGCCCAGCACGGCGGCGGCGAGTTCTTCGAACGCCTGCGCGACGAGTGGCTGGCCGAGTACGACTTCGTCCTGATCGACAGCCGGACGGGCATCACCGACATCGGCGGCATCTGCACGATCGCCCTGCCCGACATGATCGTCCCGGTCTTCGTCGCCAACAACCAGAACATCGACGGCGTGGTCGAGGTCCTGCGCCGCGCCCAGAAGGGCCGCCAGGACCTGGCCTACGACCGGGCGCCGGCCCTGGTTCTGCCGGTCCTGTCCCGCTTCGACAGCCGCACCGAGTACGAGTTCGTCAACGAGTGGCTGACCAACGCCGCCAACCGCTTCGGCGAGTTCTACGCCGACTGGCTTCCGGCCCAGGTCAATCCGCGGGTCGTGCTGGAGCGCACCAAACTGCCCTACGTCGCCTACTTCGGCTTCGGCGAGAAGCTGGCCGTGCTGCTTCAGGGCATCAGTGACCCGGATTCGCTCGGCTATGCCGTCAACTCGATAGCCACGCTGATCAGGAGCCGGCTGGCCGACCTCTCGCCGGTCGTTCCCCAGCCGATCGGTTCCGCGGCGGTGACCGGGTCGGCGAGGTCGCTGGCGCCGGCCGTCGACACCTGGATCGCGGCCGTCCACCTCGACGAGATGCTCCTCGGCACCGCCGTCCTCATCGATCGGCGGCTGTTGCTCACCGCCGCCCACCTGGTGGCGGCGCACAACGCGAACGACCTCTCGGTGTCGTTTCCGAAGGCTGACGACGAACGCAGGTACGCCGTCGCCGATGTCGCGTTGCCGGACGACATCGAGTCACACGACTTCGTCCTGATCACTCTGGCCGAGCCCGCGCCGCCCTCGGCCAGCCCGGCCCGGCTCGACTTCTCCGCGCCGAACGACCTCGTGGGCCAGCGGTGGTGGGCCTTCGGGTTCCCCCGGGACAACAAGTTCGGCCGAGCGGTCCATGGCACCGTGGCCGCCAGCCTCACCTACGGGTTGCTCCAGCTCGAATCGCAGTCGCGGCCCGGGCTGGAAGGGGGCTTCAGCGGCGCCGCCGTCTGGTCGCCCGACCAACAGGCGGTGGTCGGGCTGGTCGTCGGCAAGACCGGCGAAGGCGACGGCCTGGCCCTCACGCTGCATCGGATCGACGCCTCCGCCAAGCAGGACATTCGACGGCTGCGCAACCTGGTGGTGGATTCCGCGCAGCTCGGCTCCCGCCAGCGGCGCGATCTCGTCACGGCACTCGCCCGCGCCTTCGGCACCTGGGATCGCGCGAGCGAGCTGCTGCAGCTTCTCGGGTTCCCGGCCCGTCAACGGCCGAGCCGCGGCGAGTACGCGTCACCGGAGCTGCTCTGGGAACGGATCATCACCGACGTGGAGAACGGCGCGGTCGAGGGCGGCGTCGGCCAGCTCGTCGCCGAGGCGCTCAAGATCTATCCGCACAATCCGGTGTTGACGGAGATCGCCGCGACCCTTCAGCCCTGACCGCGGACGATCGCGACCGCCAGCCGGCACATCTCGTCCATGTTGGGTTCGAAGCCGGCCGCGATGTCGGGGTGGAGGCCCGCCTTGGTCTCCTCGACCAACTGACGGCAGACGACCTCGAACTCCTCACCCCGGTAGGACGCCCGGACCCGGTCGGTCGCCGCCTGGAGCGCCGAGGTGAGTTGGTCCTCCAGGGGACCCCGCAGCTTGCGTTGGACCGGGTCGTCGGGATCGGGCTCGAGCGTGACGTGGGGTTCGGACATGGGCCGGCAGTTACCCGCCCACGCCCGCGGCTACACGCCCAGTGATGTGACGCGGACCTGGTAGGACGGCTCGTCGCCGATCTCCTCGCGATAGGTCATCGACCGGATCTGGCGCTCGTCGGCGAACAGCGTGACGTCGGCCAGCACACCGAGATGGGTGCCGGTGAGCCGGCCGCGCTTGTCGCTGAGCACGTCGGCGACGCCGGCCAGGAAGCGGGGCGCGGAGCCGACGTGTTGGGCCGGGCCGCGGACGACGAGGTCGAGGGCGACCGCCGCGCGCAGCGGGGTCCAGCCGCTCTGCTGCGCGGCCGCCAGCGCGGCGAGCAGCAGGGTGCGTACCCGTTCGGCCTGGCGGTGGCCGGCGGACAGGATCGACAGGGTTTCGGTCTTCTGCGGCGGGTGGCCGCGCACCTCGAAGGTGACGCTCAGCGCCTGGGTGATGTCCTGCACGGCACTACCTCCGCGGGTCGGGCGGGGGCGACGCTACGTAAGGCGACGGTACCGTGTCGCGCTCGCGTCCACGAGGTGTACGTGAGGTCCACGTTTGTTTTTCCCGCACGGTGGGCATGGACCGAGATCGGTGCCAGCGACAAGCAGGGCGCCAGACCGCGATGACGCGGGAACGGAGGTCGGATATGGCGGAACGATCTCGAGGACCGGGACGGCGGCGACGGCGAGGGGTGGCCGCGCTCGCGGCGTTCACGCTCCTGGCGCCGGGGGTCGCCGCGTGCGGCGGGGCCGACGACGGCGGCGTACCGGTGATCAACGTCTATTACGCGCCGGAGGAGAACTTCCAGAAGGTCGTCGACGACTGCAACCAGCAGGCGCAGGGGAAATACCGGATCGCCTACCAGGTGCTGCCGCGCGGCGCCGACGAGCAACGGGTGCAGATGGTGCGCCGGCTCGCCGCCGAGGACGACGGCATGGACGTGCTCGGGCTCGACGTGACCTGGACGGCCGAGTTCGCCAGTGCCAAGTGGATCAGGGAGTGGACCGGGGCGCAGCGGGACGAGGCGTCCAAGGGCACCCTTCAGCAGCCGCTCGAGTCGGCGTCCTACGAGGGCAAGCTCTACGCCGCGCCGAAGAACACCAACACGCAGCTCCTCTGGTATCGCAGCGACCTGGTGCCCAACCCACCCAAGACGTGGGACGAGATGATCCAGATGTCGCAGGACCTCAAGAGCCAGGGCAAGCCCTACGAGATCGACACCATGGGCGCACAGTACGAGGGCCTGGTGGTGCTCTACAACAACATGGTCGCCAGCGACGGGGGCAAGATCCTCAGCGACGACGGCAACAAGGTCGAGTTCGACGACGGTGCCGTCAAGGCGCTGGGCACGCTGCAGAAGTTCGCTTCGGCCGGCGTCACCAACCCCTCGTTCACCAACACCCAGGAAGACGCCGCCCGGCTGCAGTTCCAGGGTGGCAGCGGCGCGTTCCAGCTCAACTACCCGTTCGTCTGGCCGGCGCTGCAGGAGGGCGCGCCCGACCTGAAAGACAAGGTCAAGTGGGCGCGCTACCCGGGCATCGACGCCAACACGCCGAGCAAGGTGACCGTCGGCGGCTACAACCTGGCCGTTTCGAAATACACGAAGCACCCCGACGAGTCGTTCGCCGCGGCGCTGTGCCTGCGCTCGCCGGAGCACCAACTCTTCTCCGCGATCAACGACGGCGTGCCGCCGACCATCGAGTCGGTCTACTCCGACCCGCAGATGGACAAGGCCTATCCGTTCAAGGCCGACATCCTGGCCCAGGTCAAGGACGGCGCCAACCGGCCGATCACCCCGGCCTACCAGAACGTGTCCACGGTGCTCTCGGCGACGCTGTCGCCGCCCGCCGACATCCGGCCGGACCAGGACGCCAAGGACCTGCGCGGCTCGATCCAGGACGCGCTCGAGTCGAAGGGTGTGCTGCCATGACGGCCGAGACCGCCGAGAAACCCACCACCCATCGGGTACGCCCGGAGAGGAAGGCCAGGGCCCGGCTCAGCGAGGGCAAGAAGGCGGAGCGGAAGCTCGGCTGGCTGCTCTGCGCGCCGGCGGCGATCGTGATGCTCGCGGTCACCGCGTACCCCATCCTCTATTCGGTCTGGCTCTCCTTCCAGCGCTTCGACCTCAAGTTTCCCGACCAGCGCGAGTTCATCGGGCTGGGCAACTACATCACCGTGCTGAGCAACCAGTACTGGTGGACCGCGTTCGGCGTCACCGCGCTGATCACTGTGGTCACCGTCGCGGTCGAACTCGTGCTCGGCATGGCGCTGGCCTGGATCATGTTCCGCACGCTGGTCGCCCGCGGGCTCGTCCGCACCGCGGCGCTGATCCCCTATGGCATCGTCACGGTGGTCGCCGCGTTCTCGTGGAAATACGCGTGGACGCCCGACACCGGCTATCTCGCGAAGCTGTTCACCGACGGCGCGCCGCTGACCGAGCGGGCCAGTTCGCTGGCGATCATCATGCTGGCCGAGATCTGGAAGACCACGCCGTTCATGGCGCTGCTGCTGATGGCCGGCCTGGCCCTGGTGCCCGACGACCTGCTCAAGGCCGCGTCGATGGACGGCGCCTCCGGCTGGCAGCGGTTCACCAAGGTGATGCTGCCGGTGATGAAGCCGGCGATCCTGGTCGCGCTGCTGTTCCGTACCCTCGACGCCTTCCGGGTGTTCGACAACATCTATGTGTTGACCGCCGGCGCCAACAACACCTCGTCGGTGTCGATGCTGGCCTACAACAACCTGATCCGCGGGCTCAACCTGGGCATCGGGTCGACCATGTCGGTGCTGATCTTCATCGCGGTCGCCATCATCGCGTTCGTCTTCGTGAAGCTCTTCGGCACCGCCGCACCCGGCAGCAGCGACGAAGGGAGGCGCTGATGGCTGTCATCGACCAGTCGGCTGGTGCGCAGAGCCGCCTCAAGAACTGGCGCTGGGGCGTTCTCGACGTGATCGTGATCGTCTTCGCGCTGATTCCGGTGCTCTGGATCGCGTCGCTGTCGTTCAAGACGCCGGCCACGATCACCGACGGCAATTTCATACCGCGGGAATGGACGCTGGAGAACTACCGGAACATCTTCAACACCGACCAGTTCGTCCGCGCCTTGATCAACTCGATCGGCATCGGGCTGATCTCCACGATCGTGGCCGTGGTGCTGGGCACGATGGCCGCGTACGCGATCGCCCGGCTGGATTTCCCGGGTAAGGGGCTCTTGATCGGCATCTCGCTGCTGATCGCCATGTTCCCCCAGGTGTCGCTGGTCTCGCCGCTGTTCGAGATCGAGCGGAGCATCGGCCTGTTCGACACCTGGCCCGGCCTGATCCTGCCCTACATCACGTTCGGGTTGCCGCTGGCGATCTATACGCTCTCGGCGTTCTTCCGGCAGATCCCGTGGGACCTGGAGAAGGCGGCCAAGATGGACGGCGCCACGCAGGGTGAGGCGTTCCGCCGGGTGATCGCCCCGCTGGCCATGCCGGGCATCTTCACCACGGCGATCCTGGTCTTCATCTTCTGCTGGAACGACTTCCTGTTCGCGATCTCGCTGACCTCGACCGAGCGTTCCCGCACGGTCCCGGCGGCCTTGTCGTTCTTCCAGGGCGCCTCCCAGTTCGAGGACCCGACCGGCGCCATCTGCGCGGCGGCCGCGGTCATCACCATCCCGATCATCCTGTTCGTGCTGTTCTTCCAGCGCCGCATCGTCTCCGGCCTCACCTCGGGCGCCGTGAAGGGTTAGGGGCTTTCATCGTGGCTGACATCGTTCTGGACAAGGTGACCAAGGCGTTCCCCGACGGCACGCTCGCGGTCCAGGAGTTCAACCTGGAAATCGCCGACGGGGAGTTCGTGATCCTGGTCGGCCCCTCGGGTTGCGGCAAGTCGACAACCTTGAACATGATCGCCGGTCTGGAAGACATCACGTCCGGCGAGTTGCGCATCGACGGCAACGTGGTCAACGACAAGGCACCGCGCGACCGCGACATCGCGATGGTCTTCCAGTCGTACGCCCTGTATCCCAACATGACCGTCCGCGAGAACATGGCGTTCCCGCTGAAGCTGGCCAAGCTGTCCAAGGAGGAGATCGACCGCAAGGTCGACGAGGCGGCGAAGGTGCTGGAGCTGACCGCGCTGCTGGACCGCAAGCCGGCCAACCTCTCGGGTGGCCAACGCCAGCGGGTGGCGATGGGCCGGGCGATCGTCCGGTCGCCCAAGGCCTTCCTGATGGACGAGCCGCTGTCCAACCTGGACGCCAAACTGCGGGTGCAGATGCGCACAGTAGTTTCCCGCCTGCAGAAGAAGCTGGGCACGACCACGGTCTACGTGACCCACGACCAGACCGAGGCGATGACCCTCGGCGACCGGGTCGTGATCATGCGGGCCGGCGCGATCCAACAGGTGGGCGAGCCGCAGCACCTCTACGACCACCCCAACAACCTGTTCGTGGCCGGGTTCATCGGCTCGCCCTCGATGAACTTCCTGGTCGCGTCCGTCGCTGACGGAAAGCTGCGGACGGCCCTTGGTGATTTCCCGCTGGGCTCGCGAATCCGCGACTCACTCGGCGATCACTCCGGCGACCTGATCGTCGGCATCCGCCCCGAGCACTTCGAAGACGCGTCCCTGATCGAAGACTCGATCCGCCAGCGCGGCGTCGAGTTCGAGGCGCCCGCTGATCTCGTCGAGTCGATGGGCTCCGACAAGTACGTCTATTTCACCGTCGAGGGCGAGAAGGCGAGCGCGGCGGAGCTGGAGGAGTTGGCGGCCGACGTGGGCAGCAGCGACCTACCGGCGAGCGGCTCCAACCTGGTGTGCCGCTTCTCGGCCGAGTCGCGCGTCAAGGAAGGCGACACCGCCCGCGTCTGGATCAACCTCGACAAAATCCACCTCTTCGACCCGTCAACGGGCCGCAACATCACTCTCCACGAGGGCAGGTCGTCCGGCGTGACCGCCTAGCCCCTTGCGCTGCACCCATATACGCACCACTTGAACGCAGGTTCAGGTGGTGCGTATGTGTGGGGTGGCGGGTTGTCGAAGTCGATCAGTCCGCTTTAGCGGCGCCGGACCCGCGGGCCATCGTCCGCGGCCAGGCCTGAGGAGCTGGCCGGTTGGGCAGGGCGCAACGTTCGGGCATCAAGGCGCTAGGGTATCGGTCATGGCTGATGTTCCCGATCTCTGGGACCTGGCGGCCGACCCGGACAGCCTGGACCGTCTGGAAGCTGCCTGGAAGGCGCAGGTGAAGCAACTCTCGTGGGCCGCGGACACGATCAACGCCGCTGCCAACCGGGTCATCGGTGGCGACTCGTGGGCCGGGGAGACAGCGGACCGTTACGACCAGCATCGGCGCACGTTGGTGAAAGACCTCGACGACTGTGCCGAGCTCGCCGGCAAAGTCGCCCGGGCCATCGGCGGGAGCGCCGAGGTGCTCCGGCACAACCAGGCGTTGCTGACCGCCGAGCGGCAGAAACTCGCGGGGATCCGCTCGGACAATGCCGGCGGGCAGCTCATGTTCTACCCGGCCGACGAGGACGAGACCCGGCAGGTCAATCGGGCGATCCAGGCCGCCAACGAGATCCGCGACCGGGTCAATGAGCGGCTGCTGGCCGACGCGCTGGTGTTCAACTCCGCGCTTACCGAGCTCAACGGCTGGAAGACCACCTATTCCGCCCGAACGTTGCGGATGCTGAACTACAACATCCAGCAGGGTGGCGGCGGAAACAACTGGCTACACCGTGGGCCGGGCACGGATCCCGGTGACTTCGGTGACCTTGCCCAGCGCATGATCGACGGCGATGTGGACGTCGCGACGCTGCAGGAGGTCTTCCGTGGCGGTGCCGAAGAGCTCGAACGCGAGTTGAACGAGCGAGCCGCTCCCGGCGAGCACTATGAGGTCCACTTCGGGGAGGCGTCCGACAAATACCAGTGGAGCAACGGCGGTGTTCCCGTGGTCGGCGGTTCCAGCGACTTCGGCAACGCCGTCGTCGTGCGCACCGGCAACGGCGTCTCGAGTGACTTCGACTCGGTGTCGGATCTCGGCCCCGGCGACGAGGGGCGCTCGACCACCAAGGTGCGGGTCAAGCTCGATTAGCCCCTACCAGTCCGACAAGGTCACGTCGACGACCTGTCCGTCGTGGTCGGACGGATCCCGATCCCAGCGCTGAGCTGACGAAGCGCCCACGCCGCGGGGCATCACGAAGTCGATCGGGTGATGGCTGTAGGAGGTTCCGCCCTTGCCGTCGTGGATGTCGCCGGCGTTGACGTCGAAGCCCTGGTCGCCGAACTCCCGGATGGCCTGGGCCGACGAACTCGTGCCCGACGACACCGAGTTGAAGTCGCCGGCCACGACGGTGTTGCCGGCGGTCTGGTCGCCGGCGAGGCCACGGAGTCGGTCGATCTCCGCGGTCTGTTCCGCCGCGTGTGGCCCGGCGTTGCTCAGTTGAGCGCTGAAGACATCCAGCTGGTTGTGTTTCTTCAACATCTCGTCAGCCGCGTCGGCCTCGGTCTTGCGATACAACGCCAGGGCCATCTCCAGCCGCTCGGCGTCGGCGTCGATCGTTTTCGCCATGCCCTGCAACACGGCTCCCATCGCACTCTGCGCCTGGCGCTGAGCGTTGGTGCAGGTCGCGCCCGCGCCCGTGTTGCCGAACGCCCCTGCGCCGCCCGGCAGCAACGGCGACCCGGCCGACGGCGCGCCCGAGAATCCCTGCACGCCCGCGTCGAGCGAACTCTGTGCGCGGCGTACCTCACTGCCGAGATGCGCGAGCTGATCGAAGTCGACCTTGCTGTCCGTCACCTCATCGACCTTAGTCCACGCCAAGCTGTCTCCAAACCCGAAGACATTGGAGACATAGACGAAGCCTTGTGCCCTCAATCGCGCCGGGGCTACCGTGCGGGGGTCGGGTACTGGACGGTACTCCCCTAAGGAGGCCACATGGGCCCTCCCGTCGTACGCCTTCCGAGAGCGGCGCAGACCCTCGGCATGGTGTTGGTCCGGCGCCGTTTTCTGATGTCGCTGCGCGACCGCCACGGTTCGGCCTTCGTGCTCGACGTGCCGCCGTTCGGTAAGACGCTGGTGATCAGCGACCCGGTCATGCTCAAGCAGCTCTTCAGCGCCAGCCCCGAGATCGCCGGGACGCCGCAGCCCAATCTTGGCCGGATGCTCGGCTCCGGCTCGATCTTCGGGCTCGACGGCGAGGAGCATCGGCTGCGCCGCAAGGTGTTGGTGCCGCCGTTCCACGGGCGCCGCATGCAGGCGTACGCCGGTCTGATCGAAGAAGAGTTTCGCAAGGAGGCGAGCACCTGGCCGCTGGGCAAGGAGTTCGAAACCCTCACCCCGTTCATGCGGATCACCCTCAACGTGATCCTGCGCGCGGTGTTCGGCGCCGAGGGCGCGCAGTTCCAGGCCCTGCGCGAGATGCTCCCGGTGTTCGTGACCTACGGCTCGCGGCTGACCGTGCTGCCCGTCAGCGACCGGGGGATCGGCCCGTGGAACCCGTGGCGGAAGTTCCGCGAATACCGCGACCGCTACGACCGCACCGTCCAGACGCTCATCGACCGGGCCCGGGCCGACGAGAAGGCGGGTGAGCGGGACGACATCCTCTCGATGCTCCTGCAGAGCCGCTACGAAGACGGCACCCCGATGTCCGACAAGCACGTCAAGGACGAACTGCTGACCTTGCTGGCCGCCGGGCACGAGACGACCGCGACCACGCTGGCCTGGGCGGTCGAGCGGCTGAGTCGGCATCCGGCACTGTTGAAGCGGCTGGCCGAAGGCGACGAGGACCTGCTCCAGGCCACCATCCTCGAAATCCAGCGGACCCGCCCAGTGGTGATCAACACCGCGCGCAAGGTACGCGGTGACGGCTTGATCATCGGCGACTGGCCCGTGCCGAAGGGGTGGACGGTGCTGGCCGGGATCGACCTGGCGCACACCGACGACACCGTGTTCGAGCACGCGAGCACGTTCGATCCGGACCGGTTCGTCGGCGTCAAGCCGGCCACGTACGCCTGGATTCCCTTCGGTGGCGGCACCCGGCGTTGTGTCGGTGCCGCCTTCGCCAACCTGGAGATGACCGTGGTGCTGCGCACCCTGCTGCGCGAGTTCGACCTCCGCCCGACCGACGCGCCACCCGAGAAGTGGCACTCCCGTGGCGTCGCCTACGCACCGCACAAGGGCGGACGAGTGGTCCTGGACCGCCGCGACAACGACGAGAGGGGAGTGTCCGCGTGAGCGAGGAGCGTTTCGCCGACGTCGGCCGGGGCATCGAGCTGTGCTATGCCGAGGCCGGTGACCCGGCCGGCCGGCCGCTGCTGCTGGTGATGGGGCTCGGTCAGCAGATGATCGCCTGGCCGGACGGTTTCGTCGACCTGCTGGCCGAGCGCGGCTTCCGGGTGATCACCTTCGACAACCGGGACGCGGGGCGTTCGACCCACGCCGACTACCGGCCACCGCCGCTGATGGCGATCCTGCGCAACAGGATCCCGGCCGAGTCCTACAACCTGGGCGACCTGGCCCAGGACACGGTCGGCCTGCTCGACGTGCTGGGCCTGGAGCGGGTGCACATCGCGGGCGTGTCGATGGGCGGGATGATCGCGCAGACGGTGGCCGCCCGGTTCCCGCAGCGGGTCCGCACGCTGACGTCGATCATGTCGACCACCGGCGCCCGTAAGGTCGGCCGCCCGGCCCTGTCGACCTGGATGCTGATGGGTGGCCGGCCGCCGCGGACCCGGGAGGAGGCCGTGACCCGGGCCGTGAAGATGTTCCGGCACATCGGCTCGCACGGCTTCCCGTTCGACGAGGACAGCCTGCGGGCCCGGGCTGGTGCGGCCTGGGACCGGGACCGGTCGGCCGCCGGGCTGGGCCGGCAGCTGACCGCCATCTTCGCGTCCGGCGACCGCACCGAGGAAGTGCGCCGGATCACCGCGCCGACGCTGGTCGTGCACGGCGACCGCGACCGGATGGTGCACCCGAGCGGCGGGCAGGTGACCCATGAGGCGATCGCCGGTTCCCGGTTGGTCGTCATCCCGGGCCTCGGCCACGACTGCCCGGCCGGCGTGTGGCCGCGACTGGTCGACCTGATCGACGAGCACGCACAGGACAGCACCCATGCCCCGGCCTGAGCCGCTGGCCGGCCGCACGGCTGTGATCACCGGCGCCGCGTCCGGGATCGGCCGCGCGCTGGCGCAGCGTCTGTCCGCCGCCGGTTGTCCGGTCGCCATCGCCGACATCGACGAGCGCGGGCTCAAGGAGTCGCTGCCCGGGCCGGTGCTGCGCCGGGTCCTCGACGTGCGCGATGCGGCCGCGGTCAGCGCGTTCGCGGGCGAGGTGCGGTCGTGGGCGCCGGGCCGGATCGGCGCGGTGTTCAACAACGCGGGCGTCGCGATCGGCTCGTCGGTGCTCGGCGCGGTCGCCGAGGACGACGACTGGCTGCACTCGATCAACTTCCAGGGCGTGGTCAACGGCGTGCGCGCGTTCCTGCCGATCCTGGTCGGCCAGGACAGCGGGGCGATGGTCAACACCTCCAGCGTGTACGGCCTGATCGGCGTGCCCAACCAGAGCGCCTACTGCGCCGCCAAGTTCGCCGTCCGCGGCTTCACCGAGGCCCTCCGGCAGGAACTGCGCGGTACCGGGGTGCGGGCGGTGACCGTACACCCGGGCGGGGTGAAGACCAACATCGCGCGCAACGCCCGGTTCCGCGGCGACCCCGAGGGTCGCGGGCGAACCCACGAGCAGATCGCCGCCGAGTTCGACGCGATCGCCCGCACCACGCCCGAGCGCGCCGCCGCGATCATCCACAAGGGAGTCGACCGGGGCAAGGCGCGGATCCTGGTCGGCCCCGACGCCTATCTGGTCGACGGCCTCGCCCGGCTGGCGCCGACGCACTATTTCGACATCATCGCCCGGCTCCGGCGGAGCCGGTGACCGCCCGGCCCGACCCGGTGCGGGAACGGCTGTTGAAGGGCCTGCACCGGGCGATCGAGGAGCGCGGCTACGGCGGCACCACGGTCGCCGACATCGTGCGGCACGCCCGGGCCTCGCGCACCACGTTCTACCAGGTGTTCGCGACCAAGGACGAGTGCCTGCTGGCGCTGATGGAGGCGGCGAACGGCTCGCTGATGCGCCGGATCAGCAACGCCGTCGACCCGGCGGCGCCGTGGCCGGTGCAGACCCGGCAGGCGGTGACTGCCTACATCGGGCACGTCGCGGCGAGCCCGGAACTGTCGCTGTGCTGGATCCGCGAGTTCCCGTCGCTCGGCCCGATCGCCGGTCAGGTCCGCCGCGAGTCGATGAACGCGCTGGCCGACCTGGTGCGGCGGCTGAGCGCCAACGAGCCGTTCCGCCGCGCCGGTCGGGCGCCGCTGACCCGCGAACTGGCCCTGGTCATCCTCGGCGGCCTGCGCGAGCTGACGGCGACCGCCGTGGAGGAGGGCACCGACGTCCGGCAGCTGACCGAAACCGGGGTGGCGGCCGCGGTGGCGTTCCTCGGCGCGGCGCCGCCGGTGCCCGTGGTGGCCCGGCCGACCGGCGACGAGGGTCTGTTGCTGACCGAGGAGCAGTGGGCCCGGATCCGCCCGCTGCTGCCGCCGGCCCGGGCGGCGGTCGGCCGCCCGCCGGCACCGCAGCGCCAGGTGGTCGAGGCGATCGTCTACCGCGACCGCGAAGGCATACCCTGGCGCGACCTGCCGTCGCGGTTCGGCCCCTGGCAGACCGCCTGGAAACGGCACCGCCGCTGGGTCGACGACGGCACCTGGGCGCGGATCAGCGCCGCGATCGGCGCTACGCCGGCGACAGGAACCCGGTGAGCACGACGGTGTCGGGGCCGTAGCGGGCGGCCAGTTCCTGCCGTCGCGCGTCGGTGGCGACGTAGACCTCGACGGTCACCCGGTTGGCCAGCGTGTCGATGCCGGTGCTCAGGACGCCGGGCAACGCCGCCAACTCGGTCTGCACCCGGGTCAGCTCGGCGGTCGTGCGGGCGGCCGGCGCCACGCACAGCGCGCCACCCCAGACCGCGCGCAGCCGGGCCTCGTTACCCGGAAGGTCGTCGGTGAAGAGCGCGTTCAACACCAGCCGCCGCGGATCGTTCTCGCCGCCGTTCTGGTCGATCCACAGGCCGGCCGACACCGGCGACGACGAGGCCAGCGCGATCGCCTGCTGCAAGGCGTCGTCGGTGGCCCTGGCACCGTCGACGACCCGCCACCCGTCGGCTGGCGGCGGGCACGCGCTGGAGAAGTCGCCGGCCGGCTCCGGGCCCGCCTGCCGCGGTGGGCCCGGCGGCTCGGTCAGCGTGAACCGCTTCCCGTCATACGTGCCCACGAGCTCGAACGAGCCCCACCGGGCGCTGCCCACCTCGGAATGCTCGAGCCCGTCCCACGACCACCCGACGATGTCGGGACCACCGCACCGCGGCGGATGGGACAGCGCGACGTTGCGGCAGAGCTGCGGCCCGTGCGAGGCGTCTTCCAGCACCAGCCCCGACGCCCGGAACCGGCCCGGATAGCTCTCGGGCGCGAAGCCCGGGTCGGGCTCGCCCGGATCCGCGCCGACTGGTGTGCCGTCAGGGTCGGCACAGCCGGCCAGCGGGGTGAAGAACAGCCCGACCAGAACGAGCACGAGCACGCGAGGCTTCACACCTACTGCGACGCGGCCGGCGGCGCGCCGGTTCCCTACCGGACAACAGACCGGCCGCTCGACGTCGCGAGCCGGTGGGCCGGGCGGGGGCTCTCGGACCCGCCCAACCCACCGGTGCCACCAGCCGTACCCCGGACGCCGAGGTTTATGCCGACGCGACCGGTGCGAGCACGTGCAGCAGCAGGCCGGTCAGTGCGGCCAGCCCGTCTTCGCTGAGCACCGACTCGGGG
Organism: Asanoa sp. NPDC049573; assembly: GCF_040676615.1. NCBI lineage: Bacteria > Bacillati > Actinomycetota > Actinomycetes > Micromonosporales > Micromonosporaceae > Asanoa > Asanoa sp. NPDC049573. Next base: position 377,612 of record NZ_JBFAPI010000001.1, read on the forward strand.
TGGAACTGCACGCCGGCGAAGCGCGGCCCGCGCAGCGCGTGCACCGCGCCGCCGGTGGACCGGGCCAGTTCGACCGGGCCGTAGGCGGTGGACAGCGCGTCGGTGGCCGCGGTCGGCGTGAACGTCGAGTAGAAACCCACCCGCGCCGGGGTGCCGAACAGGTCGACCGTCTTCTGCACGCCCTGGTAGGGCGAGCGGCGGCGGTGCATGCCGAGGCCGAGCAGCGACGACAGGATCTGATGGCCGAGGCAGACGCCGAGCAGCGGGCGCCCGTCGACCAGCCGCGCGGTCGCCACGGCACGCATCGCCGCCATCTTCGGCGAGGCCGGATCGGTCGGGTCGCCGGGTCCCGGCCCGGCGATGACCAGGTCGGCGTCGCCCCACGCCGGTGCCGTCCAGGGCAGCACCGACACCCGTAGGCCGAGCGCGCGGAGTTGGTGGGCGAGCATGCCGGTGAAGGTGTCCTCGGCGTCGACCACCACCACCCGGCGACCGGCCAGCGCCGGCACCACCAGGGCGTCCGGCGCGGGGCGGGCGTCGAGCCAGAAGCGGGCCAGATGGTCGTTGCGGGCGGCGAGCGCGGCCAGCACCCGCTCGTCGCCGGCCCGGCTGACCGGCGCGGGCGCGGCGCCGGTGCCCGCCGCCAGGCCGAGCGCGCTGAGGATCCCGGCCGCCTTGGCGTGCGTCTCGGCGACCTCGCCGGCGGTGGTGGAGTGCCGCACCAGGGTCGCGCCGACCGGCACCCGCAGCGCACCGTCGGCCGTGATCTCCGCCGCCCGGATCAGGATCGGGGCATCCAGCGTCTGCCGTCCGTCGTCGTCGTGCCCGAGCAGCGCCAGCACCCCGGCGTAGTAGCGCCGGCCGCGCCGCTCGTGGCGGGCGATCACCCGGCACGCGTTCTCGATCGGGCTGCCGGTCACCGTCGGCGCGAACATCGTCTCGCGCAACACCTCCCGCACGTCGCGGGTGCAGCGGCCGGCGAGCAGGTACTCGGTGTGGGTCAGGTGCGCCATCTCCTTGAGATAGGGCCCGACCACCTGGCCGCCGGTCTCGGCGACGGTGGCCATCATCTTCAGCTCCTCGTCGAGGACCATGTAGAGCTCGTCGATCTCCTTCGGGTCGGCGAGGAAGTCGAGCAGGTCGACGCCGGAGCCGTGCCGGTGCGTCCCGGAGATCGGGTTCATCATCACCAGCCCGTCCTCGACCGAGACGTGCCGCTCCGGCGAGGCGCCGACGATCGTCCGGGCGCCCGTGTGCACCAGGAACGTCCAGTAGGCGCCGCGCTCGTCGAGCAGCAGCCGGCGGTAGGCGGCCAGGGCGGCCGCGACCGGGGAGCCGTCGACCTGGGCGGTGTGCGCGCGGTGGATGACGAAGTTGGCGCCCTCGCCCCGGCCGATCTCGTCGGCGAGCACCCGGGAGACGGTCGCCGCGTACTCGTCGTCGCTGACGTCGAAGCCGCGCGGCCCGCGGGTGCGGACCGGCGCGTCCGGCAGGGCGGCCACGGCCTCCGCCAGCGGCACCCGGTCGTGGGTCTCGATCGACAGGAACTCCAGGGGTACGCCGTCGTCGACGGCGTCGAAGCCGCGCTCGGCGATCTGCCGGTAGGGGACCACGGCCAGGGCCGGGATCGGGAGCTCGGCCAGCGTGGCGACGGTCGCGACCGGGCCGGCGTACACGTCGACGTGGTCGGCGCCGTCGCGGCGGATCAGGGCGAACGGCGCGGAAGGATCGATCTGCATGCGGTTTCCTCGGGCTCTGGGCGGATGCCGTCGAGCGGAAACCGGATGAGCGGGCCGCCTCGAGGGCGGCCGCGTCGATGGTTACGCGCGGGAGTGGGCCGCCGGGTCGGCGGGCCACCACATGCTCAATCGCGCGTGCATGGTGAGCAAGCTACCGGCTGCGCGCCGGATTCGGAAGACGACGTGCGGGGTACGGTGGCGGGCGATGAACGTTCTCGCCCTCGACCTGGGCACCTCTTCGGTGCGCGCGATGGTCTTCGACGACCGGGCCACCGCCCGGCCGGAAGCGCTGGCCCGCCGTGGCTTCGACCTGTCGATCGCCGCCGACGACAGCGGCACGGCCACGCTCGACGCCGACGAATACCTCGCCGCGCTGATCGCCTGCGTCGACGAGCTGGCCAAGGGCGGTCACCTCGACGACATCGGCCTGGTCGCCGCGTCGGCACAGTGGCACTCGGTGCTGCCGGTCGACGCCGCCGGCCGCCCGCTCGGCCCCGTGATCACGTGGCTCGACACCCGGCCGGCCCCGCCCGACGGCGCCACCGGCCCGCTCGACCCGGAGGCCTTCCACCAGCGCACCGGCGCCTGGTGGCACCGGTTCTACTGGACCGTCAAGCTGCCCTGGTTGCGCGCCTCCGGGCTGGCCCCGGCCCGCTACACCGGGCTGGTCGAATACATCCTCACCGAGTTGCTCGGTGCCGCACCGATGTCGGTGTCGCAGGCTTCCGGCACCGGAATGCTCGACCTGGCGACGATGGAGTGGGACGCCGAGGCGCTCGACATCGCCGGCGTCGGCACGGGCCAGCTACCGGAGTTGGCCCCGCTCGGCTGGCAGGGTCGGCTCTGCGCCGAATACGCCCGCCGCTGGCCGCAACTGGCCGGGGCGCGCTGGTCGCCGGCGATCGGCGACGGCGCCGCCTCCAACATCGGGTCCGGTTGCGTCGACGAGAGCCGGGCGGCGGTCACCGTGGGCACCTCGGCCGCGGTCCGCCTGGTCCAGCCGGCGCCGCGCGGCGCGGTCCTGCCGCCGCTGCCGCACCGGCTCTGGCGCTACCGGGTCGACGACCACCGGGTGGTCACCGGCGCCGCCTACTCCGCGGGCGGCAACCTCTTCGCCTGGGCCCGCCGCGAGTTGCGGTTGCCCGACGGCCCGTCGCTCGAGCAGACGCTGGCCGGCATCACGCCCTTCTCGGGGGTACGCGCGGACCCGAGGCTGGGCGGCGACCGCCCGCCGGGTACGGCGCCGGCCGGCTCGGGTGAGCTGCGCGGCATCGGCTTCGGCACCACCGCGGTGGAGATGTTCGCCGGCCTGATGGAGGGCGTCTGCACGATGGTGCTCGGCGACCTGCAGGTGATCGAGTCCACCGTCGACCACCCGGTCGCGGTGACCCTGGGGGGTGGCGCGATCGCCGCCTCGCCCTGGTGGCGACGCGCGTTCGAGTCGACCCTCGCGCCGCGCGAGGTGGCACACGTCGACGACCCCGAGGTGGGCTGCACCGGCGCCGCGCTGGTCGCGCTCGGTCGCGCGGACCAGACTCCCGGGTGACTCGACCGCGCCACGATCACTCTGCGAGGATGGCTCAACCGGACGGACGAGGCACCTCCGCCGGACGGGCGGCTGCTCCCTCCACCTCGCGTTCAAGGTGACCACACTGGGCGGTTGCCCCCGTGCGCGGCGCTGCCACGCCTGGTTGGATGAACGGGTTTCCCGGTGTGGGCGACTAGGAGGAAACGGGTGGCAGGAGCGACCGGGCAGCCGAACGGCGCCGTGCCGCACCATCGCCGGCCGCAGGGCGAGGTGCGGGTCCCGCCGCACCGCCGCAACAACCGCTACCGCCTGCGCGACTGGCGCATCCGCACCAAGCTCGGTGCCGTCCTCATCGTCCCGTCGCTGGCGTTCCTGCTGCTCGCCGGCTTCCAGGCGCGCACCCTGTTCACCCAGGCCAACACGTTGGGCCAGTTCTCCGCCGAGGTCGGCGTCGCCGACGAGATCGGCGGCCTGGTCGACGCCGTCCAGCAGGAGCGCGACCGCACCGCCGGCGAGCTGGCCGCGCCGGGCGACGCGAGCGGCCGTCCCGACCTGGCCCGGCTCACCAACGTGCTGCGGCCCTACGAAGACGCCGTCGACGCGGCCGCGACCAGGTTCCGCGCGGCGGCCGACCCGGCGCTCGGCGGCGACGTGTCCTGGCAGGTCGCCTACGGCCGCACCGTGGAGCTGATCGACCAGCTGCCGACGCTGCGCACGGCGGCCACCGGCAGCGCCACACCGCAGACCGTGTTCGACAGCTACACCCGGCTGATCGACGCGTTGCTCACGCTTTTGGCCGAGCCGTCACCGGGCGCCCAGCATCCGGAGCTCTCCCAGGCGGTGCTCCGCTCGGTGCAGCTGGCCCGGGTCAAGGAGCTGGGCTCGAAGGTGCGGGCCCGGATCTTCGCCGCATCGGTCGCCGGCGCGTACGGGCCGGACGACCTGGTTACCCTCTCCGACCTGCGTGCGCAGCAACTCGCCGCGCTGGCCGACTTCCGCCTCGCGGCCACGCCCGAGCAGGTCTCGCTCTACGACGACACCTCGGTGCTGCCGCAGTTCGTCGAGGCCACCCGGCTCGAGGAGCAGACCTTCGGCACCGCCAAGGCGCCACAGGTGCTCGGCGCCGAGGAATGGTGGGCGGCCAGCCAGAACCGGGCCGAGCAACTGCTCAAGGTGGAGCAACAGGTCGCGGCCGACGCCGACCGGGCCGCCCGCGACCGCAGCAACGCCCAGCTGCGCGACAGCCTGCTGGTCGCCGGCGGCATCCTGCTCGTGCTGCTGATCGCGGTCCTGACGTCGATCGTGGTCGGCCGCTCGATCGCGCGCTCGCTGCGCACCCTGCGGACCCACGCCCTGCAGGTCGCCCAGGTGCAGCTGCCCGACGCGCTCGAACGGCTGCGCGCGATGGGCCCCACCGTGCCGCGGATCGACGTGTGGCCGACGCCGGTCCGCTCGATCGACGAGATCGGCGAGGTGGCCGAGGCGTTCGTCGCCGTGCACCACAGCGCCATTGCGGTCGGCGTGGAGCAGGCCACCATGCGGCGCACCGTCAACGCGATGTTCGTCAACCTGGCCCGCCGCAGCCAGGTGCTGGTCGAGCGGCAGCTCGAGCTGCTCGACGAGCTGGAGCGCGAGGAGAGCGACCCGGAACAGCTCGACAACCTGTTCAAGCTCGACCATCTCGCGGCCCGCATGCGCCGCAACGACGACAGCCTGCTGGTGCTGGCCGGCATCGAGTCGAGCCGGCGGTGGAGCGAGCCGGTCGCCCTGCCGGCCGTGGTGCTGGCGGCGGTCGCCGAGATCGAGTCCTACCCGCGGGTCCGGCACGACGCGATCGACCTCGTACACGTGCTCGGCCACGCCGTCGGCGACCTCGTGCACCTGCTCGCCGAACTCCTGGAGAACGCGACCGTGTTCTCGCCGCCGACGACGACGGTGCACGTCTTCGCACACGGCGGCTCCCGGGTCGGCACGGTCATCGAGATCGCCGACGACGGGCTGGGCATGTCGGAGGCGGCGCTGCGGGAGGCCAACGACACGCTGGCCGCGCCGCCGACGGCCGACGTCGCGGCGTCCGAGCGAATGGGCCTGTTCGTTGTCAGTCACCTCGCGGCCCGGCACGGCATCCGGGTCGAGTTGCGGGCGGCCCGCAGCGGCGGCGTGATCGCCGTGGTCCGGTTGCCGGCCGAGATCCTGGCCCACGAGCACGCCGAACTGCCCTACCGGCCGGCCCGACCGATGCTGGCCGCGGTCGCGGCGGTGTCGGGCGCGGCGCCGTCGCTGCAGCCGGCGCCGCGCGCCGGTGGGCCGCTGCTGCCGGGCACCGCGGTCACCGCGCTGACGATGTCGACACCGGGTGCCGGCGTGCCCGCGGTCGCCGCACCGGCGATCCCGCTGCCGATCGAGCCGGCGCCGGCCTGGCCCACGCCCGCCTCGGCGGTGCCCGCGCCGGCCGCGCCGCCTCCCGCCGTCCCGGCACCCGCTGTCCCGGCACCCGCTGTCCCGGCACCCGCTGTCCCGCCACCCGCGGTGCCCGCGCCGGCCGCGCGGGTGCCGTCGCACGACCCGGCCGACACCGAGGTCTCGTGGTTCTCCCGCACCGGCTCGCCGGCCACCGCGGGCGCGCGACCGCGGGCGGCGACCGCGGTGGCGCCGCCGGCGGAACCGGTGACCGGGGGAGTGGGCCGCACCGGGCTGCCCCGGCGCGTCCCGATGGCCCAACTTCCGGGCGGCAACGGTGCCGCGCCGGTTGCCGCACCGGTCGGCGTCGACGCCGATCCCGAGGCGGTGAGCAGCCTTCTCAACCGGTTCTACGGTGGGATCCGGCGCGCCGAGGCGGAGAACCCCGAAGACCAGACGAGCGCGCCGCCCTGGCGCGGAGAACGGGAGCAACGATGACGACGCTCAGCCGCGAGGCGCGCGACCTGAGCTGGCTGGTCAGCGGCTTCGCCCAGCGGGTCCCGGGTGTCTCGCACGCGATCGTGGTGTCCTCCGACGGCCTGCTGATCGCGGTCTCCGACCACCTGCCGCGCGATCACGCCGACAAGCTGGCGGCGGTCACCTCGGGCGTCATGAGCATCACCAGCGGCGCGGCCCAGATGTTCGACAACGACTACGTGAAGCAGACGGTCGTCGAGATGGGCCGCGGCTATTTCCTGGTGATGCACATCCGCGACGGGTCGATCCTGGCCACCCTCGCCGGTTCCGACGCCGACATCGGTGTGGTCGGCTACGAGATGGCGCGGCTGGCCAAGCAGGCCGGGGAGATGCTCACCCCGGCCCTGCGGGCCGAACTCCAGCAGGCTCTGCCGCGGTAGCGGCCCGGCCGGCTCTGCCGCGGTAGCGGCCCGGCCGGTTCTGCCGCGGTAGCGGCCCGGCCGGTTCTGCCGCGGTAGCGGCCCGGCCGGTTCTGCCGCGGTAGCGGCCCGGCCGGTCCTGCCGCGTTAGACCGTGTTGTCGCGGATCACGCCCTGATACCAGCGCGCGCTGCGCTTGGGGGTCCGGCGCTGCGTCGGGTAGTCCACGTAGACCAGTCCCCAGCGCTGCTCGTACCCCTCGGCCCATTCGAAGTTGTCCATCAGTGACCACACGTGGTAGCTCTCCAGCGGCACGCCCGCCCCGATCGCGCGGTGTGCCGCCGCGAAGTGGTCGCGCAGGAACTCGACCCGGCCCGGGTCGTCGACCGTGCCGTCGGCACCCATCTCGTCCGGGCAGGGCAGGCCGTTCTCCGTGATGGTGAGCGGGATCGGCCCGTAGTCGCGGGTGATCCGGGTCAGCATGTCGAAGAGACCGTCCGGGAAGATCTGCTGCCAGGACGCCTCGGAGGTCGGCCAGCGCTGCTCGGTGTCGCCGCCACCGGTGACGTAGTAGGGCGTGTAGTACTGCACCGCGAGCAGGTCGACCGGCGACGAGATAATCTCGAGGTCACCGTCGCGGATGCCGCGGACCATCCGGCTCTCCGGCCCAAGATCATCGAGCACGTCCCGCGGGTACGCGCCGCGCAGGATCGAGTCGAGGTAGAGGCGGTTCTCGTAGCCGTCGTAGAGCCGGGTCGCGGTGGCCGTCTCGGCGCTGTCGTCGGCCGGGTAGCACGGGTGCAGGTTGAGCGCCGGTCCGATCCGCGCGTCGGCGCTGGCCCGCAGCGCGCGCACCGCGAGGCCGTGCGCGAGTTGCAGGTGGTGGGCGACCAGGTAGGCGGCGGACGGGTCGCGCAACCCGGGTGCGTGGTGGCCGCCGAGATAGCCGTTCTGCACCACGGTCTTGGGCTCGTTGATGGTCAGCCAGTCGGGCACCGCGGCGCCGAGGGCGTCGAACACGGACGCGGCGTAGTCGGCGAACCGGTAGGCGACGTCGCGGTTCTCCCAACCGCCGAGGTCCTGGAGCGCCTGCGGCAGGTCCCAGTGGAACAGCGTCGCCATCGGCGCGATGTCGCGCTCGCGGAGGCCGTCGACCAACCGCCGGTAGAAGTCCAGGCCGCGCTGGTTGGCCTTGCCGGTGCCGTCGGCCTGCACCCGCGGCCAGGAGATGCTGAACCGGTAGGTGCGCAGGCCGAGGTCCTTCATCAGGTCGAGGTCGCTGGCCCAGCGGTGGTAGTGGTCGGCCGCGACGTCGCCGGTGTCGCCGTTGCGGGTCCGGCCGGGCGTGTGGCTGAACGTGTCCCAGATGGACGCGCCCCGGCCGTCTTCCTTCACGGCACCTTCGATCTGGTACGCGGAGGTCGCGGCGCCCCAGCGGAAGCCGTCCGGGAACCGCAGTCCGAGCCGGCGTTCCGGGTTCGGGTCGGCGTCGGGCGAGTCCGGGTCGCAGGCGGCGGCGAGCAGCGGCGCCGCGGAGATGGCGGACGCAGCGGCCGGTCTTGCGGCTGCCGACAGGGACGCTCGTGCGGCGGTCGCGGCGGTGGCCGAGAGCGCGGCCCGGCGCAGCAGGCGCCGTCGGGTCAGCACGGTCATGTCGCAGGTCTCCTCGGGGTGGGATCTGGGAGCGCTCCCAAGATCGTACAGCCGTTTGCAATGTTCCGGAAGCCCGGACCGGCCAGCTCAGTGGAAGTACCGCAAAACAGGACGGTCGACCGGTTGGGCGTCGCCGCCTGTCCTGTCGACCGATTCATGCCCGTAACAATCAAGGGCTAGCGTTGGGGGCGGGGAGGGCAACCCCACCCCCAACCTCAGTTACATACACGCACGGCGGTTGGCACCAGACGTGCGTGTCGCGCGGGAGCCGGGCCACGCGAGTGGCGGTGGTTCCACCTCCTCTCGAGGGAGAGCGGAGACCGGCGACGGAGTCCGGGCTGGCCCGTCGCCGGCCTACTCTGACGTTCATCAATGGAAGCGCTCCCATCGACGTTGGTCAGACTGTAGCGGCCCGGCAGCGTGCGGGAAACCCCCTGGACATGATCGAAAGTTTCGGGGTCTAGCTGTCGCCTTCGGCGTGCAGATGGAAGCCCGAATTCCGCCGCTTGGCCTCATACATCGCCTCGTCGGCGTTGCGCAGCAGTGTCTCGAACGGCTCGTGGTGACTGGCCGCGATCCCGATGCTCGCCGACGGCCGCAGCGTCCGCCCGGCGATACGGGCCCGCCTGGCCAGGTCGCCCATGATCCGGTGCGCGGCCTCCACCGCGTCCGACGCCGACGCATCGGCCAGCAGCACGCTGAACTCGTCGCCACCCAGCCTGGCCACCAGGTCGGTCGGCCGCACGGAACGCCGCAGCCGGTTGGCGATGACCTTGAGCAGCCGGTCGCCGGCATGGTGGCCCAGGGTGTCGTTGACCGCCTTGAACTCGTTGAGGTCGAGCAGCAGCACCGCGCGGCCCTGACCTTCGGTGCTGCTGAGCAGCTTCGCCCGCTCGTCCAACGCCGCCCGGTTGGGCAGCCCGGTCAGGTGGTCGTGGCGGGCCGCGTAGCGCAGGCGGTCTTCCTGCCGGCCCAGCGCCGCGACGGTCTCGTCGAGCCCGCGCACCAGGCGCGCGTTCTCGACGAACACCAGATGCTGCCGGATCATCACCAGCCCCGTCACGATCACCGTGCCGGCGAGGGCACCCCAGGCGCGGTCGGTCAGCCCGCCGGTCGCCAGTTCGACGATGAGCAGGATCTGGGTCGCCGCCACGGCCACGAACGGCAGCCCCGCGGCGGCCCGCCGGTCGCGGGCCGGGGGAGCGGGATTGCGGAGTTGCTCGAACCGGGCGGCCGCCACCAGCAGCAGCGCCGGCACCATCCGCACCACCAGCACGGCGCGCAGGTCCGGCGCCGTCTGGAGTTGGGGGTTGAGGACGTGGCCGACGCCGAAGACCGCGATCGCCAGCGTCAGTGTCACTCCGACGAGCAGGCGCACCGGGGTCGAGCGGGTGTAGACGACGCGTACCAGCGCGACGGCGGCCGCCAGCAGGATCACCGCGCCGGCCATCGTCCAGACCAGCTGGCCCGTTCGGTGCGCGTCGCCGCGGCCGATCAGCGTCACCATCCAGACGGCGACGCCCCCGCTTATCAGCACGATCGACATGTCGAGCCACAGACGCTTGCGGACGCGTCGCCCCGACCCCCATGGACGCGACAGCAGGAACGCCAACAACACACCGGTCGCCACGGTGAGCAGGATCGTCGGAACGGTCGAGAGACCGGCCACCGTTCCCGGATGGTTGGCCGACTGCGCCGCCCGCAGCACCGCACCCGCCGTGAAGATCAGCCCGGCCACGGCCGCGGCCTCCCAGAACCGCCGCGTGCCGCTGCCCTGGTCGCGCCGTTGGGCCAGCTGCCAGGACAGGCCAGTGAAGGCCGCTTCCAGGACCGCCTGGGCCACCCAGGCGGTGACGCCGGGGTCGGGCCCGAGGGCGATCGCGATCACGGCTGCCCCGAACACGAGCAGCGCCGTTCCCAGGATCCGGTCCACGGTCAGGTCGCCGAGTCGGGGTGCAGGTAGAAGCCCGAGTTCCGGCGCTTGGCCTCGTACATCGCCTCGTCCGCGTCGCGCAGCAGCGCCTCGAAGGGCTTGCGCCCGCTGGCCGCGATACCGACGCTGGCCGAGGGCCGCAGGGTCTGGCCGTGCACCCGCACCGGATCGGCCAGCGCGCCGAGAATGCGGTGGGCGGCGGCGACCGCATCGCTGGAGGTGGCATCGGCGAGCAGCACACTGAACTCGTCGCCGCCCAGCCGGGCCACCGTGTCGCCGGGCCGCACGCTGCGCCGCAGCCGGGTCGCGGTGAGCTTGAGCAGGTCGTCGCCGGCGTGGTGGCCGTACGTGTCGTTGACCATCTTGAACTCGTTGAGGTCGAGCAACAGCACGGCCCGCCCGCGACCGGGTCCGCTGCCGGCCAGGTGCTGGGCGTGGTGATCGAAGAAGGCCCGGTTGGCCAGGCCGGTCAGATGGTCGTGGTTGGCCGCGTGACGCAGCTTCTCCTCCTGCCGACCGAGCGCCTCGACGCTCTCGTCCAGGCGTCGCACCAGCCGGTCGTTCTCCATCAGCACCACGCTCTGGCGTGCGGCGACGACGGCGGTGAGCACCGCCGAACCGACGATGGTGCCCCAGCTCACCAGCGTGAGCCCGATGAGCGGAAGCTGGATCAGCAGCGTGATCTGCACCGCGGCCACCGCGAGGAACGGCAGCCGCACGGTCACCCGGGTCCGCGTGGGTTGGTCGGCCGCGCGGGTCAGCGTTCCGTGGACCCGCTCGACACAGGGCGCGATCACGAGAACCAGCGCCGGCACCATCCGCAGCACGTAGCTGCCCCGCGAGTCGGCGTTGGCGAGCTGCGGATTGAGCGCGTGCTCGACCCCGAAGAGCGCGATCGCGATGGTCAGGATCACCCCGGTCGCCCGGGTGAACGGCGCCTCCTTAGTCATCAGCAGCCGGACGATCGCGAACGCCGACACGATCATGATCACCGAGCCGATCAGCGTCCAGGCCAGTTCCCGGGTGCCGGTGGCGCTCTCGCTTCCGGTCAGCGTGATGCTCCAGACGAAGACCGAGGCCGCCACGAGCACGGTGGCGGCGTCGAGCCACAGCCGTAATCGCTCCCGGCCGATCATGTCGGGCGGTCGGGTCAGCAGGAAGTACAACAGCACCACGGAGCCCGCCACGATCAGCAACGTCGGCATCGCGCTGTTGAAGTCGGGGTTGCCCGGGTCGATGCCGAACTGGACCGCGCGCACGACTCCGCCGGCGGTCTTCAGCGTGCCCGCGACGGCGGCGGCACCCCAGAACCGCCGGCAGAGCGGATCCTGACCCGGGCGGCGCCACAGCCGCCAGGAGAGGTAGGCGAAGGCGCCCTCGAGCACGGCCTGCGTCGACCACGACGTGATCGCCGGGTGTGGACCCAGCCCGATCAGGAGCGCCGCGACGGCGAAGGTGATGAGCACCCCGCTCAGGACGCGGTCCATCGACCCATCGAACCACGCGGGCCACGCAGCGTAGGCGGTTCGCGCCGGGCGGTGCGTGCCCGCTTGCCGCCGGGAGCGCTCCCATGCAAGACTGTCGATCCAAGGGAGCCGACCTTCGCGCACGCGTCCCGGGCAGGACGCGTGGCCCACCCCTGCTTTCGCGAGGAGAGAACGCTTCCATGACAATCAGGCTTACCCGGCCCAGACGTGCCCTGGCGATGCTCGCCGCCGGCACGCTCGTCGCCGCCGCGGTCGCCATCCCGGCCGCTCCCGCGCAGGCCGCGGTCGCGTGCGACGTGGTCTACGCGACCAACGAGTGGCCCGGCGGCTTCACCGCCAACCTGACCATCCGCAACCTCGGCGACCCGATCAACGGCTGGACACTCGGCTTCACCTTCCCCGGCAGCCAGCGGGTCACCCAGGGCTGGTCGGCCACCTGGACCCAGACCGGCAACCAGGTCACCGCGGCCAGCATGCCGTGGAACGGCAGCCTGCCGACCGGCGCCTCGACCGGCATCGGCTTCAACGGCAGTTGGAGCGGCAGCAACCCGAAGCCCACCTCGTTCACCGTCAACGGCACGACCTGCGGCGGCGCGCCCGTGCAACAGCCGCCGACGGTGGACCTGACCGTGCCGGCCGGACCGTTCGAGGCGCCGGCCGACGTCGCGCTCAGCGCCAGCGCCAGCGACCCGGACGGCACCGTCAGCAAGGTCGAGTTCTACCGCAACGGGATGTTGGTCAACACCGACACCACGGCGCCGTACGGCTACACGCTGGAGGACCTGCCCGCCGGGTCGTACACCGTGCAGGCCCGGGCGTACGACAACGCCAACCTGACCGCCACCGACGAGGCCAGCTTCACCGTCACCCAGGCCAGCGGCCCGGTGCTGCGGGCCAACCCGTCGTCGGTCTCGGTCGCCGAAGGCGGCACCTCGTCGACCCGGCTGACGCTCAGCGCCGCGCCGTCGTCGGCGGTCACGGTTGCGCTGGCCCGCACCGGTGACACCGACGTCTCGGTCAGCCCGACCAGCGTGACGCTGAGCAGCTCCAACTGGAGCACGGGCGTGCCGGTGACGATCGCCGCCGCGGAAGACGCCGACACCGTGGGCGGCTCGGCGACGGTCACGGCCACCGCCACCGGGTACGCGCCCGTCGCGATCACCGTAACCGAGATCGACAACGACGGCGGCACGGGCGACAACGTCTACATCGAGCGGTTCCTGGACCAGTACGGCAAGATCAAGAACTCCGGCTACTTCAGTCCGGAGGGCGTCCCGTACCACTCGATCGAGACGTTGATCGTCGAAGCTCCCGACTACGGCCACGAGACCACCTCGGAGGCGTTCAGCTTCTGGATCTGGCTCGAGGCACAGTACGGCCGGGTGACCGAGAACTGGGCGCCGTTCAACAACGCCTGGACGGTGATGGAGAAATACATCATCCCGTCGCACAACGACCAGCCGACCGCCGGCGTCAACGGCACGCCGCAGTACGCCGCCGAATACAACCTGCCGAGCCAGTACCCGTCGCAGCTGCAACCCAACGTGCCGGTGGGCCAGGACCCGCTGCGCTCCGAGCTGCAGTCGACCTACGGCACCGGCGACATCTACGGCATGCACTGGCTGCTCGACGTCGACAACACCTACGGCTTCGGCCGGTGCGGCGACGGCACCACGCGTCCCGCCTACATCAACACCTTCCAGCGTGGACCGCAGGAGTCGGTGTGGGAGACCGTGCCGCAGCCCTCGTGTGAGACGTTCGCCTTCGGCGGCCCCTACGGCTTCCTGGACATCTCGATCAAGGACAGCGGCACGCCGGCGAAGCAGTGGAAGTACACCAACGCGCCGGACGCCGACGCGCGTGCGATCGAGGCCGCCTACTGGGCGCTGACCTGGGCGACCGAGCAGGGCAAGGCCGCCGACGTGTCGGCGACCGTGGCCAAGGCCGCCAAGATGGGCGACTACCTGCGCTACGCGATGTTCGACAAGTACTTCAAGAAGATCGGCAACTGCGTCGGCGCCTCGACCTGCCCGGCCGGGTCCGGCAAGGACTCCGCGCACTACCTGCTGTCCTGGTACTACGCCTGGGGCGGCGCGACCGACCCGAACGCGGGCTGGTCGTGGCGGATCGGCTCGAGCCACAACCACTTCGGCTACCAGAACCCGATGACCGCGTGGGCGCTGACCAACGTCAATGAGCTCAAGCCCCGCTCGGCGTCGGCGGTTTCCGACTGGCAGAAGAGCTTCGACCGGCAACTCGAGTTCTACCAGTGGCTGCAGTCGGCCGAGGGCGGCATCGCCGGCGGCGCGACCAACAGCTGGGACGGCTCGTACGCCCAGCCGCCGGCCGGCACGCCGACCTTCTACGGCATGTTCTACGACGTCGACCCCGTCTACCACGACCCGCCGTCGAACCAGTGGTTCGGCATGCAGGCCTGGTCGATGGAGCGGATCGCGGAGCTCTACTACGCGACCGGCAACGCGAAGGCCAAGGCGCTGCTCGACAAGTGGGTGCCCTGGGCGCTCGCGAACACCACGATCGGCACCGGCGGTGCGTTCGAGATCCCGTCCGACATGAGCTGGAGCGGCGCGCCGACGACCTGGAACCCGTCGTCGCCGGCGACCAACACCGGCCTGCACGTGACGGTCACCAAGAAGGGCCGTGACGTGGGCGTCGCCGCGGCGTACGCCCGGACGCTGATGTACTACGCCGCCAAGTCGGGCAACGCGGCCGCGAAGACCGGGGCCAAGGGCCTGATCGACGCGTTGTACGCGAACCGCGACGCCCGTGGTGTCGTCACGACCGAGACCCGCGAGGACTACAACCGGTTCGACGACGTCTACAACGCCAGCACCGGCCAGGGCCTGTACCTGCCGCCGGGCTGGTCGGGCGACATGCCCAACGGTGACGCCATCGCGCCGGGCAAGACCTTCACCGATATCCGGTCGTTCTACAAGCGCGACCCGGACTGGGCCAAGGTCCAGTCCTACCTGGACGGAGGCGCGGCGCCGAGCTTCACCTACCACCGGTTCTGGGCGCAGTCCGACATCGCCATGGCGTACGCGGACTACGGCCATCTGTTCCCGAATGGTTGATCGACCCCGCTATCCATAAGGGGCAGGACGGAGTATCGTTCTGCGCGGAGAGGCCGCTTCCCCCGTGGCGGCCTCTCCACCTATTTCGACGCGAAAGCCCGGGCCACCCGCCCGGGCTTTCGTGTGTTCGCGTCCTGTCAGGCCGCGCGGCTCTCGGCCGTGCTGACCGCCATGCCCTGCATCATCGTGCCCGCGGCCCACGTGTAGGCCCGGACCCAGGCGCCCTCGACCTCTGGCGTGAACGCGTCGCCCGCATACTCGCGCAGCGTCGCGAGCAGGCAGCCGGCGACGGCCGTGAAGTGCTCCGGCTGGACACCCCAGCCGGCGTGCTTCTCGCCCAGCGCGAGCAGCGTCGGGCGCAACGCGTCGGGGGTGTCGTAGTTCGTGACCAGCGCGACGATCGCGCCCAGGAGCTTGTCCTCCTGCGGCTTCATGTTCGCGGGGAACATCGGCCGGACGGCGGGATACTCGGCGAAGAGTCGCTCGTAGAACGATTCGATGAGCGCGTCGGCGCGGTCGGCGACGACCTCGAGGCTGGCTTGCAGGAGCTTGGCGTCGGCCTGGTGGCTGGAGCTGGTCTCCTCGGTCATTTAGGGTCCTCCCCGGCTTGTGGGCCGTGAGCGCCTGGAGGGGTTCCTGAGGCGCCTTCGTCACTCAGAGCGTAGGGATCAGCACAGCACGTCACAAGACTCACGTGAATATGGCACAGATAAAGAAAACTGCCGATTGCAACATGCGGCCAGTTGTGGTAGGCCAGGTCGCCATTGGCTTGTTGGCGGCGAGCCACCTGGCGTTTCGTTTTCGCCCCGGTCAGTCCCGATGTGGCCAAGCGCTGGCGGCGACCACGACGCCGTAGAGCAGATGGTCGACGAGGAGGGCGGCTTCCTCCTCGGGCTTCTGCCGGTGCGCGTGCGGCAGGCCGAGCACCGGTGCGATGCCGACCTCGAACGCGGTCCAGAACAGCACGCCGTAGATCAACCCGGTCAGCGGGTGCCGGCGCACCTTCCGCGGCAGCAGCCCGAAGGCGGCGCCACCGAGGCCCCCGTACGTCCAATGCACCGCTTCCACGATCGCCGGGCGGCGCTCTTCGGGAATCCGCTCGAAGATCGCGGGCAGGGTGCTCTGGACGATCGCCTCGGGCGGGGTGTCGGCGACCAGGCCCAGGGTCGTGGTCATCTGGCGCAGGCCTGACATGGCCATCGCGGCGACCACGCCGCGCGCGGTGCCACGGATCACGCTGCTCGTGCCCATCCCTGCCGGGTACCCGCCGTGCGACCGGACACGCCCGTCGGATGGGACCCAGTTCACGCGGCACCCCGTTGTTCGGCGCAATATGCTTAGTACAGCTAATGAAGTGGGTGATGCGATGGCAATCCAGGCCCGGTCGGGCGGCCGGATCCCGCACAAGTGGTCGGTGCTGTCCAACACGACGCTCGGCATGCTGATGGCGACGGTCAACGCGTCCATCCTGACCATCTCGCTGCCGGCGATCTTCCGCGGCATCCACCTCGACCCACTCGCACCGGGCAACGTCAGCTACCTGCTCTGGATGCTGATGGGCTACCTGCTGGTGACGGCCGTCCTGGTGGTGTCCCTGGGCCGGCTGGGCGACATGTTCGGCCGGGTGAAGATCTACAACGCCGGTTTCGCGGTCTTCGCCTTCGCGTCGGTGGCGTGCCTGTTGACGCCGGGTTCGGGCCGCACGGCCGCGCTCTGGCTGATCGGCTGGCGCATCGTGCAGGGCGTCGGCGGCGCGATGCTGATGGCCAACTCCACAGCCATCATCACCGACACCTTCCCGGCCCGCCAGCGCGGCACGGCGCTGGGCGTCAACCAGGTCGCCGGGCTCGCCGGCAGCTTCGTCGGCCTGGTTCTCGGTGGTCTGCTGTCCGCCTGGAACTGGCGCTCGATCTTCGGCGTGAGCGCCCTGGTCGGCGTGATCGGCGCGGTCTGGGCCTACCGCAACCTGCGCGAGACGGTCGTCCGCCGCTCGGGCGTGCGCATCGACTGGTGGGGGAACGCGACGCTGGCCGTGGGCCTGACGGTCCTGCTGGCCGCGCTCACGTATGGAATCCAGCCGTACGGCGACCATGTCGAAGGCTGGGCCAACCCGCTGGTGTTCGGCGGCCTGATCGTCGGCGCGGTGCTGCTGGTCGCGTTCTGCGTCATCGAGACACGCGTCGCCCAACCGATGTTCCACCTGCGCCTATTCAAGATCCAGGCGTTCTGGGCCGGCAACGCGGCGGCGTTGTTCAACGCCATCGCCCGCGGTGGCCTCCAGTTCATGCTGATCATCTGGCTGCAGGGCATCTGGCTGCCGCTGCGCGGCTACGACTTCGAGGACACCCCGCTCTGGGCCGGGATCTACCTGGTGCCGCTGACCATCGGCTTCATCGTGGCCGGCCCGCTGAGCGGCTGGCTCTCGGACCGCTACGGCGCGAAGCTGCTGGCGACGGGCGGCCTGGTCGTGATGGCCGTGACGTTCGTCGGCCTCCTGCTGATCCCGGTCAACTTCAGCTATCCGCTGTTCGCGGTGCTCCTGCTCTTCAACGGCGCCGGTTCGGGCCTGTTCTCGGCCCCCAACACGACGGCGGTGATGAACGCGGTGCCAGCGGGGGAGCGCGGCGTCGCATCAGGCATCCGGGCGACGTTCCAGAACGCCGGCATGGTGCTGTCCATCGGCCTGTTCTTCTCGCTGCTGATCGCCGGCCTGTCCTCGTCGCTCCCGTCGGCGCTGCACAGCGGCCTGACCGCCCAGGGCGTGCCGGCTTCCGCGGTCTCCTCGGTGGTCGCCGTACCCCCGGTATCCCTGATGTTCGCGGCGTTCCTGGGCACGAACCCGATCGGCTCCCTGCTGGACCAGGCCGGCGTGACCGGCCAGGTCCCACCGTCCACGCTCGCACACCTGACCGACCGCACGTTCCTGCCCGGTCTGCTGAGCGGCCCCTTCCACGACGGCCTCCTGGTGGTCTTCATCCTGGCCGCGGCTCTGGCCGTCGCAGGCGCGGTGGTCTCCCTGTTCCGCGGCGGCGTCTACATCCACGAAGACACCGCCACCCCAGCCACCGCTGCCCCGTCCCCGGCCGGCGGGCGCGGTTCGCGCCCGCTCGACGTTCCGTCGGCCAACGGCCACGGCACGATCGCCGGCGACGGGGCAGCGGTTCGCAGCTCGCGCGCGTCGGGCGACTCGGTTCGTAGCCCGCTCGCGTCCGGCGACGGGGCGGCGGTTCGTAGTTCGGGCGCGTCCGGTGACGGGGCGGCAGTTCGTAGTTCGGGCGCGTCTGGTGACGGGGCGGCGGTTCCTAGCTCGCTCGCGTCCGACGATGCGGGAGCCAATGACAGATCGGGCGCGGCGGGCAACGCGAGAGCCGGCTACGGTGCCGCGGGGGCCGGTGGCCGCTCGGGCCGCGCTGGCTCTGGCTCCGCCGGTGGCGCGGGAGGCGGCGACGGTGCCGCGGGGGCCGGTGGCCGCTCGGGCCGCGCTGGCTCTGGCTCCGCCGGTGGCGTGGGAGGCGGCTACGGTGCCGCGGGGGTCGGTGGCCGCTCGGGCCGAGCTGGCTCTGGCTCGGCCGGTGGCGTGGGAGGCGGCGACGGTGCCGCGGGGGTCGGTGGCCGCTCGGGCCGCAACGGCGCCGCCGGTGGCGTGGGCGCCGGCGACGACGCCGCGGACGGCGACCGCTCGGGCCGCGGTCGCCCGGTCAGACGCTGGACCGGACGCGGCTGACCGACCTCCGCGTCGCGGAGATCGCTGGCCTGTCCTGACCGGCTTTGCTCTGCACCCCCACAGGAAGCCCCCCGGTGGAATGGCGCTTCCTGCAGGGGTGCAGAGCAAAGCGCCGAAGAACCCCGCCCTGCTGTCAGGGTCGGCACGAAACGGAGGGCACCGGGTCTGCCCAGGTGGTCGAGGCCGTCGCCGGCGGGCGGACGCCTCGCCCCGGTCAGGCGGTCGACGAGACCCGGCTGATCATTTTGCGCATGGAGGTCAGCCAGCGGTCCGGGTTTTCGGCCTTGCGCTGCTGGTAGGTGGCCACCTCGGGATGCGGCAGGATCAAGAAGCGCTCCGCCGCCAGGCCCTCGACCACCGCCTCCGCGACCTGCTCCGGCGTCAGCACCTCGCCCGCGGCGGCTGTGACCAGGGCGCCGGCGTGGCCGTGGGTCAGGCCGTGCTCCAGCATCGGCGTCGCTACGCCCTGGGGGCACAGCGCGCTGACCCGGATGCCGCGGTCGCCGTAGGTCATCGACAGCCACTCGGCGAAGCCGACCGCCGCGTGTTTGGTCACCGCGTAGGGGGCGTCGCCGACCGCGGTCAGCAGGCCCGCGGCCGAGCAGGTCTGCAACAGATAGCCGGCGCCGCGGTCGAGCATCGACGGGAGCACCGCGCGAGCGGCGACCACATGCGCGTGCACGTTGACCGACCAGGCCCGTTGCCAGGCGTCGTCGGTGGTGTCGAGGCCGGTGCCGGTGGTGATGCCGGCGTTCGAGCAGAACAGGTCGACCGGGCCGAACGACTCGTGTGCGGCCGCGACCAGGGCGGTGATCTGTGCCGGGTCGGTCACGTCGCAGCGGACCGCGTGGGTCGGCGCGTTGTCGATCGACCGGGCGAGGGACTCGACCGCCGGGCCGTCGAGGTCGGCGAGCACCAGGCCGGCCACGCCCGCCTCGGCGAACCGGCGGGCCATCGCGGCGCCGATGCCGCCCGCCGCGCCGGTTATCACAACTATCTTGCCGCCCAGGTCCATTCGGTCAGCCTCTCTCCACACTGGATGGTGCGGCCAGCTCGCCGATCAGGGCGATCAGCGCATCCACGCCGCCGGCCGTCAGTTCGGGGGTGGGCAGCGGGGCCATCATGGGCGTCGTGACGCCGGCCTCGACGTACGCCATGATCTGCTCTTTGCACTGGTGCGGTGTGCCGTGGATGACCAGCCGGTCGACGAGTTCGTCGGGCACGGCGGCCAGGGCGCCCCTGCGGTCGCCGGCCGCCCAGGCCGACCAGACCGGGTCCAGCAGGTCGGCGTTGCCCAGCCAGCGGTGGAACTCGGCGTACGCCGGGACGGTCAGGTAGCTCGTGATCATCCGGCGGCCGAGGGCGCGGGCGTGGTCGGCGTCGTCGGTCGGGCAGACGAAGATGCGGGCCGCGATGTCGAAACCGGCCGGGCGGTCGCCGAGCGCGTCGAGCGCCTTCGGCACGTCGGTGGCGGCCAGCCAGTTGAGGATCGTGCCGTCGGCCTCGGCGGCGGCCAGCCGCAGCATCGCCGGGCGCAGCGCCGCCAGCAGGATCGGCGGAGGCGAAGCGGGCGGGCGTTCGAGGCGGAAGCGGCGGACCGCGAACGTGTCGAACTCGCGGTCGACCGTCTCGCCGGCCAGTGCCGACCGCAGGAAGCGGAGCATGTCGCGGCTGCGCTTGAACGGCTCGGTGAACGGGACCGCGTTCCAGTCGCCGACGACGACCGGGGACGAGGCGCCGATGCCGAGCACGAAACGGTCGGGCGCGGTCTCGGCCAGCGCGGCCGCGGTCATCGCCAGCAGGCCGGGGCCGCGGGTGAAGACCGGTGCGACGGCGGTGCCGAGGCGCATCCGCGGTGTGGCGATCGCGCCGATCGTCAGCGGAGTGAAGGCGTCGGTGCCGGCGACCTCCGACGTCCACAGGTCGGTGAAACCGGCATCATGCAACAAGGCGTAAAGCCGACCGTGGTCGGCCAACGGGATCCCGGTGAACGGGACCGTCATTCCCCAACGGTGGGTCACGTCTGAAGAACCTACCGGTTACGCGGCCATCGGTCGCGTGCTGTTTCTCATCCCTGGTTAGGGTAGCCTCACCGCGATGACCCAGGAGTCGCTCAATGACCTGCTCGGCGGCCGTCGCGGTGCGATCGAGGCGTCGCTGCCGCCGCTGGCGTTCGGGCTCGGCTGGGCGCTCTCCGGTCGCTCCAACCTGGCCGGTGTGATCGCCGCGCTGGCCGTCGGCGCCGCCGTCGCGATCTGGCGGTTCTCCCGGGGACACCGGCCGATGGCCGTGGTCATCAGCCTGTTCGGTGTCTGCCTGGCCGCGCTGGTCGTGCTGCGCACCGGCCACGCCGCCGACTTCTTCCTGCTGCAACTGGTGTCCAACGCGGCCAGCGCGCTGGCCTGGCTGGTCAGCATCGCGATCCGCTGGCCGCTGCTCGGCGTGGTCGTCGGGCTCGCGCTCGGCCAGAAGACCCGGTGGCGCCGCGATCCGGCGCTTGTCCGCGCGTACGGCTGGGGCAGTGTGGTCTGGGTCCTGCAGTATGTCGTGCGGGTCGCGGTGTTCCTGCCGCTCTACGCGGCCGACAAGGTGCTCGCGCTGACCGCGACCCGGGTCGCGCTGACCTGGCCGCTGGTCGCGGCCTGCGTCGCGGTGAGCTGGTGGGTGGTCCGCCGGGCCCTGCCAGCCGATCACCCCGGGTTGCGCAACCCGGTGCCGGCCTAGCCCTTCGCCAGCATGTTGTGCAGTTCGGCGCTGTCGATCACCGTGGCGCGCCGACCGAAGACCTTGTCGAGCAACAGGTCGTGCAGGTCAGGATCAAAGTCGGCGACGCAATCGGAGAGTACGTAGACCCGGTAGTCGCGGTCGGCCGCGTCGATCACCGTGGACAGCACCACGCCGCTGGTGCTGACGCCGGTGAGCACCACGGTGTTGATGCCGCGGGCCCGCAGCCGCTGGTCGAGGTCGGTGGTCGACATGGCGCCGATGCGCACCTTGCGGACCACGATGTCGCCCTGCTCCGGCGCCAGCGGCTCGACGATCGCGGTGCTCGGGTCGTCGTCGCCCATCGCCCGGTTCTCGGCCGCGGCGGCGAACGTGACGTTGGTGGCCGGCACCGTGGCGTAGTCGTCGTCGGTGAACGCGACCCGTACGTAGCCGATGGTGCCCTCGTGCGCGCGCACGTCGGCGATCGCGTCGCGGACCCGCCCGATCAGTGCGTCGGGCTCCGGCAGCCGGCCGACGATCCCGTTCTGGTAGTCCATCACCAGCAGCGCGGTGCGTTTCGGATCGAACAGACCGTTCGTCGGCGCGGGCATGCTGTCTCCTTGCGGGTCGTGCGGGCCGCCAGCGCGCGCGGCGCGAGCCGGCGCTTCGTTGGCCAAGCTACCCGCAGGGGTGGCTCGCCCGCCGCCCAACCCCTGTGCCTTCCGGGTCAGCGGGATCGGTCGCGGTCGTCGGGGTCGGCGCGTGCGTCGCGGTTGGCGCGGTTGGCGCGGTTGGCGCGTTCCCAGCGCAGCGGGCCCGGATGGAGGGGCCAGAGCAGGCGGCGCCAGCGGGACTGGGCCGCCCGGAGCCGCGCGTGGTAGGCGCGAGCCGCCGCGCCGGCCCGCGTGGCCTCGGCGTCGCCGACCTGCTCGGGCGCGAAGGCGTCACGGTTGACCAGGTCGACCAGGGTGACGAGTTCGGGCGTCGACACCACGGGTGCCGCTTCGACGGCGGGGCGCGGGGCCGCCGGCTGCTTCGCCGCCGGCCGGTCGACGGCGCCTGCGGCAGTGGACTCGGCCGCGGCGAGATCGGTCGGCTGGGTGGACCGGCCTGAGGAGCCGCCCCCGGCGGCGTCGGTCGGCGGGGTGGACCGGCCTGCGGCGGCGTCGGCCGGCGTGGCGGAACGGGTCGCGGCGGCGAGGTCGGTCGGCGTGGACCGGCCCGCGGCGGCGGCCGCGGCGTGGGCCGCGAGTTCGGTCGCCGACAGGTGGGCGGGTGCGGGGGTGCCGGCCAGCCGGAGCGCGTCGCGCACTTCCAGCCAGGCGCCGGCCACCCGGTCGCCGGGGGTGCCGGTCGCGAGCCGGCGCCGGCTGAGCCTGCGGCGCATCAGGATGAGCGCACACACCAGCGCGACCACGAGCAGCAACAGGCCGCCGCCACCGATCGTGTAGGCGGTCGCCACGCCCGAATCACCGGGCGCGGCCGCCACGAGCGGCGCCGCGGTCGGTGAGACGGTGGGCTCGACCGTGGGCAGCGGCGCTTCGGACGGCGGTTGCGTCGGCGGCTCGGGCTTCGGCGGCTCGGTCTCCGGCGTCTCCGGAGTGGTGTCGGGCTTGGGCAGGGGGTCGAACGCCACCCAGCCGACCTCGTTGAAGTAGATCTCCGGCCAGGCCTGCGCGTCGGCGCCGCGGACCGGGCCGGTGCCGGTCGCGCTCCGGAAGCCCACCACGATCCGGGTCGGCAGGCCCATCATCCGGGCGAGCACGGCGTACGCGGCCGCGAACTGCTCCGACGTGCCCCGCCGCCCGCCGCCGTTGGCCGGGCCGAACAGGAAGAACGCCAGGTTGGGGTAGGCGTGCCCGCTGGGCGCGTCGGCGACCATCCGGTAGTGCGTCGCCAGGTAGTCCTCGATGGCCAGCGCGCGCTGGTAGGCGCCGCCGCCCGCGTCGTTGGCCAGCCGGTCGGCCAACTCGCGCATCTGGTCGGGTGCGCCGGGGCCGAGCCGCAGCATCCTGGCGACCCCGTCGCCGAACGGCACGTCGGCCGCGGTCAGCAGGTTGAGGTCGGGCTGCTCGGCCTCCGAGGAGACGGTGTAGGACTGGCCGGATCGCAACCCGTCGGGCTCGATCATCGTGCCGGTCGACGGGTCGTAGGCGACCCGGACACCGTCCACGCGCGACGGTGTCGGCACCGCGGGCAGCAGGCGGCCGGACAGGTCGCCGATCTCGATCCGCTGTGTCACCGGCGCGACCGGGTTGGCCGGCAGCGTGGCCGGGGCGGGGAGCACCCGGCCGGCGCCCCGGTAGACGGCGCCGACCCGCCAGGTGATCCCGTCGTAGTCGCTGAGCACCGCCAGCCGGATCCGGACCGGCTCGTCGCGGTCGCTGCGGATGTCGAACAGCAACTGGTCGGGGTTGAGCGCCCAGCCGGAGATGCGGATCAGCGGGTTCTCGTCGAGGCTGTCGACCTGCGGCGGCTGCACGTACTGCCGCGGGTCGACCGGCGTCGTCTCGACCCGGCCGGTGACCAGGGGAGCGGTGGCGGCGACCAGGGCGATCGCGGCGAGGGCGGCCAGCACGGCCCGGACCTGCAGCGCCACCCGGGCCGGGCGGGGGAGGGCGGCGGTGGGTGCCGGCGGGCGGCCGGTGACGGCGAGACCGAGGGCCGCGGCGACGACGACCATCAGCACCGGGCCGAGGGCGGTGGTCGCGTTGGGGCCGACGACGTAGAGGGCGCCGGCGAAGAGGAGCACGGGTGGGGCGTACCCGATGAGCAGTCGTCCCCAGCGCAGGCCGAGTTCGGCACCGGCGAGCCCGGCCAGCCAGGCGGCGACCACCGGCACGATCACGGTGTCGGGCGTCGGCTCGACCGGGATCATGGCGGTGAGCAGGCGCGGGATGCCGTTGCGGCCGGCCTCGACGGCGAGGTCGCGCAGCGGCCCCGGCAGCCCGGCGCGGTCGGCCGACCACCAGAGCGCGCCGAGGGTGTAGCCGGCCAGGCCGAGCACGGACACCGGCGCGACCAGCCACGACGGCGACCGGCGGGCGGCGACGGAGATCAACACCGCCGCCCCGCCCGCGCCGGCGACCAGCGGCACCAGGACGGACCCGGCGTAGACGCGGTCGAGCGCCAGCGCCGCGGCGGTGATCATGACGATCAGGGCAAGCGGGGGTACGGCGGCCCGCGCGAACCTCACCATCCGCGCACCGTGTCCCAGGCGGCGGCGAACGACTCGCCGTCGGTGGCGTCGAGCACGACCATGCCCTCGGCCGCGGACGGGGTGCCGCCCTCGCCGAAGACGGCCACGACCAGCGCGGCGTAGGGCCCCCGCAGTGACCCGATCAGCCCGAGGTCGCTCCGTCCGCCGGCCCCGGTCAGGAAGATCACGGTGTCGCCGGCGCGCTGCTGGCGGAGCCGGTCGGTGGCCGCCTTGAGGTCGCCGGCGACCAGGTCCGCCTCGGCCAGCCGGTCGAGCGGGTGCGGCGCGGGCGCCGTCTCGCCGGCCACCAGCAGCAGCGTGACGTCGACGTCTTCGCGGGCCGCCGCGGTGACGATGGACGCGGCGGCTTCGCAGGCGGCCTCGAAGCTCGGTGCCTCCCCGCCCGCCCGGTCGGGGTGGGCGGAGGCGCGGTTGTCGAGCAGGACGACCAGCTTCGGGAGACTGGTGTCGAGCTGCTCGCGGACCATCAACTCGCCGATCCGGGCGCTGGTGCGCCAGTGCACCCGGCGCAACTCGTCGCCGACGACGTATTCGCGCAACGAGTCGAACGTGATCGTGCCGTGCGGGACGCTGTCGACCCGGCCGTCGAGGCTGCGCATCGCGCCCGCCGGCACGGCGGCGAGCGGGTGGATCCGCGGGTGGACCCAGACGGTGCCGGTGCCGCCGTGTGACCGGGCGGCGGTGACCAGGCCGAGCGGGTCGCGGCGGGAGACCCGCAGCGGACCGACCCGCACGACGCCGCGGCGGCTGGTCGGCACGGGATAGTCCACCGTGGTGTCGCTGCCCGGCCGCAGTCGCAGCACGGGGACGGGCACCGCGGCGGCGCCGCAGCGGTCGTGGGCGACGAGGTTGGCGGCGCGCAGCCGGGCGCCGTTGCGCACGGTCAGCGTGACGCCGGCGGGCTCGCCGCGACCGACCCGGTCGGGCTCGACCCGGCGCGACACGTCGAGCCGCGGCCGCCAGGCGGCGTGTAGCACGGCGAAGACGACCGAGACCAGGGCGGCGCCGCCGAGCGCGGCCAGCTCGGGGTAGCCGAAGCGCCAGCCGGAGGCCGCCAACGCGGCGCCGGCGACGGCCAGCCCGACACCCCGGGCGGTGGGCCGCACGGATCAGCTCCCGGGCAGCGGCCGCAGCCCGCCGTTGGCGGTCGGTGCCGCGTGGGCGACGCCGTTGGCCTGTGCCGGTGTGCCGTAGCTCGCCGCGGTCGGTTGCGCGGACCCGACCGGGGCGACCCGCCCCGAGGTCGCCCGCGGCCGCGCCTGAGCGGACCCGGCGGCGGACGTGGGGCCGCCGCCGGGCAGCGGGACCGGCACGGCCCGGATCGCCTCGGCCAGGACCTCGTCGGCCGTCGTGCCGCGGAGTTGGGCGTCGGGCGTGAGCAGGATGCGGTGGGCGAAGACCGGGCCGAGGAGGGCCTTGAGGTCTTCGGGCAGGACGTAGCCGCGGCCGTGGATCAGCGCGTAGGCGCACGCGGCGCGGGTCAGCGCGATCACACCGCGCGGGCTCACGCCGACCCGGACCTGCGGGTGCGCGCGGGTGGTCGCGGCCAGCCGCACCGCGTAGGCGTAGAGCGGGTCGGCGACGTGCACCTGCTGCGCCATCCGGACCATCTCGCCGACCGTGGCCGTGTCGGTGACCGGCTCGATCGCGTCGGGGGAGCGCAGGTTGGCGCCGCGCAGCACCTCGATCTCGACCGCTTCGTCGGGATAGCCCACCGAGAGCTTCATCAGGAACCGGTCGAGCTGTGCCTCCGGCAGCCGGTAGGTGCCGTCCATCTCGACCGGGTTCTGGGTCGCCACGACCAGGAACGGGCGTGGGACGCCGTGCCGCACACCGTCGACGGTGACGGTGCGCTCCTCCATCACCTCGAGCAGCGCCGACTGCGTCTTCGGCGACGCCCGGTTGATCTCGTCGGCGATGACGATGTTGGCGAACACCGGACCCGGGTGGAACTCGAACCCGCGGGTGGCCTGGTTGAAGATGGTGACGCCGGAGACGTCGGAGGGCAGCAGGTCGGGCGTGAACTGGATGCGCCGCCACTGGCCGTGGACGCTCGCCGCCAGCGCCCGGGCCAGCGTGGTCTTGCCGACGCCGGGCACGTCTTCGAGCAGCACGTGGCCCTGTGCGAACAACGCGGTCAGCGTCAGCCGCACGACCTCGTCCTTGCCGAGCACGACCGCGCCGACCGACTCGGCCAGCCGCCCGGCCAGGGCCGCGAAGCCCTGGATGTGCCCGGCCGGCAGCGGCTCGTGCTGTGGTTGCGTCACCGGATCCTCACACGCACGTCGGCAGGCCGTTGATGTTGTCGCCGTTGTTGAGGTTGAGCCACGCGAACGGGATGTAGCCGACCTTGTTCTTGAAGGTGATCTGCACCCACCACGTGCTGGCCTTGTTGTTGTTGTATTGCACGGCCTTGATGTTGCTGCCGGCCTTCTTGCACCAGGCACCGTAGCCGGTGCCGTTGGGCGTGTCGCCGAGCGCCTCGGCGAGCACCTGGCGGGTGCCGGTGTAGACGCCGATGCCGTCGTCGCAGTAGGTGCCGCCGCTGTCGTTGCAGGCGACCGTGCCGTTGACCGCCGCCGTGTTGACGCCGCGGGCCGCGCCACCGTTGACCGTGCCGGCGTTGTTACGCGCCTCCACCGTGTAGGTGTAGGCCGTGCCGGCCCGCCAGGCGGCCATCGTGATGGTGCCGCAGGTGGTCCACCCGCTGGCCACCGTGCGGCCGTTGCCGCTCAGACTGACCTGGCACTGCGTCGCGCTGCCACGCGTGTTGACCGTCATCGGCACCGAGATCGCGGTGCTCGTGGCCGTCGCGGCACCGAGCGTCAGCGTCGGCACGTCGATCGTCGTGGCGGTCGCGGTCGCCGCCGGTCCCTCGCCGGCCTCGTTGACCGCCACCACCGAGGCGGTCGCCGGCTGGCCCGCGGGCAGCCCGGTGACCGTCTGCGACGTGCCCGCGGTCTGGACGGTCCTGCCGCCGACCGTCACGGCGTACCCGGTGATGGGTCGCCCGTTGTCGGCCGGCACACCCCAGCTCACCGTGATGGTGCCGGCGGCGTCGGGAGCGACGGCGGCGATGTTGAGCGGCTTGCCCGGCACCGTGAACGGGACCACGGTGTCGCTGGCCGCCGACGGCGTCGACGCCGCACCCTTGTCGCTGACCGCCACCACGGTGAACGCGTACTGCGTGCCGTAGTCGAGGTCGCCCGCGGGCACGATCAGCTCGGTCTTGGCGGTCTCACCGGCCGGCGCGGTGGCACCGGCGGTCGACGAGGTCACCGCGTATTTCGCGATGCGGTTGCCCTGGCCGTTGGCGGCTGGCCAACTGACCCGCACGGTGCCGTCGGGCCGGGCCTCGGCGGTCACGCTGGCCGGCGGGTCGGGCACGTCGGCGGTCGGCATCACCGGGTTGCTGCGCTTGACCGGCCCGGCGCCCTTGCCGTTGACCGCGTGCACCGAGAACCGGTAGGTCTCGCCGTTGGTCAGCCCCGGGATCTCGATCGAGCGCTGGCGCGCACCGACCTCGACCGGCTGCGGCCCGCCCTCGACCACGTATTTGGTGATGGCGGCCCCGTTGTCGTCGGCCGCGCGCCAGCTCACCCGGGCCAGCTTGTCGCCGGCCGTCGCGGTCACCGCGCGCGGCGCGCCCGGCTTGCCGATCACCTTCTCCTTGACCGGTGGCGGCTTCGGCGGGTCCTTGGGCGGGTCGTCGCCCAGCACGTCATCGGCGTATTTGTCGACCACCCGGACCTGGCCGTGGTCGTCGACCACCCGGGCCGTCGACGAGTTCGGCGCGTTGATGAACAGGTAGTTCTCGCGCACCTCGAGCTCGAGCGGCCCGTTGGCGCCCTTGACGTCGATCGTGTCGACGAGCTGACCGTGCTCGTCGAACACGCTCACGGTGCCGGTGCGGTCGTCGGCGCAGTAGAAGCGGCCCGCCCAGGCCACCGCCGGGCGCAGTTGGTCGCCCTCGCCGGGCACGACGAACTGGGCGACCGGGCCGCCGTCGCCGACCACCAGCACGTGCCGCCCGTCGGCGACGGTCACCGGCACCTGCGCGCCGTTGGTGCGCGGCGGCACCAGGCCGATGCCGGGCAACGAGAGGACCACCTTGTGCTCGCGCTCGCCGCGCACGGTGGTCAGCGCCCCGCTGGTGCGGTCGAGCACGGCCACACCGTCGTCGAGGGTGGTCACCGCCAGGTCGTGGCTCGGGTCGGCCACCGTCACGGTCTTGACCAGCGCGGGACCCACCCCGCCGCCGGAGCCGCCGGTGCCCGGATTGGACACACCGACCAGTGCGGCTCCGGTGGGCAGCGGATCGGCCGGCGCGCTGGGCAGCGGCGCCGGGGTGATCGCGGAGACCGTGCCCTCGCTCGGCACGGCCACCCACAGCCGCCCGGTGCCGTCGAAGGTGCCGCCCGCGATGCCCGGTGGATAGCGCACCGGCTCGCCGATCGGCACCAGCGAGCGCGGGTCGAGTTGGCGGACGATGCCCTGCGGCGCGTCGACCACGAAGGCGGCGTCGTCGCGCATGGCGATGCTCACGCCCAGGCCGGAGGTGGTGCGGGTGGTGGCCATGACCTGCAGCGTCGCGAGGTCCAGGGAGCTGACCTGGCCCGTCGTCAGGTCGCGCAGGATCAGGAAACGGTCGGTCTGGGTGACCTGCATCGAGTGGTTCTGCGCCTGGTTGACCTCGACCCGGGTGTCGACCCGGCCGGTCAGCCCGTTGACCCGGGCGATCTCGCTCTTGGCCCGGCTCCACATCCACGAACTCGCGTCGTAGTTGGCCACCGCGTTGTCGGCCACACCCAGCCCGAGGACCGTGAAGCCCATCGCGGCGACCAGGGCGATCACGACGCCGCCGGTCACCAGCCCGCCGCGCGGAATGCGCCGCCGCGGCTTGGCCAACGCGTCGTCGAGTGCCTTGCCCAGATCCGGTGCGGCGCCGTCGCCGCCTGTCATGGTGCCGTTGTCTGTGGTGGCCACAGCCGGCTAACCCTCCCACCCGTGTGTAGGCGACCGCTGGTCGCCCAGGCGTTCCTCCCCGAAAGCCAGGGGCCATCATATTGGGCTGTCAATGCGGGCGGGCACCGGTTGTGGTCGGCTGTGGACAGTGCGCGGGTGCCCTGTGGACAACATCGAGCCGGCTTCGCGTCCGCGCAGGTCGCCGCAGTTGCGGATGGTTCGGCCGGATTGTGGATTAGCCGCCAGAACGAGCCGTACGGCGGGTGCACACCTGACCGGATGTGGCATAGCGGTCGGTCGAGTAGACAGCTACGACGGTGAAGCAGTAGTCCGAGTCAGTCGCCAGCCCGTTCGCCAGATACCGGGTCACACCGGGCTCAACCGTCCCCATCGCCCGCAACTGCGTCCCCGCCTGCCCCGCGGCGACGATGAACGGCACCGTGCCGGCGGTCGGGTCACGCCAGGTCACCAGCAGCGCGTCGCCGTCTTCCCGCACGGCCAGGTCGGTCGGCGGGTCGCCACCGAGTGCCGGCCCGCTCGGCACCACCGCGCCCGCGCTGATGTCCGGCGCCGCCGCGACCCGAGAGGGATCGTCGTTCTGGTCCCGAAGCACCACGAACATCACGAGCACCGCGGCCACGACGGCCGCGACGGCGGCGACGAACGCGGCCACCGTCGCACTGCGACCACGGGTCCGCTCCCGCTCCGCGGCGGCTGCCATCGGACCATGCAGGGATACGGGCGCCACCTCCAGCGCCGGCGCAGGAGAGACGACAGGTTCGTGGCGGTTCCCGAACCCTTGCGGCGACCTCTGCCGCGCCGGCTCCAACTCCCGCCCCCACGGTGGCGCCCCGCCGGCTTGCCCCCAATCAGGAGCGGCCGGCGACTGTCCACCCCATCCGGTCCCGTTCCCACCCTGACCGTTGGGCTGAGGCCAGCCGTTTCCGGCCTGACCGTTCGCTCCCGGCCAACCGTTGCCGGCCTGGCCACTCATGGTGTCGGCGGCCGGGCCGCCGGGCGCAGCGGGGTTGCCGCCCTGTCCACCTTCGCCCCAGGCCGCCGGACTCCAGCCGCTCGGGCTCGTCGGCCGGCCGGCGCCCTGCTGCGGCGCCGCGCCGCCGCCACGCCCGCCCGCGTCGCGGTTCGCCCAACCGTCCTGTGGGGCCGGTGCCCGCGGCGGCTGTGTCGGGAGCGCCTGGGTGGGGGCGTTGACCGCGGCGCGGGCCGCCTCGGCCGGGCCCCCGCCGTCGCGTGCCACGGCGAACACCCCGGGCGCCACCTCGGGGTCGGCGCCCGGCCGACCACCCTGCTGTGCGGACGCCGGGCCGAACGCCGACCCATCCGAGCCAGGACCGCCGGCCACCGGCACCGCTCGCGGGGAGTGCGTCACCGGCCCGGACGCGCCACCGGCGGCCACCGGTCCGGCGGACCGCGGCGGCTGCGGGTCAGGCGCGTTGCCGCCGGCCGGGGGAGGCCAGGTCGTGGGCGGCCCGGCCACGGATCCCCCGGACCCGGGGGTTGTACGAGTCGCCGCAGCGTGCGCCGTCGGCCCGGCCGCGTCGCCGCCATCCGGCGAGAACGCCGCCGGTGGGGACGGCGCGGCCGACGCCTGGCCGAAGCCGTGCGGCCCCGGATCGTGGAATGACCCCGACCCGGACGGCACGCTCGCCGCGGGACCGAACCCGTGCGGACCGTCCTGCGTCGGGACGGCTGTCCCCGACATGAAGGAATTCGTCGAGGCCGCCTGCGGCGGGAAACCACCTGGATCGCCCGGACCTGGGCCGGGCGATGTGGCCGCCTGAGGCGGGAAACCACCTGGATCGCCCGGACCTGGGCCGGGCGGTGCGGCCGAATGGGGCGGGAATCCGTGCGGACCCGGCCCGGGCGTGCTCGACGGCCCGAATCCGCCGGCCGGTGAAGGGTTGTGCGGCGATTGCCGGAAACCGCCGGGACCCGTGGGGCCGCCGCCCGCGGCCGGTCCGAAGCCGCCGCCGGGGGAGAACGGCTGCGCATACGCGGGCTGCCCGCCCACTGACGGAGGCGGTGGCGCGACCGCCGACTGGACCGGCGGGATCGGTGGGAGCTCGCCGCCGGCGGCGGAGAGGTAGGCCGCTGCCGTGCGTACCATGTGATGATCTTCACCGAAGGCGGCCGGGCCGTAGGTGGCGACGCGGGTGAAGTTGCGGCGGGCCTCGTGGCGGTTGCCCAGTTCCTCGGCGACCGTGCCGAGGTCGAACGACAGCGCCAGCATCAGCGGGTTGGCCTCGCCCAGGTGCAACTCGCCCGCCGCGATCGCGTCCTCGAGCACCCTGCGGGCCGCGGCCGGGTCGTCGGCCTCGCGGTGCAGCGTGGCCAGCGCGTGTTGGCCCCCGAGCAGCTCAGGGTGGTCGTCGCCGAGCATCGGGCGGGTGGCGTCGAGCGCGTCGGCCAGCATGGCCCGGGCCGTGGTCAGGTCGCCGGCGTCGCGCAGCGCCTGGGCCTGGCGCAGCGCGGCGGCGAGCGGGGAGGGCAGCGACACGCAGGACACTCTGCCCTTGTGGCCGCCCTCGGCGCTAGTCGTGTGGACAGCCGTGATCTGCTGGGTGAATGCTGCAGAGGTACGACGAGCGGAACGCCGAGATCCGGTATTGGGTCAACGGCGTGCTCCGGCACCGCGATGAGCCCGGATTGTCGCCGTTCGACTCGGTTGTCCAGGGCGGCGACGCCGTCTGGGAGGGCCTGCGGCTCTACGACGGGAAGATTTTCGCGCTCGACGCCCACCTCGCACGGCTGCGCCGGTCCGCCAAAGCGCTCGCCTTCGCCGACATTCCGTCCGATTCGGACATTACCCGTGCGGTGCGCGAAACGCTGACCGCCAACGACATGCGCGACGGCGTTCACATCAGGCTGACCCTGAGCCGCGGCGTCAAGCTCACCAGCGGCATGGACCCGCGGCTCAACACCGCCGGCTGCACGCTCGTCGTCCTCGCCGAGCACAAGCCACCGGTGTACGACACGGGCGGCCTCACCCTGATCACGGCCAGTGTCCGCCGCCCCGGCGCCGACGTGCTGGACCCGAAGATCCACCACGCCAACCTGCTCAACTCGATCCTCGCGAAGATCGAGGCCAACGTGGCCGGCGCCGACGACGCGCTGATGCTCGACCCGCGCGGTTTCGTGGCCGAGACCAACGCCACCCATCTGTTCGCCGTCACCGGCGGTGAGCTGATCACCCCGCGTACCGTCGCGTGCCCGGAAGGGATCACCCGCGACACGGTGCTGCACATCGCCCCGAACGCCGGCATCCCGGTCACCGTCCGCGACGTCTCGCTGGTCGAGATGTACAACGCCGACGAGGTCTTCTGCACCGGCACGATGGGCGAGTTGGCCGCGGTCACCACGATCGACGGCCGGACGATCGGCACGGGCCAGTCGGGCCCGGTCACGGGCAAGCTCGCCGCGCTCTACCAGGAGCACGCGAAGACCCACGCCAAGCCGCTCTAGATGCGGTGTGCGGCCAACTCGTCGTAGTAGGGCTGGGCCGCGACGACCAGATGGGCCAGGTGCGCCGGCACCGACGCGGGCACGTCGCGGTAGGGCGCGAAACCGGTCGACTGTTCGACCGCCGCGTACCAGTGCGGCGCCCACACGCCGTCGGTGTCGCGCCGCCCCGGCGGCCAGCTCAGCATCGCGTCGTCGAAGTCGATCCCCAGCTCGGCGCAGAGCGTGCGGAGCTGGCCGGCCGGGTCACGCAACAGCGCCGCCGAGTCGAGCACCGGGCCGCCGTGCCGGCGGAAGATCTCGACCTGCTGCGGGTAGCCGAGGTCGTCCAGGGTGGGTTCGCCGCGCACCTTGGCGTAGGAGGCGACGACGTGTGCCGGGTCGCGGATCAGGTAGGCGTTGGTGACCTGCCCGAGCCAGCCGCGGCCGACCTCGGGGAGCAGGTGGTGCGCCATGTGCTTCTCGTACTGCAGCGTCCGGCCGGCGGGCAACGGTTGGCACAGCCCGGTGACCGCGGCCGACCAGTGCGTCGGCTGGCTGGCCAGCACGTCCGCCCGGCCGGGATGGTCGAGCGTCGTCGCGGCCAGGTAGGCGGCGTAGAGCGGCTCGTCGACCACCGCGCAGTCGGCGCGGGCGCCGAAGCTGCGCATCAGGGCCGTCGAGACGTTGCGCGGCCCGGACCACATCGCGATCCGGGTCACGCGAGTTCCCGCCGATCGCGTCGCCATTGCTGTTTCTTCTTCTCATCGCGTACGACGATGCCCAGCTTGAGCAGGTGCTCGCGAAGCTCTGCCGCCTCTGCCGTCTTGCCCTCCGCCAACGCCGCCGCCCGGTCGATCAGCAGCCCGTGTGCGACGCCCGGCAGGTCGTCGTCGAGCCGGGTCCAGATGCGGAACTCGTCGCGGTGCGGGTCGCCGTCGGCCCGCCACGGATAGCCCTTGCCGGTGAACGCCGCCTCGACCCGGGTCTTCGACAGGTCGGTCTTCTCGCGGGCCAACTCGCGCGCGTCGCGGCCGAGCAGCACGAGTTGGTCGCGGTCGAAGAACACGGCGGTGACGTCTCCGCGGGCGACCCGGCGTTTGGTAGACCCGCCCCGGGTCAGCGTGACCTCGCCGATGCCGACCCGCACCACCAGCATGTCGGCGACCGCGAGCACCGACACGACGACGCCGACCAGCAGCCCGACGCCGAGCGCGACCAGCGTCGCCTGCGGGTCGGGTGCCTCGTCGATCGCCTTGAAGACGGCGTGCAGGGGTGCGACCGGCAGGCCGGCGATCCAGCCGGCGGCCCACCGCACCACCCAGCCGAGCCCGGCACCGAGCACCGGGAACAGCACCCAGTAGAGAACCCGGGCCCCCGGATCGTCGACGACGGTCTCGTCGAACGACGAATTGGTGGTCACGCGCAGATTGTGCCGGACGGACCGGCGTCCGCGCCGCCCCGGATCGGGTGGCTGGTGGCCGCTGCCTCAGCTTTCGTCGGCGAGCATCTCGCGGACCAGCGGGGCGACCTTCCTGCCGTACAACTCGATGTTGCGCATCACCGCGTCGTGCGGGACGCCGGCCAGGCCGTATTTGAGGTCGAACCGTTCCGCGCCGAGCGTGCGCAGCGTTTTGACGATCTTCGGGGCCACGGTCTCGGGCGAACCGACGTACCAGGCGCCGTGCTCGATCTCCTGCCTGAGGTGGTCGGCGGTCGGCGGGCGCCAACCGCGCTGCCGGCCGACCCGGGTCAGCACGTCCAGATAGTGCGGCACCAGTTGCTCGTAGGCCTCTTCGTCGGTGTCGGCGATGTGCCCGGGTGAGTGCACCCCGATCGGCATGCCGGGCTTGTCCAGCCGGCGCTGCGCCTCGCGGAACAGGTCGGCGAACGGCACGAAGCGCTCGGCCGGCCCGCCGATGATCGCCAACATCAACGACATGCCGTACGTGGCCGCCCGGATCACCGATTTCGGGCTGCCGCCGACGCCGATCCAGGTCGGGATCGGGCCGCCCACCGTGTGCGGCACCACGTCGGCGTCGACCAGCGGCGCGCGCAGCCGGCCGGACCAGGTGACCGGTTCCTCCTTGCGCAGGCGGGAGAACAGGTCGACCTTCTCCTCGAACAACTCCTCGTAGTCGGCCAGGTCGTAGCCGAACAGCGGGAACGACTCGATGCTCGACCCGCGCCCGAGGATCACCTCGGCGCGCCCGCCGGAGAGCCCGTGCAGGGTCGAATAGCGCTGGAAGACCCGGACGGGGTCGTCGGAACTGAGCACGGTGACCGCCGACCCGATCCGGATCCGGCTGGTCCGCGCGGCGATGGCGGCCAGCACCAGGTCGGGCGCGGAGAGCGGCATGTCGGAGGTGTGGTGCTCGCCGATGCCGAAGAAGTCGAGCCCGACCTGGTCGGCCAGCACCCCGTGCTCCACCAGCCCGCGGAGGGTTTCCGGATGACTGACCGGTTTCCCGGCGTTGTCGGACAGGACGTCGCCGAACGTGTCCAGGCCCAGCGTGACGCGGTTCGAATATTTGCTCACGCAATTAGGTTGCCTTTCGGTGAGGGCGGCGGCCACACCCTGTGGTGGGTACCCACGACCGACGAGAGGAAGATCCGGCGTCATGAGCAGCGAACTCGGCGATTTCCTGCGCTCCCGCCGGGCGGCGCTGACCCCCGCCGCGACCGGCATCCGGACATATGGCGCGTCCCGCCGCGTCCCCGGCCTGCGCCGCGAGGAGGTCGCGCGGCTCGCCGGCGTCAGTGTGACCTACTACACCCGCATCGAGCAGGGCGAGAGCCACCAGCTGTCCGACTCGGTGCTGGACGCGCTGGCCGGCGCGCTGCGTCTGGACGAGACCGAACGGCTTCATCTCGTACGGCTGGCCCGCCCGGCCGCCGTCCCCCGCCGCCCGTCGGGCCCGGAGACGGTCCGCGACCCGGTGCTCGCGCTGGCCCGGAGCAGCACCGACCAGGCCGCCCTGGTCGTGGGCCGCCGCACCGACCTGCTCGGCGCCAACCGCCTGGGCTACGCGTTGCTCGGGTTGCGTCCGGGCGAGCGCCCCAACATGGCCCGCCAGATGTTCCTCGAGCCGGCGATGCGCGACCTGATCGTCGACTGGGAGCGCGAGGCCCGCAACACGGTCGCCTACCTCCGCAACGCGTCGAGCGACGCCGCGCACGACCCCATACTGTCCGAACTGGTCGGCGAGCTGAGCATCCGCAGCCCGGAGTTCGCCCGCATCTGGGCCACCCACCCGGTGGCCGAGTGCCTGCACGCCGTGCGCGACTGGGACCACCCACTGGTCGGCCGCCTGACCCTCAACGAGGAAAGCCTGCGCCTCCCGGACGACCCCGGTCAACGCATCATCTTCAACGGCGCCGCGGCCGGCTCAACCTCCGCGGAACGGTTGCGGCTGCTGGCGTCGCTGGTCACGGATCCGCAACCCGGCGACCTTCAGCAGCCTGGCTAGCCTGTCGCCGGTGGGCGCACTCGCCGCCGCGTTGACGCCCGCGGGCAGCGCCGGCTTCACCGACGCGCGGTCCGCCGGGCGGCGCCGGCTTCACCGACGCGCGGTCCGCCGGGCAGCGCCGGCTTCACCGGCGCGCTGGTCCGCCGAGCGGCGCTGGCTTCGCCGACGTGCGGGTCCGTCGGTTGGCGCCGGCTTGTCGGATGTGCGGGTTCGCGACCTGCCGGCAGCTCGGCGACCGGCACGAGGGGTCCGCGTGGCGGCTGCCGATGTGGCGTTGCGCCACCGGGACGAACGCGGTCGGCGCTACCCGGCGTGCGCCGCCAGGAAGGTGTCCACATCGGACTCGATGGTGCCGAGCATGTCCCAGCCGTGCAGGCTGCTGTCCTTCAGCTCGACCACCTTCTTGTCGCTGGTGGACACGGCGGCCAGGAAGTCCTTGGCGCTGTCGCCGCAGAAGGCGGACGGGTCGTTGGTCGCGCAGGCGAACAGCAACGGCATCTTGAGCTCGGGCGCCGCGTCCATCGGCGTGACGGGCGCGGTGGCTGACGCCGAGAAGCGTGGGTCGTGGGCCGAGAGCGACACCACCGAGTCGACGTCGGTCTCGGGATGGGCGGCCGCGACCAGGGCGATCGCGGCGCCGCGGGAGGCGCCGACCAGCTGCACGGTCGTGGCGCCGTTGCGGCGCAACTCGGCGGTCGCCGCCGGAACGTCGGACGCCGGTTCCGGGCCGCCGCACTCGCTCAACCCGTCGCAGCGCTGGTCGAACGCGATCACCTGGTAGCCCTCACCGGCCCAGCGCCGGGCCTGCTGGAACCAGCCGCACAGGTCGCTGCCCAACTGGTGCACCAGGACCAACCCGCGCGGGCCGCTGCCGAACCGGGCGGCGGCCAGTTCGACGCCGTCCGAGGTGGTCAGCACGACCTTCGTGATCCCGTCGTCGGGGCTGGACCCGCACCGCTCCTCGGGTTCCGGCGCCTGGTCGGCGCTTGACGGCGGGGTGGCGGGAACGTCGTCGCCGCCGCAGGCAGCGGCGAACGAGAGCGTCAGCACGGCGCAGCAGACAATGGCAGCGAGGCGGCGTGGGAGCGGTTCCATGATCGGGACTCTAGCGTGGACGGACGTTTCGCGACGCCCCGTCCTGAGTCGGTCTACCGTCAGTCGCGGGCCAACCCGTGCAGGATCCGGCTGAGGTGGTCGCGGTCGCCGGGAGAGAGGGCGCCGAAGAAGCGGGCCGCCTCGGCCGTGCGGGCCTGCTGGATCGCCGCGGCGGCCGCCTCGCCCGCGGCGGTCAGGCCCACCAGCGTGGCGCGGCGGTCGGCCGGGTCGGGGTGGCGTTCGACCAGGCCGCGGCTCTGCAGGTCGTCGACCACCTCTGTGGTGGAGCGGGGCGCGATGTGCAGCTTCTCGGCCAGGTCGCCGAGGCGGATCGGGCCGTGGTCGACCAGCGCGTTGAGCGCCCGCCACTGGCCGGGCGTCACGTCCCACGGTGCCATCGTCTGCCGGTTGAGGTGCCGCAGCCGGCGGGCCACGCCCCAGAAGGCCTCGGAAAGGCTTTCGCCGTCATCCACGGGAATACCGTACCAACGGATCAGGTTGTAACCTCATGTTGAGGGAACCTCAGCAATATCGCCCGGGAGGACCACCGGATCTTGCCTTTCCACGAATCTGGCCGTCGCGCCAGCGAGGCCGAGAAGACCCAGGCACGCGAGGTGTCGCTGCGCCGGATCGGGCGGCTCTTCGGACCGCACCGCTGGCCCCTCGCCGTTGTCACACTCATCATCATCGCGTCGTCGATCATCGCGATGGCGTCGCCGTTCCTGCTCCGCGCGGTCATTGACCGGGCGTTGCCGCAACAGGACCTCAGGCTGCTGGTCTGGCTGGTGGTCGGCATGATCGGCGTTGCCGCGGCCACCGCCGCCCTCGGCGTCGTGCAGACCTGGATATCGACCGCGGTCGGGCAGAAGGTCATGCACGGCCTGCGTACGACGGTCTTCGCCCACCTGCACCGCCAGTCGGTCGGCTTCTTCACCCGGACGCGCACCGGCGAGGTGCAGTCGCGCATCACCAACGACATCGGCGGCATGGAAGCGGTCGTCACCACGACGGCCACGTCGATCGCCTCGAACCTCACCACCACCATCGCCACCATGGCCGCGATGGTCGCCCTGTCCTGGCGCCTGTCGCTGGTGTCGCTGATCGTGCTGCCGCCGGCGATCTATCTGACCCGCCGGGTCGCCCGGATGCGCCGGGTCATCACCGAGCAGCGCCAGCGCGAGCTCGCCGACCTCAACGTCACCATCGAAGAGGGCCTGTCGGTCAGCGGGGCGCAGCTCAGCAAGACGCTGTCCACCGGC
Source organism: Asanoa sp. NPDC049573 (assembly GCF_040676615.1). Classification (NCBI taxonomy): domain Bacteria; kingdom Bacillati; phylum Actinomycetota; class Actinomycetes; order Micromonosporales; family Micromonosporaceae; genus Asanoa; species Asanoa sp. NPDC049573. The sequence goes on from NZ_JBFAPI010000001.1 coordinate 416,241, forward strand.
AGCGCGCTGGTCGAGCGGTTCACCGCCTCGTCGCGCCGGCTGATCGACCTGGAACTGCGCTCCGAACTCGCCGGCCGCTGGCGGATGGCCTCGATGAGCATCATCTTCGCCGCGATCCCCGCGCTGATCTACCTGAGCGCCGGCCTGCCGTTCTCCGCCGGCGCGCTCAGCATCGGCACGCTGGTCGCGTTCACCGCCTTGCAGGCCAACCTGTTCCGGCCGCTGATGGGGCTGCTGAACGTGGGCGTCACGCTGACCAGTTCGCTCGCGCTGTTCGGGCGGATCTTCGAGTATCTCGACCTGCCCGTCGAGGTCGACGACCCGGAGTCGCCGGTCACTCTGGAGCGCCCGGCCGGGCACCTGCGGCTGGAGAACGTCAGCTTCACCTACCCGGGCAACCCGACCCCGGCCGTCGCGGGCGTGACGCTCGACGTGCCCACGGGTACGTCGCTGGCACTGGTCGGCGAGACCGGGTCCGGGAAGAGCACGATCGCCTCGCTGATCGCCCGCCTCTACGACCCGACCGACGGCCGGGTGACCATCGACGGGGTCGACGTGCGCGACCTGCGCCTGGCCGACCTGGCCTCGATCGTGGGCGTGGTCAGCCAGGAGACCTACCTGCTGCACACGACGATCCGGGAGAATCTGCGGTACGCGGCTCCGTCCGCCACCGACGCCGAGATCGAGTCGGCCGCTCGGGCGGCACAGATCCACGACGTGATCATGGAGCTGCCGGACGGGTACGACACCACCGTCGGGTCGCGCGGGCACCGGTTCTCCGGCGGGGAGAAGCAGCGCATAGCGATCGCCCGTACGCTGCTGCGCGATCCTAGGATCCTGGTACTCGACGAGGCGACCAGCGCGCTGGACACCTCCACGGAACGGGCGGTGCAGCAGGCGTTCGACCGGCTGGCCCGCGGGCGCACGACCGTGACGATCGCGCACCGGCTGTCGACCATCCGCGACGCCGACCAGATCGTGGTCGTCGACCACGGGCGGGTGCTCGAATCGGGTACGCACGAGACGCTTGTCGACTCGGCCGGCCGCTACGCCGCGCTGGCCGCCTGATCTTCGGTCCCCACCGCCTCGTTCACGGGCGGGCCGGCACCGGGCGGGGTAAGACTGGATGGATGGCTAGGGAAGAGGACTTCACCACCGAGGCGGCCGAGGGCCAGCGGGACCGGCGTTTCCACGGTGGCGCGCCACAACGGCTCGACGACGACGAGCTGGCGCGCCGCACCGAGGAGGAGCGGGTCGACGCCGGGACCAGCGACTACGACCCCGACGACGTGCCGCCCGCGACCGACGACCCGGCGCCCAGCGACCTGGGCGACTCGGCTCTCGTCCAAGACATCGAGGGCATCGGCGCGCGGCAGGAGGACGAGGGGGAGACCCGGCCGCTGAGCGAGGACAACCCATTCCCGCCGACGCGGTACGAGGAATCGTAGTTTCAGGGTTCACAGGGGGTCGAGGCCGGCCTCTCTGAGGTTGGCGACGGCCTGGCCCACCTCGTCCGAGCCGGGCGCCGGGATGGGTACCCGCGGCGTGCCACCGGACTGCCCGTACGCGCCGCGCAGCGCTTTGATCAACCCGAGTGGTGTCTTGCCCTCGCGCAGCGCGGCACCGTGTGCGAACTCGCCGGCCTGCATGATCCAGCCGAGCCGCTTCTGCGCGTCGTGCCACTGTCCTTTCTCGACGGCCAGGAAGAACTCGTGCAGGTAGGGCTGGCGCGGCGTCTGCAGGAACAGCGCCCGGCTCGATCCCATCACCACGTCGGGCGCCAACTCGGGATAGATCATCCGGGCGACCAGGAAGTATTCCTCGACCGGGCTGGTCACCATGATGTCGCGGCCGACCGCCGCCAGCGTCTCCAGAAAGACGTCGAGCCGCACCGCGCCGCTGAGCAGCAGCGCCATCTGCGGGCGGTCGGCGAGTTCGCGGATGACCGGGAGCCCGATCTCGTACCCCACCTCGGTGATCGCCGTGTTGTAGATCCCGAACGGCGCCGGCACCCGGCCGAGCACGTAGTCGAAGAAGGCCAGCACCCCGTTCTCGCCGCGCGGCCCGAAGAACGGCGGCCAGAGCATGATCAGACCGGCTCCGGACTCCGCCGCGTGCGTCGCGATGTCGACCGCGTCGTCGGGCGCGGTGTGCGTGGCCGAGACGGCGACCGGCACCCGCCCCGCCACGGCGTCCAGCACGATCTCGGCGAGCCGCTTGCGCTCCGGCACGGTGAGCAACCAGAACTCCTGCCAGACGGAGCCGACGTAGAGCCCGCCGACGCCCGGCAGGCTCAGCGTGTAGTCGACGTCCCTGCGCAACGCGGCCTCGTCGATCGTGCCGCTGTCGGTGTAGGGCGTGAACGTCACCGGGATGTAGCCGGACAGGTTCGTCCGGGCCCACGTCTTAGCGTCGGTCATCTTCTTCTCTTCTCACCATCTGTTCTCCAGCCACCGGTCGACGCCGGTCATCGTCGCCAGGTCGACGGGCGTGAGCAGCGACATCGGCCCGGGTTCGTCGGTGAGGGCGGCGGCCAGTTCACGGGCCATCCCGGTCACCGCGGCGGCGATGAGCAACTGCGACATCAGATAGAGCCCGAACCCCATCCGCCGCGCCTCGTCGACGGGCAGGTGCCGCCCGGTGGGCGAGTGCACGACGATGCGATTGGCCGGCACCCGGTCGACCAGAAACTGGTAGGCGGAGATCCGCCGCTCCCGATCGGCCGGCGTGTCCGGATAGTTGAGGTAGCGCGTCATCAGCGGCAGCACCAGATCGGCACCCGCGTCCAGGTAGGACTCGCACCGGTTGCGCGCGTCGTCGACCGAGTCGCGCACGGCGTCGGTCCGGACGATCACGGCCGTCTCGCGCCCGACCTCCCGCCGGACGACGGCGATCTCCCGCCCCATCTCGGCCATGGTCCGCAGCGGCCGGTCCTTGCCGAATCCGAGCCGGTCCTCGAGCACGAAGGCGGCGGCGCCGGCCGAGAACGCGTCGGCGGCGCGCTCCTCCGCGCTGCGTTCGCCTTCGAGGCCCGTCTGCCCGTCGACGATGATCGCGAGCCCGGCGGCGTCGACCAGTTCCCGCGCCCGATCGAGGTACCGCTCCCACGGATCGTGCGGCGCGTGCGGCGAGGGAGCGTCGGCGGCCTGGAACCCGAACGGCGTCAGGTAGGCGGCCTCGATCCCGGCCGACTCCAGCACCCGGGCCCCGACCACGTCGTAACAGCCGGGCGCCACCACGAGATCGCCGGAAGCCAACGCATCCCGCAACACGGCCCGCGGCACCGGCGCCACGTCCACCCCATCCACGGCACTGGGATGCCCGTGACCGCCGGTGCCGGCATCGCGGTCGCTTTCGCGGTCGTCCCTGTGCCGGAGGTGCTGCCGGTGCGGGGGCGGGTCCGGGTCGTGGTGCTGGCGGCTGCCGTGGGGCTGGTGCTGGCGGCAGCCGTCGGGTTGGTCCTGGGCGCTGCCGTGGGGTTGGTCCTGGGGGCTGCCGTGGGGTTGGTCCTGGGGGCTGCCGTGGGGTTGGTCCTGGCGGCCGCCGTCGGGCCGGTCCTGGGGGCTGCCGTGGGGTTGGCCCTGGGGGCTGCCGTGGGGTTGGCCCTGGGGGCTGCAGTGGGGTTGGTCCTGGCGGCTGCCGTGGGGTTGGCCCTGGCGGCTGCTGTGGGGCTGCGGGCCGTGCGGGTGGTCGCCGGCGGCGGAAGGCTGCTCGCGGCGGTCGCGGCCGGCGGGCTCGCCGCCTGGGCTGGTGTCAACCCACCCACCGCCGTGGCGGCGGCCGGCTCCGCCCCGGGCGATCAACAACTCGTCACCGAGCACTTACGGAACGCTACGCTGCCGCGCCTTCGGCGCGCCATAAATGGGACATTTTTGAGCTAATGGCGACCGCCACTGGCCGCAGCACTGCCTCCACGCGGGCGCCCCGTCCAGAGCCGACCACGGAGAGCCCGTTCCGCGCAGCCAACGGGGACTACCCGGCGCGAGGGCCGCGCGCCCGTCCGGCGGTGCGGCGGTCCGGAGACCCGCAGGCGCAGGGTGTCGTGGTGGGTCAGTCGGGGAGCATAGGCATCTCCAGGCCCGGCCCGTGGCCGACAAGGGCGCCGCGGGTGATGGCGGACGAACCGAAGCGGTCGCGGACCGCGTCGAGTGCGGCGTCCAGCGCGACACCATCCTGGTCCGCGAAGGGAAGCGGGAGTTGCATATAACGGTCGTCGAGGTTGCCGACCGAGATGCCGATCAGGGTGATGCCGCGCTCCTCGATCATCGGCAGCGCCGCCGCCAGCAGGCGGCGGGTGGCGTCGAGGATCGTCTGGGTGTGTGAGGTCGCGCGGGGAAGGGTGTGCGACCTCGTCGCCCGGGTGAAGTCGGTGAAACGCAGCCGCAGCACGACCGTGCGGCCCGTCCGGCCGGCGCCGCGCATTCGCCGGGTCACCCGGTCGACCAACCCGGCCAGCATGCCGTCGAGCGCGGCCGGTGTGCGCGGCCCCCGACCGAGCGCCCGCTGGGCGCCCATCGACCCGCGCCGCTTGCCGGTCTGCACCGCGCGCGGGTCGCGGTTGTGCGCCAGCGCGTCGAGATGCCGGCCGGCGCCCCGGCCGAGCAGCGACACCAGCGTCGCCTCGCCGAGCCCGGCGAGTTGGCCGACCGTGAAGATCCGGCGGTCGCGGAGCTTCGCGGCGGTCACCGGGCCGACGCCCCACAACCGTTCGACCGGCAGCGGATGGAGGAACTGCAACTCCTTGTCTGTCGGCACCACCAGCAGTCCGTCGGGCTTGGCGACCCCGCTCGCCACCTTGGCCAGGAACTTGGTGCGCGCGACGCCCACCGTGATCGGCAGCCCGACCTTGTCGCGGACCGCCCGCCGCAGGTCGGCGGCGATCTCCGACGGCGGACCCGCGATCCGCCGCAGCCCGCTGACATCGAGGAACGCCTCGTCGATCGAGAGGCCCTCGACCATCGGGGTGGTCTGCCGGAACACCTCGAACACGGCGCGGCTCGCCTGCGTGTAGGCGGACATCCTGGGCTCGACGACGATCGCCTCGGGGCACAGTCGTCGTGCCGCATGGCCGCCCATCGCCGTGCGTACGCCCGCCGCCTTCGCCTCGTAGCTCGCCGCCAGGACCACGCCGCCGCCCACGATCACCGGACGGCCCCGCAGCCTGGGGTCGTCGCGCTGCTCGACCGACGCGTAGAAGGCGTCAAGATCGGCGTGGAGGATGGTCCCTTCTGACACGAACATATGTTCGCATGGGCAGCTCAGGCCGTGTCCAGAGAGTGTGGCGATAACGCGGTCAGAATTTTTCCGGCCCTCCTCCGGGGCGGCGGGCAGGTAACGATCCTGTGAAGGAGACCCCACCGTTTCCGTGCAATCGTCGCCTCACGCTGTCTGTTGAGGACGTTTGTGCCCGCGTACCCCCGGATTGTCCTTCTGGTTCACCCGCTTGCAATGTCGTAGCCCTTCGGTAACGTCCCCGTCGGTCGATGTCCGAGGGGGGAAGATGTCCATACCTGGATCTATCCGGCGGGTGCTCGGCATGGTCGGCGCGCTGGTGCTCGTGGCCGCCCTGCCAGCGGGTCCCGCGGCCGCCGGCGGGCGGGGTGACGATCTGTCCGCGCGCCACTCGCTGCGCGAGCCGGTGACCGACGAGAACTTCTACTTCGTGATGGCCGACCGGTTCGCCAACGGCGACACGGCCAATGACCAGGGCGGTCTCGGCTCCGACCCGCTGGTGTCCGGCTTCGACCCGACCCGCAAGGGCTTCTACAACGGCGGCGACCTCAAGGGCCTGCGCTCGAAGATCGACTACATCAAGGGCCTCGGCACGACCTCGATCTGGTTGACGCCCAGCTTCAAGAACAAGGCGGTCCAGCTCGAAGACGGCCCGTCGGCGGGTTATCACGGCTACTGGATCACCGACTTCACCCAGATCGACCCCCACCTGGGCAGCAACGCCGACCTGCGCGCCCTGATCGACACCGCGCACGCCAAGGGCATGAAGGTCTACTTCGACATCATCACGAACCACACCGCAGACGTCATCGGGTACGAGGAGGGCGCGCGCAAGGCCTACGTCAGCAAGGACGCGGCGCCCTACAAGACGGCGTCCGGCGCGACCTTCGACGACCGTGACTTCGCGGGCCAGCCGTCGTTCCCGGCGCTCGACCCGGCCACGTCGTTCCCCTACAAGCCGGTGCTCGACCCCGCGGAGCAGAACCTCAAGGTGCCGGCGTGGCTCAACGACGTCACGCTCTACCACAACCGCGGCGACACGACGTTCGTCGGCGAGAACGCCTACTACGGCGACTTCTTCGGGCTCGACGACCTGTTCACCGAAAACCCGCGGGTGGTCCGCGGGATGATCGACATCTACAAGACCTGGATCCGCGACTTCGGTGTCGACGGCTTCCGGATCGACACGATGAAACACGTCAACGACGAGTTCTGGCAGACGTTCGGCCCGGAGATCCTCGACTACGCCCACCGCCAGGGCAAGCCCGAGTTCTTCATGTTCGGCGAGGTCTTCGACACCACGAAGAGCTTCACCTCGCAGTTCACCACCCGCGACAAGATGCAGTCGGTGCTCGACTTCCCGTTCCAGGAGGCGGCCCGCAACTTCGCCTCGCGCGGGCAGCCGGCGGCCGCGCTGCAGACCTTCTTCGCGGGCGACGACTGGTATACCGACGCCGACTCCAACGTCTACGAGCTGCCGACCTTCCTGGGCAACCACGACATGGGGCGGATCGGCGGTTTCGTCCGCGGCGACAACCCCGGCGCGACCGACGCCGAGTGGGTGTCCCGCGACCGGCTCGCCCACGAGTTGATGTATCTCTCCCGTGGCAACCCGGTCGTCTACTACGGCGACGAGCAGGGCTTCACCGGTCCGGGCGGCGACCAGGACGCGCGGCAGACGCTGTTCGCCAGCCGGGTCCCCGACTACCTCGACGACGACCTGCTCGGCACCGACGCGACGCACGCGCAGGACAACTACGTCACGACCCACCCGCTCTACGAGTCGATCGCCGGGCTGGCCTCGCTGACAAGGCACAACCCGGCATTGCGCGACGGCGCCCAGCAGCACCGCTACGCGAGCGAAGGCCCGGGCATCTACGCGTTCTCCCGCATCGACCGGCGCGACCAGCGTGAGTATGTGGTCGCCCTCAACAACAGCGAGACCGCGCAGACGGCCGCGGTCCCCACCTACGCGACCGGGCGCGACACCTTCAAGAGCGTCTACGGCGACGGACCACGGACGCTGCGTTCCGGCAGTGACGGCCGGTTGTCGGTGACCGTGCCGCCGCTGTCGGCGGTGGTCTACGAGGCCAACAACAAGGTGGCCGGGTCCCGCTCGGCGCCGTCGGTGTCCCTCGGCCAGCCGACCGCGACGCCCGGCGCCCGGGGCCGGCTCCAGGTCACGGCCAACGTCGGCGGCTCGTCGTTCTACGAGGTCACCTTCTACGCCTCGGACAACGGCGGGGCCTGGCGCCCGGTCGGCACCGACGACAACGCGCCCTACCAGGTCTTCGACGACGTGAGCGACCAGCGGGCGGGGTCCTCGGTCCGCTACCGCGCGGTGGTCGTCGACAACAAGGGCCACACCCGTGAGTCGGCGACCCGGTCGGGCACCGTGCCGGCCCCGCTGGTGTCGATCGAGACCCCGACCGAGGGCAGCGGCGTGCGCGGCACCGTCGAAGTGCGCGCCGTCGTCGACCCGGAGCGGGCGACCAACGTGGTCGCGATCGAGCGGCGCGTCGCGGGTGGTGCCTGGACCCGGGTCGGCACGGATTCGTCGTCGCCGGTCTACACGGTCTTCGACGACCTGACGCCGCTCGACCTGGCGGCCAACACGCCGGTCGAATACCGGGCGGTGCTGCTGCCCGGCGGCCTCGCGGGTCCGGGTGCGACGTCCGCGGTCCGCGGCGTGCGGGCGGCGGGCCCACCGGCGACCTCCGCCACGGTGCACTACTACCGCCCGGCGGGCGACTACGGCGATCCGGCGGCGGCGGGTTGGGGCCTGCACATGTGGGGCGACGCGGTCGCGCCTGACGTGCTCGCCCAGATCGCGTGGGACAAGCCGTGGCCGCGTGCCGGGGTGACCGACGGCTGGGCCGACTATCCGATCCCGCTGGTCGACGACACCAAGCCGGTCAACTTCATCATGCACCTGCCCAGCGGCGACACGGTCCCGACGACCCGCGAGCCCGGCGGTGACCGCTCGTTCCTACCCATCAACTCGCCCGAGATCTGGCTCATCCAGGGCGACCCGACCGTCTACACGAGCAAGCCGGCCGTCTGATACGCGGCGCCGGATCCCGCTGCCCGCTCAGCCGCGGGATCCGGCCTGGCTGAGCCTGCCCTCGCACCAAGGCCGGCCTGCCGAGGGCGCGGTAACCGGGCGGCGGCTGGCCGCGTAGCCGGGCGTCGGCCAGGCCGAAGGGGTGGCCACCTACGCGGGCGTGCCTCTGCTGGCCGCGTGAGACAAGGCCTGCCGGCGGCGCGCTGGCGCGCCGAGGCGGCGACCAGGGGTGGGCCGCCGACGGCATTCTTCGAGAACGTGTGACTCGTTGCCCGTTGCGACGGCCAGGGCACCCGTTGACCGGACCCAGCCCGTGGTTTGCTCGAAGCGGCACCGCCGGGTGCCGCTGACCGCCGGGAGTGTGCACCGATGACCGAGCCCGAACCGCCCGACACCGGAGCGTTCAGCGACATCGACGCGTTGCCGGAGCCGATCTTCGAACTGATCCTGGGCGTGCTGCGCAGGATGGCTGAACACCCGGAGATCCAGCGTGTCCGCCAGGTCGCCTGGGACGCTCTGCGCCCCGGGCCCGGGCAGCGCTTGCTGGACGCGGGTGCCGGCGGGGGTGAGGTGGCGCGCGCCCTCGCCGCCGCGGTGGGCAGCGACGGCGAGGTCGTGGCGATGGACTCGTCCGCCCGCACGCTCGAGGCCGCCCGTGCGTTGACGCCGGCGGACCTCCCGGTCCGGTTCACCCGGGGCAACATCATGGATCTCGAGTTCCCGAGCGAGACCTTCCATGGCGTACGCAGCGAGCGCGTACTCCAGCACGTCCCCGACCCGGATCGCGCCGTGGCCGAACTGGCCCGCGTCACCCGCTCCGGCGGGCGGCTCTGCCTGATCGACACCGACTGGGAGTCCGCCGCGGTCGACGGCGTCCCGGCCGACCTCGCGGCCGCCGTCCGTGACCGCATGCTCGGCATCGCGCGCGACCACCACAACGACATGGGCCGCACCTTGCGCCGCCGCCTCGTGCGGGCCGGCCTCGGCGAGGTGACGACCACCCCGGTGACCTGTCTCTTCCTCGATCCCGCCTCGGCCGCCGTGGTGATGCCGGTCTTCGATCCGCGCGTGCCGCCGGCCGCGGGCATGGTTCCCGACGACCTGCGCGACCGATGGTTCGCCGAGGTCGCTGCCGCGGGCGGGCGCGGCGAGTTCCTGGCCGTGCTCACGATCTGGGTGGCTGCCGGCGTCCGCCGATAGGCATATACCGTGCGGCGGTATATCATCCGTCCATGAGCGACCGTCCTATGTCGGAGCCCACGTTCCTGATCCTCACCGCGCTGGCGGCGACGCCGCAGCACGGCTACGGCGTGATCGAAGACGTCCGGCAGATCTCCGACGGCCAGGTCCGGTTGCGGGCCGGCACGTTGTACGCGGTGCTCGACCGCCTCCGCGCCGACGGGCTCATCGAGATCGACCGGGAGGAAGTGGTTCAGTCCCGGCTGCGCCGTTACTACCGGCTGACCGCGCTGGGCGAGCGCAGCCTGACCGAGCAGACGGCGCGCCTGCGCCGCAACGCCAGCGCCGCCGCCGCGCGGCTCCGGCGCAGCGACCTTCGACCCCAGGAGGGTATGGCGTGAACGAGGCGGACCTGGAGAGACGCTACCGGCGGCTGCTCGCGTGGTACCCCTGGTCACACCGCCGGGTGTACGAGGACGAGATGCTCGCCGTCCTCGTCACCGCCGCCCGGCCCGGTCAACGCTGGCCCACCCTCGGCGAGGCCGGCAACCTTGTCGCGTCCGGCCTGCGGGCCCGCGCCGGCGCCGCGGTCACCGCGGCGGTGAGCCCGCCGTGGCGCGCGGCCGCGACCGTGTTCGGGCTGTTCGCCGCGATCGTGCTGCTTTCCCAGCGCGTCGTCCGGCTGTTCGACATCGCGCCCCCTGGAAGCGGGGCCTACCTGCGCGCACTCGGCTGGGCTGCGGTGGTGCTCGCCGTCCTGGTGGGCCTGCGCCGTTCCGCCGCCACGATCGCGTGGCTCACCGCGTTGGGAGAGGTGGTGCTCGTCGCGCGGCAATACGGCGGCGACCCGGTCTCGGCGGTCCACCTGATGTGGCCGCTCGCGCTGGGCCTGTTCGCGGCCGCCGCGCTCAGCGTCGCGACCGAGCGGGTGGGCGGGGTGCTGCGGCTACGCCGTGTGCTGCTCTTCGCCGGTGGCGTCGCTCTGGCCCAGACCGTTCTGCTGACCAACCGCCATGCCCAGTGGAACTGGCGCGAGGCCGGCACCTTCTATGCCAACTACGGGCTGGCAGCCCGGTCAGAGGCGGTCTTCTACCTCCTGCTGGCGGCGGTCCTGGTGGGTTTCCTGGCCTCGGCCCTCGCCTGGCTGACGCTGCCCGTCGCGATCCGCTGGCGCGCCCTCGCGCTCGCGACCCCGGTGATCACCGTCGCGGCGCTGGTCAAGGTCACGCTGTCCGGTTGGGAGTACTCCAACTGGAACATGGGCCACCCGATCTACCTCGTGCCGATCCAGTGGACCCTGTTGGCCGTCCTGCCACTGGCATCACTCGGGATCGCCGCCGCCCTCGTCGAACGGCGCGAACTCACCGCCCGACTGTCCGCACTCGGCCGAGCCGCCGACCGCGACCAGGCAACAGGCTAACTCGACCGGCTCGGGCCATAGGTCCGAACCGCCACGTCAGAGAGCGGCTGATCGTCGTCGCCCGATCACCGCGCAGGGGGTCGGGGCAGCGTCGTTGGTGGCGGCTCGCGGTCGCCGTGGCCACCGCACAGGCGGGTCGGGGCAGCGTCGTGGGCGGCGGATCATCGTCGCCGTGGCCACGGCGCAGGGGGTCGGGGCAGCGTCGTGGGTGGCGGATCGCGATCGCCGCGGCCACGGCGCAGGGGGTCGGGGCAGCGTCGTGGGTGGCGGATCGCGATCGCCGCGGCCACCGCACAGGCGGGGTTCCAGGCAGTGTCGTGGGCGTTCCCCGCACGCGGGTTCGCGCGCCGGGGAGCGAAAAGTCAGTGCGCTTCAAGCACGGTCCGGAGCAGGAGCGGTGTGGCCGCCGCCCATGCCTGGGGTGAGCAGGAGTGCGGATAGGGGACCGGCGGCTGGCCGGCCTTGCGCTCCAAGCCCGTCAGCACCTCCGGGAGCCGGCCGCCGGCGGACGCGGCCGCGGCGAGCAGACCCGACGCGATCCGTGCCGCCGCCTCGGTGTGACCGACCCGGGCCAGGCCGGCCACTGCCAGCGCCGTGTCGTGGGGCCATACGCCGCCGCGGTGGTAGGAGAGCGGGTGGTAGGGCGCCTGCCCCGCGGCGAGGGTGCGGATGCCCCAACCCGAGAAGAAGTCGTCCGCCACCAGGCGCTCGGCGACCAGTTGCGCCCACGAGTCGTCGAGAATGCCGGACCACAGGACGTGGCCGGCGTTCGACGCCAGCGCGTCGACCTGGCGGTCGGCACCATCCAGGGCGAGCGCGACGAACGCGTTCGGCAGCCGGAAGTCCGCCGAGAACACCTGCTGGAGCAGGTCTGCCCGCTCGTCCAACGAAGCCGCCCAGGTGGGGTCGCCCCAGGCGCGGCGGGCCAGGTCGGCGGTGCCGCGCAGTGCCCGGTAGGCATAGGCCTGGGCCTCGCTCACCGCGATCGGCCCGGTCGCCAGCGTGCCGTCGGCGAAGACGAGAGAGTCGGCCGAGTCCTTCCAGCAATGGTGGACCAGGCCGGCCCCATCGGTGCGATAGCGCAGATAGCCGGTGGCGGCCATGCCTCCGGAGTCGAGCATCCAGCCGATCGCCGCCCGGGCCGCCGGCTCCAGGTCCTTCGCCAGGAGTTCGTCGCCGGTCAGGGCGTAGTGCGCGGCGAGCAGCACCAGGAACAACGGCGTGGCGTCGACGGTGCCGTAGTAGCGGCCATACGGGACCTCGCCCAACGTCGCGAGTTCGCCCTGGCGCATCTCGTGCAGGATCTTGCCCGGCTCCTCCAGGCGCGCCGGGTCATGGGCACGGCCCTGCGTCGCCGCCAGGACCCGCAGCGTGCCCTCGGCCAGTTCGGGCCGGAACGGCAGCGCGAACAGCGACGTCAACAAGCTGTCCCGGCCGAAGAGCGTCAGGAACCAGGGCGCCCCGGCCGCCGGCACGACAGCTCCTGGCGGGAGATCGGCGACCAGATCGGCCACCGGGATCCGCAGGCTGTCCAGATCAGCCAGCCCCCGCGCCACGCACCGGTCGAGGTCGTCACCGCGCGCCGCGACCGGAGCCGGCGCCAGCGCGACCGAGCCCGCCGACGACGAGGCCACCGTCGCCCGCAGGGTGACCGAGCCGTGCGGCGGCAGCGTCACCGTCCACTGCGCCCCGTCGCCGGACAACCGCGCCGGCGGCGAGGTCGTGATACGGGTCGACCGGCTGAACCCCCGCCGCGAGTAGGAGAACACCACCTCGGACGCGGTCGCCGACACCGACCGGTCCGCGTCGGACTTGTCGAAGAGGCGCGACGACCGCAACTCGAACTGGTCGCTGAAGTCCGCCTCGGCGGACAGCGCCACCCGGACCGTCTGCGGCGCCGGCACGAAGCTGGTCAAGGTCAGCTCCTCGACCAGCACCCCGGACCCGAGCAACTGCCCACGGCGAAGCACGAACGGCGGGTTCTCGTTGCGTACGGTGGGCGGCGCCAGCACCACCTCGTCGGCCGACGACGACAGGGCCCGCAACGCCCGGCCGTGCACGGTCAGCACCCAGCGCGACAGGTGACGCGTGTCCGCGACGAAGAACCCGCCGGTGTCGGTCACGTTGCCACCGGCGTCGGTCAACAGGCAGGTTGTACCCGACACCACAGTGCGCACGGTCATTGTCGCCACCACCTCACGGCATGCGGGGAGGGCACGGCACCCGCCGCTGCTGGAGTCAACGAGTCAACGGCGCGGCCCGGTGCGGATCAGGTCGAGGGTCAACGCCGCCGTCCAACTGAAGTCGTCGGTGCCGTAGCCGGCGCCGGTCAGCGGGTCGAGGTACTCCCGGAAACCGGCCGCGCGCACGCGCCCCAGCAACCGGTCGCGCAGGTCGTCGGCCAGCCCGGTCTCACCGTGCAGGCGCAGGCCGTACCAGAAGAGCCAACTGGTGTTGATCCACCCCGGGCCGCGCCAGTAGCGGCCGGGCTCGTGGTCGGCCGCCGTCAGGTCGTAGCTCGGCACCGGGCACGCGTCGGCCAGCCGGAACCGGTCTCCGAGCGCGGTCTTCACCAGGTCGGTCGCGACCGGCAGATCGGGCACGACCAAGGGCAGCAAGCCTGCGACTGAGTACGACCGCAGAGGCGCGGAACCGAAGACGTCGTACGCGAAGAACGTGCCCGCCGACCCGTCCCACAGCTCGGCCATCAGCGCGTCGGCGACCTGCTGGGCCCGGGCAAGATGCCGGGAGGGGTCCAGCCCGATCTCCATCGCGATCGACGCGAGCGCCTGCTCCCCGGCGGCGAGCAGCGCGTTGCACAGCGGATCCTCGACCGCGAACCCGGGCGTCGCCACGTACCGCGAGTCCCGGTAGTCCCGCGCCAGCCGGATATACCGCCCGTAGTCGGCATCCGTCGGCCGCTCCGCGGCCGCGGCGTGCGCGAGATCGCGTCGCGCCAGCGCCGACGGCGGCAGCGGCACGACCCGGGACAGCGGCGCGTCCCAGGCGGGGCTGTTGTCCATCCCGGATTCCCACGGGTGCACCACCGACACGAGCCCTCGGCCCCGCAGGTCGCGTGCCGTCAGCAGCCAGTCGTGCCAGGCCGCCAGCCGCGGATAGATCCGGTGCAGGAACCGCCGCGCCCGGGCCACCGCGGGGGCCGCGCGGTAGGTCTCCCACGCGGCCAGCGCGTGCACCGGCGGCTGGACGATCCCGGACGTCGGAACCCCCGGCGCGCCGGGCAGCTCCGAGGACCGCCAGAACGACGGCCCGGGGAAGTAGGCGTCCGCGGGTACGAGCGGGTCGAACACGATGTGCGGCACCCGGCCGTCGGTCCACTGGGCGCCGAACAGCGACTCCAACTCGCGCTGGGCGCGGACCGGCGAGAAATGCCGCAGCCCGAGCGCGATGAACGCCGAGTCCCAGCTCCACTGGTGCGGGTAGAGCCCGCCGGCCGGCACGGTCGCGCCGCGCCGCCAGTTGGCCGCCAGCACCCGCCGCGCCGCCCGGTCGAGCGACGCGGCCGGCGCGATCACCGACCGCGTGATCACGGATGCCCCGGTCGCCGAAAGCGCGGAGGATGCGGTCGCGGAAGCCGCGGTCGCCGAAGGCGCGGTCGCCGAAGGCGCGGAGGCGGCAGTCGCGGACGGCGCGGAAGCCGCAGGCGCAGAGGTCGCGGTCGCGGAAGGCGCGGTCGCGGAGGCCCCGGTCGCGGAAGGCGCGGTCGCGGAGGCCGCGGCCGCGGAAGGTGCGATGGTCACGACCACCGCCGCAGGAAGCCCGGGATCGCCGCCACCGCGGCCGTCGGCTCGCCGCGGAGCCGGCACTCCACCGCCAGGAAGCCGTCGTAGCCGACCGCATCCAGCGTGCCGAGCAGCGCACCCCAGTCGATGTGGCCGGCGCCGGGTTGAAACCGGTTGGAGTCGCTGACCTGGACGTGTCCGAGCTGGTCGGCCGCCTTCACCAGCGCGGTGGTGGGCTCGTCCTCCTCGATGTTCATGTGGTAGGTGTCGGCCAGCACCCGCACCGACCGCAGGCCCACCTCGTCGACCAGCGAGACCGCCTCGTCGAGCCGGTTGACCATGTGGTCCTCGTAGCGGTTGAGCGGCTCTAGCACCAGCGTCACCCCGAGGGACGCGGCATGCTCGCCGAGTTCGGTCAGGGCCGCGAGCAGCACGGCCCGGTCGGCGTCGGGGGAGCGCGGCGGTTCGAACGGCGGCAGCCGGCGGGAGAACATCCCGTAGGAGGCGGGCGTGCCGGCCACCGAACCGCCGACCTCGGCGATCACCGAGAGCTGCGAGCGGAGCTGGGCCACGGCGTCGCGGCGCAGGCCGGCGTCGAACGCGCCGATGAAATGCAGCATGTCGACGCAGACCGACGGCATCGGCACGCCGTCGCGCGCGGCCTGGCGCAGCTCGGGCAACCGGTCGCGGAACGCGAACTCGCCCTTGGCCCGCAGCTCGATGCCGTCGTAGCCGGCGCGCGCCGCGAAGTCCCACTTCGCCTGGAGGCTCTCGCCGGGGAGCAGCTGCTCCTGGCAGGAGATCTTGATCATGAGAACTTCAACACCACCTGGAGTGCTTCCTGGGGACGGTGGTCGAGCATGGCGAAGGCCGCCGCCGCTTCTTCCACCGCGATGACGTGCGTGACGAGGCCGACGGGGTCGACCGCGCCCTGCTGGGCCAGACCGAGGAACGCCTGGTTGAGGCGGGCCTGGTTCCAGCGCCCGGCGAGCTCCGGCGGCACGCCCCCGATCTGGGAGGAGACGATCCGGACCCGGTTGTGGTGGAACTCGTCGCCGAGCCGCAGCCCGGCGCCGTCACCCTGGTAGAAGCCGGAGGCGACCACCCGCCCGTCGACCGCGACCGTGCGGATCGCGTCGTGCAGGGCCGGGTAGTGCCCGCTGATCTCGATCGCCACGTCGGCGCCGCGCCCGTCGGTCAGGGCGCGCAGGGCCAGCGCCACGTCTTGCGCGGCCGCGTCGATGGTGTGCGCGGCGCCGTACTCGCGGGCCTTGGCCAGGCGGGCGGGCAGCGTGTCGACGGCGACCACGGTGGCGCCGGAGAGCTGGGCCAGCCGGGTGGCGAGCAGGCCGAGCACGCCCTGGCCGAAGATCGCGACCACTTCGGAGAGATGGATGTCGGCGGCCAGCACCCCGTTGAGCGCGACGGCGCCGACCCGGGCGAAGGTGGCCGCGACGGGGTCCAGGCCGTCGGGCAGGACACAACCACGAACCTTCTCGATCGGGAGTACGGCTTCGCCGCGGTGCCCCCAGATCCCCCAGACCTGTTGGCCGACGGCGGGATCCCCGGGCGACGGCTCGTCGGCCAGCACCTCGACCACCTCGCCGACCTCGGAGTAGCCGAGCCCGGCGATCGGATAGCGCAGGCCGCTGGTCCCGGCGACGAACAGCCGCAGGTCGGCGTCCCAGTCGCGGTTGAGGTAGGGGTTGGTGCCCCGGTAGGCGGTCAGTTCCGTGCCCGCGGAGATCCCGGAGTAGCTGGTGCGGATGCGCACCTGCCCCGGGCGCAGGTCGACGTGCGGCTGCTCGACGACCTCCACGTGGCGTGGGGAGGTGAACTGCACTATCTGCGGCACGACGGCCTTCCGCCCTTGTCGAAGAAAGAAGCGCGCGACATAACGACCCGAGGTTCGGCCGAGATGTTACGCACTTATGTCTGGCAATCAAGTATAAGTCCGGATCCGCATCTGTCCGTCATATGTGGACATAAGCCACGCAGACCTGTCCAAGATCGTCCGTTACCCGACCGAGGGACCGAACGTTACGTACATATGTCTTGCCTTCGCGTATAAGACCTTGGTGTGATTCGTCCATAGATCGGAAAAGAAAAGGGAGAGATCGATATATCGGACGAAGGAGCAACCTGCGTGAACGCGAGAAGACTGCTCACCGCCGCATCCGCGGCGGTCCTGGTGGCCACCACGTTGACCGCCTGCGGCAGTGACGACCCGGCCGACGACGCCACCGGATCGATCACCGTTTGGAGCCTGGAGAACCAGACCGACCGGGTCCAGGCGACCCAGAAGATCGCCGACCAGTTCACCGCCAAGACCGGCATCCAGGTCAAGATCGTCGGGACCGACGAGAACCAGTTCACCAGCCTGATCACCTCGGCCGCCGCGGCCGGAAAGATGCCCGACGTGGTCGGCGCGCTGCCGCTGGCCGCCGTCGCCCAGATGGCGACCAACGACCTGCTCGACACCGACGCCGCCAAGGCCGTCGTCGACGAACTCGGCACCGGCACCTTCTCGCCGCGCGCCCTGGAGCTGACCGCACAGGACGGCAAGCAGCTCGCGGTGCCCAGCGACGGCTGGGCCCAGCTGCTCTTCTACCGCAAGGACCTGTTCGACAAGGCCGGCCTGGCCGCGCCGGACACGTTCGACAAGATCCGTGAGGCCGCGCAGAAGCTCAACACGGGCGGCATCGCCGGCATCACCATGGCGACCGTCCCCAACGACGCCTTCACCGAACAGACGTTTGAGAACTTCGCGCTCGGCAACGGCTGTCAGCTGGTCGACGACCAGAAGAACGTCACCCTCGACTCGCCGGCCTGCCAGGCCACGTTCCAGCTCTACAACGACCTGATCAAGAACTACTCGGTGCCCGGCGCGCAGGACGTCGACACCACCCGGGCCACCTATTTCGCCGGCAAGGCGGCCATGGTGGTCTGGTCCTCGTTCCTCCTCGACGAGATGGCGGGGCTGCGCAACGACGCCCTGCCCACCTGTCCCGAGTGCAAGGCCGACCCGGCGTTCCTGGCGAAGAACAGCGGCATCGTGACCGCGGTGTCGGGCCCCAACGGGCAGCCGGCCCAGTTCGGCGAGATCACCAGCTGGACGATCACCAGGGACGGCCCCAACACCGACCAGGCCCGCAAGTTCGTGGCCTACATGATGAACGAGGGCTACACCGACTGGCTCGGCATCGCGCCCGAGGGCAAGTTCCCGGTGCGCAAGGGCGACTCGGCCGACCCGGCGAAGTTCACCACGGCCTGGAACACGCTGCCGGCCGGCGTCGACACCCGCAAGCCGCTGTCCGACAGCTACCCGGCGGACGTGTTGACCGCGTTGCGCAGCAGCCCCGACACGTTCCAGCGCTGGGCGCTGCCGCAGAAGCAGGGCGCGCTGCTCGGCGCCACGCTGGGCGAGTTGCCCGTACCCAAGGCGGTGAACGCCATGACCGGCGGTGAGCTCGATCCCGCCGGCGCGGCCAAACGCGCCGCAGACGACGTGCGGGCCATCCAGAAGTCGCAGAACTGATGGTCGCGACCCGCGAGACGCGGCCGGCGGCGCCCGAACGGCGCCGCCGGCCGGCCCGGCCGCTCACCCGCCGCCAGCGGGAGAACCGCGCCGGCCTGGCCTACCTGTCGCCCACGTTCATCGTGGTGCTGGTCGTGGTGGTCGTCCCGATCCTCTGGACGATCATGCTGGCGTTCCAGCGGATCCGGCTGATCAACATCCGCCGGGCCGGCCTGTTCGGCGAATACACGCTGCACAACTTCGAGTACGTGTTCAGCTCGCCGGGCTTCTGGAGCTCGCTGTGGACCACGCTGCTCTACACGATCGGCGGCACCGCCCTGTCGATCATCTTCGGCCTGGTCGCCGCCCTCGCGCTGCGCACGCGCTTCCCCGGGAGGACCTTCGTACGGGCCAGCGTGCTGCTGCCCTACGTCGCGCCGGTCGTCGCGGTGACCTTCGTCTGGGAGATCATGCTCAGCCCCCAGTTCGGCGTGGCCAACGACTGGGGCGGGCGGTTCCTGGGCTGGGACCGGCCGATCGCGTTCCTCAGCCAGCGCGAATACCACCTGTGGGGGGTCGACATCCCGCTCGCGCTGATCACGGTCATCGCGTTCGAGGCGTGGCGCTACTTCCCGTTCGCGTTCCTGTTCATCCTGGCCCGGCTCCAGGCGGTGCCCAAAGACCTGGAGGAGGCGGCGATCGTCGACGGCGCGGCGCCGACCCAGCTCTTCCGGCACATCCTGCTGCCACAGTTGGGCGCCGTGATCGCCCTGCTCAGCGTGCTGCGGTTCATCATGACGTTCAACAAGTTCGACGACGTCTGGCTGCTCACCGGCGGCGGTGCCGGCACCCAGGTGGTCAGCGTGCGGGTCTACGACTTCCTGACCTCGCGGCTCGACATCGGCGCCGCCGCCGCGCAGGGCCTGGTGCTCGCCGCCGGCCTGGTCATCCTGCTACTGGTCTACCTGCGGTTCTTCGCGCCGCGGCTGGAGGGGGAGTCGTGATGGACCGGGCGACCTTCGAGACCCGCCTCTTCGGCGTGCTGCGCTGGGTCGTGATCGCGGTGCTGATCGTGGTCACGCTGTTCCCGTTCTACTACATGGTGCTGCTCTCGGTCCGGCCGATCGAGCAGGTGCTCCAGGACCCGGGCGGCATCTGGGCCGGCCCGGCGGAATGGACCTTCTCGACCTACCGCGAGGTGCTCACCTCGGTCGACGACGGCGGGCAGGGCTTCCTGCGGCTGCTCGGCAACACGACCCTGGTGGCGGTGTCGGCGACGCTGCTGACACTGCTGGTCGCGCTGCCCGGCTCGTACGCCGTCAGCAGGTTGCAGTTCGTCGGCCGCCGCCAGGTGCACTTCCTGTTCCTCGCGGTCTACCTGTTTCCGGCGATCCTGCTGGCCATCCCGCTGTTCACCGTGTTCACCCGGCTCGGCCTGCGCGGCTCGCTGGGCGGGCTGATCATCGTCTACATCGCGCAGACCATCCCGGTCTCGGTCTACATGCTGCGCAACTACCTGAGCACGATCCCGGTCAGCCTGGAAGAGGCGGCCGCTGTCGACGGTTACACACGGTTACAAACCCTGCGTAAGGTAATCTTGCCGCTCGCGGCACCGGCCGTGATGGCGAACGCACTCTACGTTTTCATGATCGCCTGGAACGAGTACCTGTTCGCCCTCCTGTTCCTGGTCGAGAACCGGCCCAACTGGACGGTCTCCCTCGGCCTCGCCCAGCTCGCCGGAGGCATCGAAGTGAGTAAGACGGTTTTGATGGCCGGGTCGGTGGTGCTTACCCTGCCCATCGTGATCATCTTCTTCGCCACCGAACGCCTGCTGACGGAGGGACTGACCGCCGGTGCCGACAAGGGATAGGCCACCGGCCCAGGGCGGTCCGCCCGGTTCGCCGGTCGCCGCCCGCGGCGCGCCGATCCACCAGAACTCCGCCGGCCACCTGCTCTGGCTGGTCCGCACGGGCCGCGCCCGGACCCGCTCGGAGTTGCAGGCCTACACGGGCCTGTCCCGGTCGACGCTGGTGCAGCGGATCGACGCGCTGCGGGCGGCCGGCTACCTGCGCCGCTCGGGCGTGGAGGAATCGACCGGCGGCCGGCCGGCGGAGTTGCTCGAGTTCGACACCGACCACGGCGTGGTGCTGGTCGCCGACCTGGGCGCCAACCACGCCCGGGCGGCGGTCCTGGACGTGGCCGGCACGCTGCTGCACGAGGAACACGAACACATCAAGATCGGCGAGGGCCCCGAGTACGTCCTGGGCTGGGTCGACGCCGCCTTCGGCCGGCTGTTGGCCGCCGCGGGCCAGGACCGCACCCGGGTCCGCGGCATCGGCGTCGGCGTGCCCGGCCCGGTCGAATACGACGCCGGCGTGGTCACCGAGCCGCCGATCATGCCGGGCTGGGACGGGGTGCCGATCGCCGACCGGCTGCGGGCCACCTGGGGCTGCCCGGTCTTCGTCGACAACGACGCCAACCTGATGGCGCTCGGCGAGCAGGTCGCGTTCTACCCCGACTGCCCGGCGCTGCTGCTGGTCAAGGTCGCGACCGGGATCGGGGCCGGCATCGTGGTCGACGGCCGGGTCTACCGCGGCATCGACGGCGGTGCCGGCGACATCGGGCACATCCGGCTGGCGTCGTCGCCGGAGGCCCGCTGCGAGTGCGGCCTCTACGGCTGCCTGTCGGCGGTGGCCAGCGGCCTGGCCCTGGCCCAGCGGCTGTCCAGCGGCGGCACGCCCACCCAGTCCGGCCCGGAGTTGATCGAACGCATCCGGGTCGGCCACGGCGAGGCGGTGCACCTGGCCCGGGAGGCCGGCCGCCTGGTCGGCGAGGTGCTGGCCACCGTCGTCTGCCTGGTCAACCCCGGGGTCCTGGTGATCGCCGGCGACCTGGCCGAGACCCACTTCGTCACCGGCGTCCGCGAGATGCTCTACCGCTACGCCCTCCCGCGCGCGACCCGGCACCTGGAGGTGACGACCAGCCGCCTCGGCCCGCAGTCGGCGGTCACCGGTGCGCACGCGATGGTGATCGACGAGATCTACTCACCGAGCGCCGTCGACGCCGAACTCGCCGCGAGCCCATCCACCGACCTCTCCCGGAGTCGCTGACCGGGCATCGGCCGATTTGCTGGCCCGGCGGCGGTCCCGGCGGGCAAGGTGAAGACGTGGGCACGCCCGAGTGGGGTAGCAAGGTCACGTTCCGGCAGGCGGCGGCGCTGCTGGCCGCGCGGGACCCGGTGATGGCGCGGCTGGTGGCCAACGCGCCCGCGCCGCGGATTCCGTTGTGGAAGGAGAGCAACTTCGAGTCGCTGGTCCGCGGGATCGTGTTCCAGCAGTTGGCCCGCCCGGCCGCGGTGGCCATTCTCGGCCGGCTGATCGACGCCGCCGGCGGCGACCTGACGCCGGACAGCGTCCTGCCGCTGTCGGACGCGGTGCTGCGCAAGGTCGGTCTGTCGGGGCGGAAGGTGATCTCCCTGCGCGACCTGGCCACGAGCGTGCGGGACGGCACCGTGGTGCTCGACAACCGGCGGCTCGGCCACCTCGACGACGACGAGATCATCCGGCGGTTGTCGACCGTCAAGGGGATCGGGCCGTGGTCGGCGCAGCTGTTCATGATGTTCCAACTCCGCCGCCCGGACGTGTGGCCGGTCGGCGACCTCGGCATCCGCCGCGGCTACGGCGTCGCCTACGGCATCGACACGCCGACCGAAAAGCAGTTGGAACCGCTCGGCGACCGGTTCCGCCCCTACCGCACCACCGCGGCCTGGTACTGCTGGATGGCCGAAGCCGTGTTCGCGGGCCGCACCCCGACGCTGCCGATCGCCGACGACCCGATCCTGCGCGCCCACAAGGTGCTCTGACCGCGGCGTGGTGCAATGTCGCTTGTGGGGGAATCGCCGGTCCGGGTCGGCCTCGTCGGCGCCGGGCACTGGGCATCGGTGATGCACGGGCCGACGTTCGCCGCCGGGCCGGAGACCACGCTGGTCGGCGTCTGGGCGCGGCGTCCGGAGGCGGCCGTTTCCCTGGCCGCCCGACTCGGCACGTCGGCGGTCGCGAGGTTCGACGACCTGCTGGAGCGCTGCGAGGCGGTCGCGTTCGCGGTGCCGCCCGATATCCAGGCCGACCTCGCCGTCCGGGCCGCGGCGGCCGGGCGCGCCCTGCTGCTCGACAAGCCGGTGGCCCTCACGGTCGACGCGGCCGAGCGGGTCGCGGCGGCCGTCCGCAAGCACGGCGTGGTGAGCCAGATCGTGCTGACCAAGCGCTATCACCCGGCGACCCGGGCCTTCCTGGCCGACGCGGCCGGGTTCGCGGCCACCGGCGGCCGGGCCCGCTACCTGCACGGCGGGTTCCTCGACGGCCCGTTCGCCACCGGCTGGCGGCTCGACCACGGCGCCCTGCTCGACCTCGGCCCGCACCTGCTCGACCTGGCCGAGGCCGCGCTCGGCCCGATCGGGTCGATCGACCGGCACGGCGACCCGACCGGCTGGCTGGAGCTGACCTGCGTGCACCGGGGCGGCGCGGTCAGCCAACTGTCGCTCTCCGGTGCGGTCGGCCTGCCGCGGTCGCGGGCGGGCGTCGAACTCTACGGCCCGGCGGGCGTACTGGAGATCGACTTCGGCACGATCGACCACGCCGAGTGTTGGCCGGTGCTGCGCGCCGAGTTCGCGCGGGCCGTGCGCACCGGCACGCCGCACCACCTCGACGTCGAACACGGCCTGCGGCTGCAGCACCTGCTCGCGCTCAGTTGTTGACCAGGCCGGCCAGCAGGTTGATGGCGCCCGCGACGATCGCGACGCCGAAGACGTAGGACAGCAGGGCGTGCGCGAGCACCGTGCGGCGGATCGGCGCGCTGCGCAGGGTCGTGTCGGAGACCTGGTAGGTCATGCCGATCGTGAACGCCAGGTAGGCGAAGTCGCGGTAGGTCGGCTTGGCCGCGTCGCCGAAGTCGATGCGGGCGCCGGTGCTCTGGTAGTCGAGCTTCGCGTAGCGCAACGTGTAGACGGTGTTCATGGTGACCCACGCGCTGGCCACCGTGAGCACGGCGACGCCGATCAGCACGCCGCGGTCGGTGCCGTGCTCGCTGGCCGCCCGGCCCAGCGCGAACGCCACCCCGAGCAGGCTGACCAGGCAGGCGGCGGCCAGCAGGGCGGTGGCCGAGCCGTGGGTCTGGTCTTCGCGGGAGGCCACCCGCTCGGTCTTCTCGCCGTCGGCGCGCAGGAAGAGCGGCCACACCGAACCGAGGAACACCAGCGCCGCGGCGTCCCAGCCGGCTATCACCGCGAGCTCCCAGTTGACGGTCGCCGCAGTCAGGCCGCCGGAGACGATCACCCACAGCGCGAGCACCGCGGCGGCCCGGCGGATCGCCGGTGCGCTCCAACCCAGCATGGGCTGGCGGGCTGACCATTTGGGCGTACTCACGAATGCAGTCTCGCAGGCGACGCCCTCGGCGATCTAGACACGCCGGGGCGCGCCAACCGGGCAAAACGGGCGGCGATGGGGGAGCATCGGGCCATGGTGCATCCGGAGTCGCTGGGGCCGCTGCTGCTCGACGCCGGCCTGGTCACCCCCGGGCAACTCGCGCAGGCCGAAGCCGACCGGTCCGGCGCACCGCTCGGTTCGGTCCTGGTGGCCAGTGGCGTGCTGGCCCGGCGCGATCTCTTCCGGACCCTGGCCGCCGCGTGGAACTGCGGCTACCTCGACGTGAGCACCGAGTGGCTCGACCCGGAGTTCGCCCGGCACGACCCGGCCACCCTGTTCCGCGAGGCCTGGCTGCCGCTGCACCATGACGACGAGGGCTACGTGCTGGTGGCCACCGCCGAGGAGCCGACGCCGGAACGGGTCGCGCTGATCGAGGCCGCCGTCGGCGCGCCCGTTTGCGTCGGTGTCACCACCGACTGGGACCTCGACGAGGCGATCCAGCGGGCCTACCGCGCCGAGGCCCCGGCCCCGGAACCGGCGCTGCGGGGGGCGCGCGGGTTCAATCGTGGCTGGCTGGTCGCCGGGGTCGTGCTGCTGGCCCTGGTCTTCGCCACCGGGCCGACGATCGCCGCGCTGGCGCTGCTGGCCGGTGCGGGCTACCTGCTCCACGCCGGGTTCGGCTTCGTCGCCGCGCTGCGCGGCTCGCGCGAACCGGTCACGGACGGGCTCGACGAGCGCGACCTGCCCACGTACACCGTGCTGGTTCCGCTCCGGGACGCCGCCGCCGCGCTGCCCGGCCTGGTCGCCAACCTCGGTGCGCTCGACTACCCGGCCGCGAAGCTGGAGATCATCCTGCTGCTGCCGGAGGACGACGTGAAGACCATCGACGCCGCCCACGCCGCCGAGCCGCCCCCGACGACCAGGTTCGTGCTGGTGCCGGCCGGCGTGGCGGCGACGCCGATCGGGCTGTCGTTCGCGCGCGGCGCCCAGGTGGTCGCCTACGGGCCGGCGGACCGACCCGAGCCGGACCAACTCCGGCACGCGGCCGCCGCGTTGCACCGGGCCGGCCCGGCCACGGTCGGCGTGCAGGTCGACCCGGCCCCGGTACGGGCGACCTCCAGCCATTTCCGCACCGACGCGCTGCGCCGGCTGGGCGGGTGGGACGCCGGCCTGGACGCCCGGGTCGCGGCCGCGGGCTGCCGGGTCGACACGCTCGACAGCACCACGTTCCGGCCGGCGGCCGACGGCGTGACGCTGCCACGCGGTCTTTTCCGGGCTGTCGGCGTCAAGCGGGCGCTGGGCCTCCTGCTGCGCGCCGGCGGCGGGCCGGCGACGGTGCTGGCCAGCCCCGTCCTCTACCTCGTGTTCGCCGCGGCCGTGTCGCTGCCGCGCGACCTGCTCGACCGGGTGCTGCCGGGCTGGGCGCTCGGCACCGCACTGCTCAGCCTGCTGGGCGGCGCCGCGCTGACCGTCTACGCGGCGATGATGCGCGCGTTCCGCCGCCGCCGCTACCGGCTGGTGCCGCGGGCGGTGCTGACCGCGTTCCCCTCGCCGCGCCGTGTCGCCGCCACCTACCGGGCGCTCTGGCAGTCGCTCGTCCGTCCGCACGACCGGGAGAGCCCGCATGGCAGTCGCACAGTCCACAGTGGTGACCGGTCGGTGGCAGCGGTGGACCTGGGCTGAAGAGCGCTGGCCCCGTAGCGTCGGTGCGCGGTGGCTGCTCCGCATCGGCCTGGCCCTGCCGTTCGCGGGCCTGGCGCTGTTCGCCTCGGCCCGGGGGTTCGACGCCCGGGCCGCCGGCCTGCCCGCCCTGCTGCCCGCCGGCACCCTGGCCTGCTGCCTGGCCACCGGGGCTCTGCTGGCCGCGCTGGCGGAGCGGCTGATCCGCTGGGAGGTGCCGGTCCGGATCGCGGTGCCGCTCCTCGTGCCGGCGATGGCGTTCGCCGGGTCGGCGGACCTGACCGGGATCCTCACGGTGGCGTTCCTGGCGCTCGCGCTGGAGGCGTTCGTCCAGTTCGCGGTCGCGGGCCAGACCGAGGGCGCCTTCCGCGCCGGCCTGCTGCTCGCCGGCGCCGTCCTGTGCTCGCCGGTGGCCGTCGGCTACGCGGTCGCGCTGGGCCTGGTGGCACCGTTCGTGGCCGCCGAGCGCGGCCGGGCCGAGCCGGCCACCTGGGCCGTCGTGGCCTTCCCCGCGCTGGCCACGCTGGCCGGCTGGGCGTTCCTGGACTGGCGCGTCACCGACCTCGGCTTCGACCCGGCGGTCGCGCCCGCGTTCGGGGGCGCGTTGCTGGCGGTCGCGCACGCCCCGCTCTACGTCGCGGTGGCGGTTCTCTTCGCGGTACGCCGTCCGCGCGCCCTGGCCGGCTACCTGGTGCCGGTGCTCGGGGTGTCGCTGGGGTTGCCGGCGTCGCCGGTGACCGCGTACCTGCTGCTGACGGTCGTCGCCCTGGTCGCCGTGCCGCGCTCGCCCAGCCGCCGGCTGGCGACGTTCCTCGGCGCGGTGGCCCTGGCGCAGTGGGCGCTGGCCCTGTCGTGGCCGCCGGGCAGCGCGGCCTATGACGACTGGCTACGGGTGGTCTGGGGTCTCTGACCGGTCGCGCCGGAACCAGCGGCGGCGCGGACGGGCCGCCGCCGGCGGGTTTGGCGGTGCCGGCTGGCGGGCCGCCGCCCAGCGGGCCTCCAGGGCCTCGCGCCAGAGCGTCACCATCGCCTCGACGTCGACCCTCCTGATCGGGACGAACGGCTGCGACGGGTGGATCTGGTAGTCGAGGATCTCCCGGTTGAGGTCGGCGACGGTCTCGCGGACCCGCTGCTCCGAGGGCAGCCGGCGGACCTCGTCGGGAAGGCGTTCGACCTGGCGGGCGAGTTGCACCGAGGGCGGCAGCAGGCCGGCGCCGGAGAAGCCCTCGCGGCGGGCGTACTCCTTGAGCCACCACTGCTCGTCGTAGGGCTCGGCGTGGCCGGGCAGCGGCTTGCCGGCGCCCGGGAGATCGTCGAACTCGCCGTTCTCCCGGGCCGCACGGATTCGCGCGTCGATGAGTGACTCGACTCGGATCCGGTCGCTCATCGCGTAAACATAGCTGCTCAGAGTCGGGTGAGGCGAACGGCGTCGGCGATCACCAGGCCGGTGCCGGAGGTCCAGCGGCTGACCGCGACCCGGTTGGCGTCGCCGGCCGGCAGGCTGAACGTGCCGATCGAGCGCCAGGCGCCGCCGCCCGTACGCTGGTCGACGTTGACCGTCTGGTTGCCGCTCGTGGTCGCGACGATGTAGGGCGCGGCGCTGTTGTAGCCGGCGTTGGCGGCGTACCAGACGTCGACCCGGTAGGACCCGGCGGTCGGCACGGCGAACTTGTACCAGGCCGGGTCGCTGGCCGCGACCGGGTCGGCGAACCGGTAGTCGGTGCCGTAGCGCTGCGTCGAGTAGGACGAGGTGCCCCAGTTGGCGCTCGCCGTGAACCGGCCGGCCGTGGTGTTGTCGACGATGGACGACCAGGTCCCGCCCCCGCCGGACATCTTGGCGGCCACGTCGGCCCGCATCACGTCGAGGTCGATGAACGACGGGTCGATCTTGCCGGTGGTGCTGGTCTCCCGGTGGCCGCGGGCGTAGCTGGAGTCGCGGCCGAGCCGGGTCAGCACCGCGGCGGTGGCGGCGATCGAGGCGTTGTACTGCGCCGCCGTCATCTCCTGGTTGACCCCGTTGTAGTCGATCTCCCACCCGATCATCAGGGTGTTGCCGTCGCCGGCGGGGATCGGCCCGCTGCCGCGGCTGACCCCGGCGTGGTTGGCCCGGCCGGCGGAGATCAGGTGGAAGACGCCGTTGTAGTCGACCAGCGCGTGGCAGAGCGGCCCGGCCAGGTCGGGGCGGCCGTTGATGCACACGTTGAGCGCCGGGTGCGGGTTGCTCGCGCTGGAGGTGGCCGCGGTGTGGTGCCACAGCACGCCGATCGGGTCGAACGAGCCGGGTCGCAGCCGGTTGACCCAGTCGCCTTCGGTGACAACCTGCACACCGGCGTTGCGCAACACGTCGAGGAGCCAGGGAACCGTCGCCATCAGGCACCCCGGGCCAGGCTGGGCTCGGCGGCGATCAGGTCGGCGACGCACTCGGGCGCGGTCGCGCGGGCGGCGGGCGCGGCCGCGGCGGCGGCCGGGCGGGCGGCGACGGTCACGGCTGCGGCGGCCAGGGCCGGCAGGCCGAGCAGCGCCCGCCGGCGCAGCCGGCGAGGTGGAAAGAGGGTCACGGCACTCCTTCGGTCGGCACGGGTGGGGCAGGTGAGGCGCACGCTATACCGTGAAGCCTGTCTATGTCGACAGTTGCCGATCTCTCGGTTGAGGCTGAAAGATACTTTCAGCGAGCCCGTGGTAGACCATTCATATGGAGTTCGGAATCGGTTACTTCCCCACGTACGACGGCATGAAGCCCGGTGAGGTCGCCCGCCTGGCCGAGGAACGCGGCGCGGACGCGATCTACTTCGCCGAGCACACGCACATCCCGGCGGCCGAGACCGACCGCTTTCCCGGCCAGCCGCTGCCCAACAAGTACTGGAAGACCTACGACCTGTTCGTCGCGCTGACCGCCGCGGCCGCCGCGACCAGCCGCCTGCGCGTCGCCAGCGGCATCTGCCTGGTCATCGAGCGCGACCCGATCACCACCGCCAAGGCGGTCGCCAGCGTCGACCACCTCTCCGGCGGCCGCCTCGAGTTCGGCGTCGGCGCCGGCTGGAACCGCACCGAGATGCGCAACCACGGCACGGACCCGCGGGTGCGCATGCGGATCCTCCAGGAGCGCGTCGAGGCGATGCAGGCGATCTGGACCAACGACGAGGCGAGTTACGCCGGCCGCTACGTCACCTTCGAGAACATCTGGTCGTGGCCGAAGCCGGCCCAGAAGCCCTACCCCCCGATCCTGGTCGGCGGCACCGGCCCGACGGTTCTCGACCGGGTGCTGGCATTCGGCGACGTGTGGTTCCCCAACTACCACGACGGCATCCTCGACCGCATCGCCGAGTTGCGCGCCCGCGCCGACCGCCCGGTCGAGGTCCAGGTGATGAGCGTCCCGGCCGACCCCAAGATCTTCGAGCAACTGCGCGACGCCGGCGTCCGCAGGGTGGCCCGCTGGTTCCCGTCCGGCCCGCGCTCCCGGGTCGAGCGGGCGTTCGACCAGTGGGAGGCGGCGATCGCGGAATACAACCCGGAGTGACCCCCGCCGAGGCCCGCGCCCGCTTCGCGGCGGCCCGGGTCGCCCGCCTGGCGACCGCGGACGCCGCCGGCCAGCCCCACCTGGTCCCGGTGACGTTCGCGGTCGCGGGCGACGTGGTCTACACCGCCGTCGATGCCAAGCCGAAGCGCACGACGGCGTTGCGCCGGCTGGCCAACATCGCGGCCAACCCCCGGGTCTCGCTGCTGGTCGACCACTACGACGACGACTGGTCGCGGCTGTGGTGGGTGCGGGCCGACGGCACCGGCCGGATCCTGCCGGACTCGCCCGAGGCCACCCGCGCCGCCGGTCTGCTGAGCGACCGCTACCCGGCCTTCGAGCTGCGCGGAGTCGTGCTCGCCGTCGAGATCATCCGGTGGATCGGCTGGTCAGCGGCCTGATCGAGCTGTGGCCTGGGTCACAATGCGGCTCGGGAACAGAGTGCATGCTTTGTTACTTGAGTACGTACATGGCAACTCTACCCGTCCTGCCGTTGACCGATGCCGTGCTGCTGCCTGGCATGACCATCCCGGTCACCCTCGATAACAACACTCAGGCCGCCGTCGACGCCGCACGCGCCTCCGGCGACAACCGCGTGCTTGCCGTGCCCCGGGTCGACGGCGAGTACGGATCGGTCGGCGTCATCGCGCTGATCGAGAAGGTGGGCCGCCTGCCCAGCGGCGAGCCCGCCGCGGTCATCCGTGGTCTGTCCCGGGCGAAGATCGGCTCCGGCGTGCCCGGTCCCGGTGCCGCCCTCTGGGTCGAGGCCACCGAACTGACCGAGACGCCGCCCGCGGGCAAGGCCCGTGAGCTGGCGAGTGAATACAAGGCCCTGGTCAAGTCCGTGCTGCAGCAGCGCGGTGCCTGGCAGGTCATCGACGCGGTCGAGCGTATGACCGATTTGTCCGAACTAGCCGACTCGGCCGGCTACGCACCCTGGCTCACCCTGGAGCAGAAGATCGAGCTCCTCGGCGCCGAGGACGTCACCGCGCGGCTCGAGCTGCTGGTCGGCTGGGTGCGTGACTACCTGGCCGAGCAGGAGGTCACCGAGCGGATCACCAACGACGTCCGCGAGGGCCTGGAGAAGTCGCAGCGCGAGTTCCTGCTCCGCCAGCAGCTCGCCGCGATCCGCAAGGAGCTGGGGGAGGACGAGCCCGACGGCTCGGCCGACTACCGGTCCCGCGTCGAGGCCGCCGACCTTCCCGAGAAGGTCCGCGAGGCCGCGATGCGCGAGGTCGGCCGGCTCGAACGGGCCAGTGACCAGTCGCCCGAATCCGGTTGGATCCGGACCTGGCTGGACACCGTACTCGAAATGCCCTGGTCGACGACGACCGACGACAACACCGACCTGGTCGCGGCGCGCGCGGTGCTCGACACCGACCACGCCGGGCTGGCCGACGTGAAGGACCGCATCCTGGAGTACCTCGCGGTCCGCAACCGGCGTGCCGAGCGCAACCTGCAGGTCGTCGGCGGACGTGGCTCCGGCGCGGTGCTCGCCCTCGGCGGGCCTCCCGGCGTCGGCAAGACCAGCCTCGGCGAGTCCGTGGCGCGGGCCCTGGGCCGCAAGTTCGTCCGGGTCAGCCTCGGCGGCATCCGGGACGAGGCCGAGATCCGTGGCCACCGGCGCACCTACGTCGGTGCGGCTCCGGGCCGGATCGTCCGGGCGCTGAAGGAGGCCGGTTCGATGAACCCGGTCGTCCTGCTCGACGAGGTCGACAAGATCGCTGTGGGTTACTCCGGTGACCCGGCCGCGGCGCTGCTCGAGGTCCTCGACCCCGCGCAGAACCACACCTTCCGCGACCACTACCTGGAGGTCGACCTCGACCTCTCGGACGTGCTGTTCCTCGCGACCGCCAACGTCGTCGAGAACATCCCCGGCCCGCTGCTGGACCGGATGGAGCTCGTGACGCTCGACGGCTACACCGAGGAGGAGAAGGTGGCCATCGGCCGCGACCACTTGTGGCCGCGCCAGGTGGAGCGCGCCGGCCTGACCGCCGACGAGGTGTCGATCACCGACGCCGCCATCGGTGCGATCGCCGCCGAGCACACCCGCGAGGCCGGCGTCCGGCAGCTCGAGCGCGCGTTCGCCAAGATCCTGCGCAAGGTCGCGGTCTCGCTGGCCACCGCGCCGGCTCAGGTGAACATCGACGTCGACGAGCTGAAGACCTACCTCGGTCGGCCCCGGTTCACGCCGGAGTCGGCGGAGCGCACGGCGACCCCGGGCGTGGCGACCGGTCTCGCGGTCACCGGCGCCGGTGGTGACGTGCTGTTCATCGAGGCGACCTCGATGGAGGGCGAGCCCGGCCTGACCCTGACCGGTCAGCTCGGCGACGTCATGAAGGAGTCGGCCCACATCGCCCTGTCCTACCTGCGCTCCAACGGCAAGCGGCTGGGCATCGACCCCAACCAGCTCGCCGGCAAGCGGATCCACCTGCACGTGCCGGCCGGCGCGGTGCCGAAGGACGGCCCGTCCGCGGGCATCACGATGGTCACCGCCCTGGCGTCGCTGGCGACCGGTCGCCCGGTCCGCCCGGAGTTCGGAATGACCGGCGAGGTCACCCTCTCCGGCCGGGTCCTGCCGATCGGCGGCGTCAAGCAGAAGCTGCTGGCGGCACACCGGGCAGGCCTGACCGAGGTCATCGTCCCGGCCCGCAACGAGCCGGACCTCGACGACCTGCCGCAGGAGGTGCGCGACGCCCTGACCATCCACGTGCTCGGTGACGTGAGTGACGTGCTGGCCCTGGCCCTGCGCCCGGCCGACGAGCGCGAGCTACTCAGCGCCGCATAACCCAACAGAAGATCAGAGCCGCCCAGGGTGTACGTACGCCCTGGGCGGCTCTGTGTTCTCCAGGCCTGTGGCCGGGTCGACCGGTCGGGTGAGGTGGATCGCCGCCCCGACGAGCAGCATCGCGAGGACGCTGACGGCCGCGGTGGCCGCGAGCAGCGGCACGCCGGCGTCCGTGGCGAAGGCGAGCAGGACCATCATCAGCAGCGTCGCGCCGCAGGCGAGGGCGAGCAGCCCGGTGCCGGACGAGTGGTCGGGGTCCGGCTCGCCGTGCTTGTCGGGCCAGCGGGCCAGGCCGGCGGCGGCCAGGAAGAACACCGCACCCGCCAGCAGCAGGCTGCCGACCACGTCGCTGAACCGGTGCCAGCCCACGATCATCGTGGCCGCGGCGACGACCGACACCCCCGTGGTGCCGGGCACCGCCACCACCCAGCGCACCCGCGCCGGCACGACCAGCAGGAACGCCAACAACAGGGCGATCGCGGCGGTCACGTGTCCGCTGGGGAAGCTGTTGTGCGTCGACGAACCGACGACGCCGAGCTCCGGCCGGATGATCACTTGCTTGGCGAGCCCGGCGACGCCGACCGCGCCCCCGAAAAGTGCCAGCGCCGCGACCGCCGCACGCACCCGGTGTGTGAGCAGGCCACCGAGCACGAGCCCGAGCACCGTGAGGCCGATCAGCAGCGGGTTGCCGAACCGGTTGAGCACCAGTTGGGCCGGCTCGAGCAGCACGGTCGGCTGCGCGTAGCCGCCGCGCTCGGCCCGGGGCAGCAGCTCGCCGTCGAGCCACTGCCCGGCCGAGGTCCGCACGAACAGCAACCAGGTCGCCCCGAACCCGACAGCGCAGGCCGCGGCGGCGGCGAGAGCCCGGCGGCTGGCGTCGATAGAGGTCTGCACACCGACCATGGTGGCCATCCGGCATCCGGATCTCGTCCGGAACATGTCTTGGTTGTGTCACAAACCCCGGCCGGGCACATGCCATGCGCGGTGGGGTGGGCTGATCTAGGGTGGATGGGTGGGTGTGCGGACGTGGATCGAGGGGTGGCCGGTCTACCGGCAGCTCACCGGCACTGACCCGCTCGGGCGCGGGCAGGCCGCCCGTTCCGCGCGCACCGAGTCGCTCGCGCCGCGCACCGCCGAGGCCGACTCCGTGGCCAAGTCCGTCTGTCCCTACTGCGCCGTCGGGTGTGGACAGCGCGTGTTCGTCAAGGACGGCCAGGTCACCCAGATCGAGGGTGACCCGGACAGCCCGATCTCGCGCGGCCGGCTCTGCCCCAAGGGCTCGGCCAGCAAGAGCCTGGTGACCAGCGACCGGCGGGTCCGCACGGTGCTCTACCGCCGGCCCTACGGCAAGGACTGGGAGGAACTCGACCTCGACACGGCGATGGAGATGATCGCCGACCGGGTGGTCAAGGCGCGCGCCGACACCTGGGAGGACAAGAGCGACGACGGCCGGCCGCTCAACCGGACCCTGGGCATCTCGAGCCTGGGTGGCGCCACGCTGGACAACGAAGAGAACTATCTGATCAAGAAGTTGTTCACCGCGATGGGCGCGATCCAGATCGAGAACCAGGCGCGTATTTGACACTCCTCCACCGTCCCCGGTCTGGGGACCAGCTTCGGCCGTGGCGGGGCCACCGGGTTCCAGCAGGACCTGGCGAACGCCGACTGCATCGTCATCCAAGGTTCCAACATGGCCGAGGCACACCCGGTCGGGTTCCAGTGGGTGATGGAGGCGAAGAAGCGCGGTGCGACGGTGATCCATGTCGACCCGCGGTTCACCCGGACCAGCGCGCTGGCTGACCAGTTCGTGCCGCTGCGGGCCGGCTCCGACATCGCGTTCCTCGGCGGGGTGATCAACTACATCCTGCAGAACGAACTCGACTTCCGGGAGTACGTGGTCGCCTACACCAACGCGGCGACCATCGTGCGCGAGGACTTCCAGGACACCGAGGACCTCGACGGGCTGTTCTCCGGCTACCACGAGGAGACCGGCACCTACGACCCGCAGAGCTGGCAGTACCAGGGTCACGACACCCGCGTGCCGACCCACGGTGAGATGCACACCCAGCGCGAGACCGGCGCCGGCCTGCGGCACGAGTCGCACGGTGCCCCCGTGAGCAACATCGCGGAGCGCGACGAGACCCTGCAGGACCCGCGCTGCGTCTACCAGATCCTGAAAAAGCACTATGCCCGCTACACGCCCGAGGTGGTCGAGCGCGTCTGCGGCGTACCCCCGGAGCAGTTCCAGAAGGTCTGCGAGGCGTGGACCCGCAACTCCGGCCGCGACCGCACCACCGCGCTGGTCTACTCGGTCGGCTGGACCCAGCACAGCGTCGGCGTGCAATACATCCGCACCGGCGCGATCATCCAACTCCTGCTGGGCAACATGGGCCGGCCCGGCGGCGGCATCATGGCGCTGCGCGGGCACGCCAGCATTCAGGGCTCCACCGACATCCCGACGCTGTTCAACCTGCTGCCGGGCTATCTGCCGATGCCGCACTTCAAGGAGCACGAGACCTTCGACCTGTGGGTCGACGCGATCAGGCACCCGGGTCAGAAGGGCTTCTGGTCCGGCGCCCGCAGCTACGCGGTGAGCCTGCTCAAGGCCTACTTCGGCGACAACGCCCGGGCCGACAACAACTTCGGGTACGGCTACCTGCCCCGGATGACCGGCGACCACGGCACCTACCAGCAGGTGCTCAACATGATCGACGGGAAGGTCAAGGGCTACTTCCTGCTCGGCCAGAACCCGGCGGTCGGCTCGGCGCACGGCCGGGCGCAGCGGCTCGGGATGGCCAACCTCGACTGGCTGGTGGTCCGCGACCTCTACATGATCGAGAGTGCGACGTTCTGGAAGGACTCGCCGGAGATCGAGACCGGCGAGATCGTGACGGAGGAATGCCGCACCGAGGTGTTCTTCCTGCCGGCGGCGTCCCATGTGGAGAAGGAAGGCACGTTCACCCAGACCCAGCGGATGTTGCAGTGGCGCGAGAAGGCGCTCGACCCGCCGCAGGACTGCCGGTCGGAGCTGTGGTTCTTCTACCACCTGGGCCGGCTGGTCCGCGAACGGCTGGCGACGTCCACACTGGAGCGTGACCGCCCGGTCCTCGACCTGGCCTGGAGCTATCCGACCCAGGGCCGGCACGACGAGCCCAGCGCCGAGGCGGTGCTCAAGGAGATCAACGGGTATGTGGTGGCCACCGGCGACCCGGTATCCGGCTTCACCGCGCTCAAGGACGACGGCTCCACCGCCTGCGGCTGCTGGATCTACAGTGGAGTGTTCGCCGACGGCGTCAACCAGGCCGCCCGGCGCAAGCCCGGCCAGGAGCAGAGCTGGGTGGCGCCCGAATGGGGCTGGGTCTGGCCGGCCAACCGGCGCATCCTCTACAACCGTGCCTCGGCCGACCCGCAGGGTGTGCCGTGGAGCGAGCGGAAGGCCTACGTCTGGTGGGACCCGGAGAAGCGCGAGTGGACCGGCCACGACGTCCCCGACTTCGAGAAGAAGAAGGACCCGTCCTACCGGGCGCGGCGCGGCACCACCGGCGTGGCCGGGCTCGCCGGCGACGACCCGTTCATCATGCAGGGCGACGGCAAGGGCTGGCTGTTCGCGCCGGCCGGCCTGATCGACGGGCCGCTGCCGACCCACTACGAGCCGGCCGAGTCGCCGCTGCGCAACCCGCTCTACGGCCAACAGGCCAACCCCACCCGCAAGGTGTACGACCGTCCCGACAACCAACTCAACCCGGCGCCGCCCGAGCCGCACTCCGAGGTGTTCCCGTTCGTCTTCACCACCAGCCGGCTCACCGAGCACCACACCGCGGGCGGGATGAGCCGGCAACTGGCCTACCTCTCGGAACTCCAGCCGGCCATGTTCGTCGAGGTCTCGCCGGCCCTGGCGAAAGAGCGCGGCCTGGAGCACATGGGCTGGGCCCACGTGGTCACCGGCCGCGCCGCCGTCGAGGCCCGGGTGCTGGTCACCGCCCGGCTGCGCCCGCTGCGGATCGACGGTCGGGTGATCCACCAGGTCTGGCTGCCCTACCACTGGGGTGGCTCGGGCCTGACCACCGGCGACTCGGCCAACGACCTGTTCGGCATCACGCTCGACCCCAACGTGCTGATCCAGGAAAGTAAGGTCGGCACCTGCGACATCCGGCCGGGCCGGCGCCCGACCGGTCCGGCCCTGCTCAACTACATCGCCGGCTACCTGCGTCGGGCGGGGCTGGACGCCTCGCACTACGCGCCGCTCGAGACACCTGGGACGGCGGAATGATGACGGGTCCCAACAGCTACTTCGGCCCGATCGACCCGGCGCCGGACGCGGGTTATGTCGACGCGCCGCCGCGGATGGGCTTCTTCACCGACACCAGCGTCTGCATCGGGTGCAAGGCCTGCGAGGTGGCCTGCAAGGAGTGGAACGGCATACCCGACGACGGTTTCAACCTTCTCGGGATGTCCTACGACAACACCGGTGGCCTGTCCGCCAACACCTGGCGGCACGTCGCGTTCATCGAGCAGGAGTCGCCAAGCGAGGCGTCGATGGACGTGCTCCGCGAGGCCGAGCGGACCGTCTCGACCCAGTTCCTCGGCATGCCGTCGTCGACGCTGCCGGGCGCGACCGGGCGCGAAGACCGCGACCTGCGCTGGCTGATGATGTCGAACGTGTGCAAGCACTGCACCCACGCGGCCTGCCTCGACGTATGCCCCACCGGCGCGCTGTTCCGCACCGAGTTCGGCACCGTCGTCGTCCAGGAAGACATCTGCAACGGCTGCGGCTACTGCATCCCGGCCTGCCCCTACGGCGTGATCGACCAGCGCAAGGACGACGGCCGGGCGTGGAAGTGCACGCTCTGCTACGACCGGATCGGCGAGGGCATGACGCCGGCCTGCGCACAGGCCTGCCCGACCCAGTCCATCCAGTACGGCGAACTCGACGAACTGCGCGACCGGGCCGCCAAGCGGGTCGAGGTGCTGCACCAGCGGGGCGTACCCGAAGCCAAGCTCTACGGGCACGACCCCGCCGACGGTGTCGGCGGCGACGGCGCGTTCTTCCTGTTGCTCGACGAACCCGAGGTCTACGGATTGCCGCCGGATCCCGTGGTCACCACGCGTGACCTGCCGTCCATGTGGAAGCATGCGGGCGTGGCAGCTTTGACGATGGCCGCCGCGGCGGTCGTGGCATTCCTCGGGCGGCGCCCGTGAGCCAGGGTGAGCGCCGCAGCGGCAAGGGCGACCGCGTGATGGTGCCGCCGGCCGAGTTCCGGTCCTACTACGGCCGGCAGGTCGTCAAGACCCCGGTGTGGCGCCACGACGTCGCCGCCTACCTGTTCACCGGCGGGCTGGCGGCCGGTGCCGCGCTCGTCGCCGCCGGGGCCGACCTGACCGGGCGCCCGGCACTGCGCACGACCGGCCGGCTCACCGCCTTGGCCGCGATCGGCGCGAGCGGCTACTTCCTGATCAACGACCTGGGCCGGCCGTCCCGCTTCCACCACATGCTCCGGGTCGCCAAACCGACCTCGCCGATGTCGGTGGGCACCTGGGTGTTCAGCGCGTTCGGCGCCGCGGCCGGCGTCGCCGCCGTCGCCGAGGCGGCGCCCTGGCTACCCCGCGACGGCGTGGTCGGCCTCGCCGCCCGCGCGCTGCCGGCCGCCGGCCGGGCCGGTGGGCTGGCGGCGGCCGCCGCCGCGCCCGCACTGGCCACCTACACGGCGGTGCTGCTGTCTGACACGGCGACGCCGGCCTGGCACGAGGCCTACCCCCGGCTGCCGTTCGTCTTCGCCGGCAGCGCGCTGGCCAGCGGCGGTGCGGCGGGCCTGATCGGCGCCCCGATCGCCCAGGCCGGCCCGGCGCGCACGCTGGCGGTGGCCGGCGCGGCCCTGGAACTGACCGCGACGCACGGCGTCGAGCACCGGATGGGCCTGCTCAGCGAGCCGTTCCGGCAGGGCCGGGCCGGCAGGTTGCTGCGCGCGGCTCGGTTGCTGACCGCGGCCGGCGCGGCCGGTGCGCTGTTCGGCGGCCGCAACCGGGTGGTGTCGGCGCTTTCCGGAGCGGCGCTGTTGGCCGGCTCGGTCGCCACCCGCTACGGCGTCTTCGAGGCGGGCAAGGCGTCGGCCGAAGACCCGAAATACACGGTGCTGCCGCAGCGCGAACGGCTCGCCACCCGCCCGCCTGGCTAAGCGGGCCCGACGGCGACGATCGTGCGGTGGTGGCGCGGGCGGTCGATCTCGTCGACCACGGCGACCGCGAGATCCGCGTACGGGAACAGCGTCGTGCCGGCTGGCAGGACCTGGCCGGCGCCGGTCCGGTAGGTGCCGGTGCCGCCGGTCGTGTCGTCGAGCAGGGTGGGCGGCGGCACGAGCAGCACCCAGTCGAGGTCGGCCGCCCGCAGGACCTCCACCTGGGCCGCGTGGCCGAGCGAGAACGCGCGGTGCTCGGCCGGGAACTCGGGCGAGTCGTGTAGCGGCACGCCGGGCGCGACCTCCAGCGTCGTGCCGATGCCGATCCCCACGAGGCGTGGCACGCCGGCCGCGGCCAGGCCGCTGGTGAGGGCCCGGGCCGCCGCGGCGAAGAACTCGCCGGCCGGCACGTCGAGGCGGGCCGCCGCGTTGACCGCCGCGTCGTGGCCGGCGGCGAGTGCGGCCACGCTCGCGCCGTCGGTGACGTCGCCGGACACCACGGTGCCGTCGAGGTCGCTGTGACGGGTGCGGACGACGGCGGTGACCCGGTGACCCCGGCGGCGGGCCTCGGCGACCACCCGCCGGCCGGCACGGCCGCCGGCCCCGAAAACGATGATGCTGCTCATGCCGCGGACGGTAGCCCCCGGTGTGCCGGTTACCGCAACGAAACTGACTACGGTTGGGTGCGTGACCACCGCACTCGACCCGGACCTGTTCAGCGGCTGCGGCACCGACCGCCCCCTGATCCGCATCGGTGACAAGTGGACGATGAAGATCATCGTGTGCCTCCGCGACGGACCGCGCCGCTTCGGCGAACTGGCGATCCCGCTGCGCGGCGTCACGGCCAAGGTGCTGACCGAGTCGCTCCGGTCGATGGAGCGCGACGGCCTGATCACCCGCACGGCGTACGCGGAGATCCCGCCCCGCGTCGAATACGCCCTGACCCCGCTCGGCCACACCCTCCTGGAACCGCTGGCCGCCATCTGCGCCTGGAGCGCCGCCCACCTGCCGGAAGTGCTCCGCGTCCGCGACGAGCGGGTGGCCTAGCCCCGGCCGCGATGCACGCCACAAGGCCTTCGCCAGTGTCGTCACCGTCCGGGGAATGCGCGGCGGGCGTCGGTGTCGGCGCCGGCGGTTAGCCGTCGATGGTCTGGTGGGCGAGGTCGGCGAGGACGGCGACGGCGGCGCCGGTCCGGGCTTGGACCCGGCGTTGCCGGTCTGCACCGGTCCCGCGCTCTCGGAGGCGCTCAAGCCCTCGATGTATCGAGGTCAGGTCGCCCTGGCGGGCAAGTGCCGGGCTCACGGTGGCCAGCAGCTCGTCCACGAGGTCGAACGCGGGCCGGCTCCGGCCCGAATGTGGGTCGGTCAGCGTGCCGGCGAGGCCGCTGTGCGCAGCGTTCCAATGTGCGGCCCGCAGCAGGTGGGTGCGGACCCGCGGCGCGGTCCGCCCCGCCGTTATCTCGTTGATCGCGGTGGCTACGAGCCCGCGGACGAGGCCGGCGACCAGCACCGTGTCGTCGACCGTGGGGCAGACGTCGGTCACCCGCACCTCGATGGTCGGGTATCGCGCGGACGGCCGGGCATGCCAGAGCACCATGGTCTCGTCGAGCATGACCCCGGAGTCGACCAGGGCCCGCACCGCCCCGTCGTAGTCCTCGGTGGACGGGAAGTAGGGCGCGGGTCCCAGGCTCGGCCAGCGGTCGAGCTGCATCGCGCGCCAGCTGGCGTGTCCGGTGTCGACTCCTGCGTGTAGGGGCGAGTTGACGGCGATGGCCTGCACCACCGGCAACCAGGACCGCAGGTGGTTGCTCACCTGGATCGCCAGGCCCCGGCTCGGGACGCCGACATGGACGTGCGCACCGCACACGGCCGGGTGCGCGATGATCGGCCCGTAGTGGCTGGTGATCTGGCGGAACCGGGGATCGTCGGAGACCCATCGTCGGTGTCGCCGACCGGTGTTGCGCCGATCGCGACCAGCTGGGCGCCGGTCGTCGTGGCGGCCCTCGCGGCGACCAGGCGCAGCGCGAGCAAGTTCCGCCGGACCTGCGGCAGAGTCTCGCAGACCGGGGTGACCATCTCGACCATGCTGTGCCGGAACTCCCGCCGGCTCAGCGCCGCGGCGTCCGGTGACAGGGCCGCGTAGACCTGCTCGGCCACCGGCATGTTTCGTCCGGTCACTGGATCGAGGAGCAGGTACTCCTCTTCCACTCCGAGCGTCAGGACATCCACTGGCTCACCCTGCACGAGTCGCGGTGAGCACGACAACGGCGATCCGCTCCGCGTGGGCGTATGCCGGTCCGTCGAGCTCTTCGCCGTACACGTCCGGATCCACTTCCCGGTAGGTC
Organism: Asanoa sp. NPDC049573; assembly: GCF_040676615.1. Taxonomy (NCBI): domain Bacteria; kingdom Bacillati; phylum Actinomycetota; class Actinomycetes; order Micromonosporales; family Micromonosporaceae; genus Asanoa; species Asanoa sp. NPDC049573. The sequence goes on from NZ_JBFAPI010000001.1 coordinate 456,316, forward strand.
CAGCTCAGGTCGGTGCCCGCTAGCCGGGCCGCGGCCGCACGGCGGAACAGGTGCTCTCCGCCGACCACGCCGGTGCCGGCGAACAGGACGAGAGATCCTCCCGGGGCGAGGCGGCGGGCGGCCACATCGATGATCGCGACAGGCAGTTCGTGACCGTTCGGTCCCCCGTGCCGATAGGCCCTACCCGCTGGGTCGATCATGAACGGCGGATTCGAAATCATCAGGTCGATGTCACCATCGACGTCGTCGAGCAGGTTGCTGTGACGGACTCGGACGCCGCCGGTCCCGGCCAGCGCCGCGTTGACCTGCGCGTACCGCAGGGCGGTGGGGTTGATGTCGACGGCCAGGATCTCCGCGCCCGGCAGGCGTTTGGCAACCACGACGGCGCCCGCGGCCGTGCCGCAGCCGATGTCGACGGCCCGCCGCACCTGTCGTCGGCAGGCCTCGACGTGCGCGACAGCGGCGTCAGCCATCCGGTAGGTGTCCGGGCCGAGGAACACCGCGTCGGCTGCGGCGGTCGGAAAGGCTGAATGAACGAATACCTCGTCGTCGTAGGTGGAGAACCGGACCAGGCTGCGCCAGCCGTCGCGGTGCCGTTCGCGAATCCCGGCGGCGTCCATCAACGTGATGATCTCCGGTGACAGCGTCTCATCGGTGAATGGCCGGCTCCAGCCGAAGACGCCGCGCGGATCGTTCGCCCACGCGTTCTCCGGCCGACGGTTGACCCGCTCATGGGTGGCCGGGGTGACGGTGGTGAATCGGTAGCCGCCGTCCCGCAGCGCTGCGCCCAGCTCTCGCAGCGCGGAATCGGCCCTGGTCAGCACGGGTCCTGGGGCCAGCGTGCGCTCAGTCATGGTCATATTCCGGAGGTGCCCGGCTACCGCCGGACCAACCCACGGCGGTTGGCCCAACCTTCCTTGGGCGGCTCGCAGATCAACGACACGGTGGGTGTCAGTCACGGGTTTCGGCGGTGGGTGCCCGGAATCCGACCAGTTTGTGGCTGCCGTCACAGAAGGGCTTGCTGGCCGATTTGCCGCACCGGCAGAGCGCCACGGTGCCGCGGCCGGGTTCGATCCGCTCGCCGTCCGGTGTGACGATCTCGAAGCTGCCGCGCACCAGCAGTGGACCGTCCTCGTACGGTGTGACCGTCGCACCCGGCTCGCTCACCGCGGCGTCCGCAAGGAGCTGCGCCCGGCGTGCCAGGCGTTGAGCATGTGGTCGGAAGCCGCGGCGTCGACCGCCAGACAGCAGGCGGCGCCGAAGAGGACGTCGACGGCGGCCGCTTTCTGGTCCTCCTCGGCTGCGACGAAGCCTCCGCAGAGGTCGACCGCCGCGATCTGCTCGTGTACGGCGTCGGCTTCGACATGCTCGTCGAAGAAGCGCGTCGCGGTGTGGCCGCCACCGAGGCGCCGCAGGCCGTCGCGGTAGCGCCGGTTGGGGATCGACGAGGTCATCTCGAACGCGGCGAGGTGGCCGACGAGTGCTCCGCGCAGCCGCCGGTGCAGCCCAAACAGCGAGATGAGGTTGCTGGTCGCCAGTGTGACCGCTGGGACGGCGTCGACGTGGACGCCGTACGTGCTGTCGATGCCAATGCTGTCCATCATGGAGCGGAAGAGCTCCGCGTGCATCCGCTCCGGTCGGCCACCGCCGTACTCGTCGAGCTGGATCTCGATGAGCGCTGCCTTCGCCCGCCCGGCCAGCCGAGGGATGCCCCAGGTGTGTGGGTCGGCCTCCTTGAGGTGGTAGACCGAACGATGGACGACGAACTCGATGAACTGTTCACGGGTCGCGTGCCGCTGCAGATAGCCCGATGCCGTCGCGTTCGGCGGCCGGTCGTCGGCGGCCACCAGCGCCGCCAGCGCCCGTGGCACCTCGGCCACCGCCACCGGCTCGTGCTCGTCGACGAGGTCGCGCAGCCCGGTCTCGAAGCGCTGCTCGAGGCCAGCCCGCAGGGCCAGCAACGACGGATCCCATTCCCAGGCGGGGTCGACCTGGTGCCATCCGCGGTAGTGCAACTCGTAGCAGATGAACAGCGCCAGCTGCAGGTCTTCGTCGTCTGTCGCCTCGGCTGCCGGCACAGCGTGCGGCGCCCGCCGCAGTGCGTCGACCAGCGTCGCGGACACCGGTCCCCTGGGTTCTGGCAGCCTCATGGCCCCCGGGTTCCCTGCCGAGCTGAGATCAAACTCCACTGCCCGCGCATCGGCCTCGAGCCGCAGCAGGCGGGCGAATGTTGAATCTGAGGAGCCGGGAGAAGCCCAGATGACTGTCCGGGTCGCGGATCCCGGGGGCTCACGGAGAACCGCTGGCGCGGGCGCCTCGCACGGGTCAGGCGGCGAGGCGGGCGTGGGTGAGGGCGGCCAATTCCAGCGGGCGCAGGGCGTCCGTGCGCTCCCACATCGCGGCCGGGACCGCCGTGCGGGTGGAGGGCTGGGCGAGCACCTGCCAGCCGTGGCGGGACAGCATCGCCGCCGCGTCCGTCGGAGACCAGGTCGAGCGCCAGGGTTCGCCGCCGGCGGCGGCCACCGCGCTCACCTGGGCGGCGTAGTCGTTGCCGGCGGCGTCGCGGAGCGGCGGCGGGAGCACGTGGTCGAAGACCAGTTCCGAGCCGGGCGCCAGGGTGGCCGCGAGGTCTGCCACCTTGCGCTCGACCTCGGCCGGTGACAGGTACATCACGACGCCCAACCAGCTGACGAAGGAGCGCTGGGAGGGCAGGGACAAGTCGACGGGGGCGAACGTGACGCCGGACGTGTCGATGCCGGCCGCCGCCAATGCCGCCCGCTTGGCCGACTGGGTGGCCGGGTGGTCGATCTCGACGATCGGCACGCCGGGTAGGTCGAGGCGGTAGGGGGAACTGTCCAGGCCGGCGCCGAGCAGGACGTAGCGCGACGGTCCACGGTGGACGAACTCGGCCAGCGCGGCCTCGGCGAACGCCGAGCGGACCACGGTCTGGGCGCGGGCGCCGGCCAGGATCGGGTGGTCGCCGTGCTGGCGGTGATAGGCGAGCAACTCCCCGGCGCGCGGACCGAGCAGCGCCGTGGCGAGGTGGTCGTCGAGGATGCGGGGCGGGCCGTCGACGAGGAGGTGGGCGGCGCGGGCGGCGGTGGCGAGGAAGGCGGTCTCGGAAGTTTGCACGAGCCGAAGGCTAGCCACCAATCCAGACATCATAGCACAAAGAGGAAATTTATTCAAGACCCGGACGGGTCCGACGGGGTCAGCAGAGCGGCCACCGCGGGCTGGTCGAAGTAGCGGGCCCAGTCGCCGGGCGTCGCGCCGAAGCGGGCGTCGCGGATCGCGGAGTCGGCGCCGCGGGCCAGCAACTCGCGGGCCAGCGCCACGTCGCCAGTCTCGGCCGCCGCGTGCAGCGCGGTCTCCCACGGGTCCTCGCGCGGGACGTCGGTGCGGCCCATCGCGTCGACCTGCCACCCGAAGTCGAGCAGCAGGGCCACCGCGCCCGGGCGGCCGTGCGCGGCCGCCCAGACCGCCAACCCGGGGCGCTCCGTGCGCAGGTCGGCGACAACCCGGGCGGCCACCCGCGCGCAGGCCGCGTGATCGGCGGCCAGCGCCGCCGCGACGAACGCGTCCGGCGCCGCCAGGGCCGGTGCCGGCACGCCGAGCGCCCCGACGATCTCCGGGTAGCCGGTGGTCAGCGCCAGCGCGGCCGGTGTCACGCCGTCGTCGAACGGCGACGTCACGTCGACGCCGCGTCCGGCGAGCAGCCGCACCCGATCGGCCATACCGTGCGTCACCGCCCACCGGAGTTGGTCTCGCAGCAGGGCCGCGTCGGCCAGGCCGTAGGAGAACAGCAGGTCGAGGTGGCTGTCGTCGGCGCCGAACATCCGGTTGTAGAGCGCCTGCCCGTCGTCGGCGCGGGCGCCGGCGTCGAGCAGCAACCGGGCCAGCGCGATCGCGTGCGGGTGCGGCGGCTGACCACGCTCGCCGCCGCCGAACGCCCCGGTCAGCGCCGTGAACGGCGGGTCGAGGCCGCGCCACCGGAAGCTCGCGTTGGGGTCGGCGCCCGCCGACAGCAGCAACCGGGCCGTGCCGAGCACCGCGGCCTCGTCGAGCGCCGGGTCGTGCCGCGCGTAGCAGAGGTAGAGCAGCGGCGGCCAGTCGTGCGGACCACCCGGGCGGTTGGCGGCGCCCGGGTCCGCGGCCAGGATCGCCGCCAACGCGTCCACATCGGACGCCGCGGCCGCGACGTGCGGATCCGCGCGGGTCAGGGACGGATTGTCGGCCAGCACCCGCGCCGCGGCGACGGCCCGCCGGCTGGCCTCGTCGTCCTCCTCGGCGTAGGACAGGCAGGCCAGGCGGAGATAGGCGTCGGAGTGCGGCTGCACGTACCAAAGCTAGCGGGTCTATGGTCGTTTTCGTGACCAGCACCGTCCCTGACCTGGTGAACCGCCCGGAGATCGCGCGCGTCGCCGACCTGATCCGCCCGCACGTCCGCGAAACGCCGGTGCTGCGGCTCGACCGCGCCGACTTCGGCCTGGCGCCGGGGCCGATGGCCGTGAAGCTGGAGTTCCTCCAGCACTCCGGCTCGTTCAAGGCCCGCGGCGCGTTCGCCAACCTGCTGCTCCGCGACGTCCCGGCCGCCGGGGTGGTGGCGGCGTCCGGCGGCAACCACGGCGCGGCGGCGGCCTACGCGGCCCGGGCCCTCGGCGTGCCGGCCCACGTCTTCGTGCCGACCGTCTCCGCACCCGCCAAAATCGCCCGGATCCGCGGGTACGGCGCGGAACTGGTCGTCGTGGGCGACAACTACAACGACGCGCTGGCGGCCAGCGAGCGCTTCCGGGCCACCTCGGGCGCCCTCCGGCTGCACGCCTTCGACGAGATCGAGACCATGCTGGGCACCGGCACGATCGCGGTCGAGGTCGCCGCCCAGATCCCGGGCCCCACCACCCTGCTGGCCGCGGTCGGCGGCGGCGGGCTGCTGGGCGGCCTCGTCGCCGGCCACGACGGCCCGGTGATCGGCGTCGAGCCGACCGGCGCGCCGACGCTGCGCCGCGCCCTCGACGCGGGCGAACCGGTCGACGCACCGGTCGGCAGCGTCGCGATCGACTCGCTGGCGCCGCTGCGGATCGGCGTCAACACCTACCCGGTGATCGCCGCCGGGGTCCGCGACGTGCTGCTGGTCGACGACGACGAGATCGTGGCCGCGCAGCAGGCGCTCTGGGAGACCCTGCGGGTGGCGGTCGAGCCGGGCGGCGCGACCGCCTTCGCCGCCCTGCTCAGCGGCCGCTACACACCGGCACCCGACGAGGTGCCGGTGTTCGTGCTCAGCGGGGCCAACCGCGACATCAGCTAGCGCACCTCGAGCGTCACCCCGTCGGGCCGGGCCGCCACCAGGGAACCGATCACCGGGTAGCCGGGCACCTCGCCGGCCACCAGCAGGCCGCCCGAGGTCTGCGCGTCGGCGAGCAGCAGCAACTCGTCTTCCGGCGCCGTGCCCGGGTCCAGGCGCGGTCGCACCCAGTCGAGGTTGCGCTTCGTGCCCCCGCTGACGTAGCCCGCGGCCAGCGCGTCGCGGGCGCCGGCCAGGTAGGGCACCGCGGCGGCGTCGATCCGGGCGGTCACCCGGCTGGCCCGCGCCAGCTTGTGCAGGTGCCCGAGCAGGCCGAAGCCGGTCACGTCGGTCGCGCACACCACGCCGGCCTTGAGCGCCGCGGCCGCCGCGTCCCGGTTGAGCGTGGTCATCGCCGCCACCGCCTCCGGGAACACCTCGCCGGTCTGCTTGTGCCGGCTGTTGAGCACGCCGACGCCGAGCGGCTTGGTCAGCGTCAGCGGCACTCCCGGCACGCCGGCGTCGTTGCGCATCAGCGCGGCCGGGTCGGCGAGCCCGGTCACCGCCATACCGTACTTCGGCTCGGGATCGTCGACGCTGTGCCCGCCGGCGACGTGACAGCCGGCCTCGCGGGCCACGTCCAGGCCCCCCGCCAGGACCCTTGCGGCCAGTTCCATCGGGAGTACGTCGCGCGGCCAGCCGAGCAGGTTGACCGCGACGACCGGCGTGCCGCCCATCGCGTACACGTCGGAGAGCGCGTTGGCCGCCGCGACCCGGCCCCAGTCGTAGGGGTCGTCGAGCACCGGCGTGAAGAAGTCGGCGGTCGCGACCACCGCGGTGTCACCGTTGATCCGGACCACCGCGGCGTCGTCGCCGTCGTCGAGCCCGACCAGCAACTCACCGGGCCCATCCGGCGCGGTCGTGCCGACCAGACCGGCGACCACGCTCTCCAACTCGCCGGGTGGGATCTTGCAGGCACAGCCGCCGCCGTGCGCGTACTGGGTCAGCCGGTAGGTCATGCCGCAATCCTGCCTCGCCGGTGGCAGAGTTGCGGGGTGCACGTCGTCGCCACGGCGGGTCACGTCGACCACGGCAAGTCGACGCTGGTCCGCGTGCTCACCGGGATGGAGCCCGACCGCTGGGCCGAGGAGCGGCGCCGCGGCATGACCATCGACCTCGGGTACGCGTGGACCGACCTGCCGTCCGGAGCCACGCTCGCGTTCGTCGACGTGCCCGGCCACGAGCGGTTCGTGCCCAACATGCTCGCCGGCATCGGCCCGGTGCCCGCCGCGATGCTGGTGGTCGGCGCCGACGAGGGCTGGAAGCCGCAGTCGGCCGAGCACCTGGCCGCCCTCGACGCGCTCGGCGTGACACACGGCCTGCTGGTCGTCACCCGCTCCGACCTCGCCGACCCCGCCGACGCGATCCGCCGGGCCCGCGACGAGATCGCGAAGACCTCCCTCGGCGTGGTCGAGGCGGTCGCGGTCAGCGGCGCGACCGGCGCCGGGCTCGACGACCTGCGCGCCGCCCTTGACCGGTTGGTCGCCGGGCTGCCGGCGGCCGACCCGCAGGCTCCGGTGCGGCTCTGGGTCGACCGCTCCTTCACCATCCAGGGCAGCGGCACCGTGGTCACCGGCACGCTCGGCGCCGGCACGCTGCGGGTCGGCGACGCGCTCGCGATGGGCGACCGCGAGGTGCGGGTGAAGGGCCTGCACTCGCTGGGCCGGCCGCACACGGACCTGAGCGCCGTCGCCCGGGTCGCGGTCAACCTGCGCAACGTGCCCAAGGACGCCCTGGCCCGCGGCGACGCGCTGCTGACCCCCGGCGCCTTCCGGCACACCGACCTGGTCGACGTGCGGGTGCACGGCGACCCGGTCGCTGACCTGCCCGCGACCCTGGTCCTCCACATCGGATCGGCGGGCGTGGCCGCGACGGTCCGGCCGCTCGGCACCGACACCGCCCGGCTCCGGCTGCGGCACCCGCTGCCGCTGCGGATCGGCGACCGCGCCCTGCTCCGCGATCCCGGCCGGCACCACGTCGCCGGCGGCGTGACGGTCCTCGACCCGCTGCCGCCGGCCCTGCGCCGACGGGGTGCCGCCAAGGCCCGCGCGATCGCACTGACCACCATGGACGGACGACCGGACCCGGCCGGCGAGCTGCGCCGGCGCGGCCTGCTGACGGGCCAGGACCTGCGTACCCTCGGCGCCCCACCGGCGACGCCCCCGCTGGCCGGCGACTGGCATGCCGACCCGGCGCACTGGGCCGACCTCAAGGGCCGTCTGAACGGCGAGGTCGATCGCTACGCCGCCGCGCACCCGCTCGAGCCAGGCATGCCGGTCGAGGCCCTCCGCCGCGCGCTCGGCCTGCCCGACCGCGCGCTGGTCGAGGCCCTCGTCGAGAAGCCGCTGGCGACCCGCGAGGGCAGGGTCACCCGTCCCGGCGGCCCGGCCCTGCCGGCGCCGATCCAGCGGTCCCTCGACCTGCTCGCGACCGACCTGGCCGACCGCCCGTTCCACGCGCCCGACGCCGACCGGTTGCGCGCGCTCGGCCTCGGCCCGCGCGAACTGGCCGCCGCCACCCGGGCAGGCGCCCTGGTGAAGATCGCCGACGGCATCGTGTTGCCGCCCGAGTCGGTGAGCCGGGCCGTCGAGGTGCTCCGGGGGCTACCTCAGCCGTTCACGCTCAGCGCCGCCCGCCAGGCCCTGGACACCACCCGGCGGGTCGCCGTACCCCTGCTGGAGTTGCTCGACCGGCGTGGCGCCACCGTCCGCGACGCCGACGACCGGCGGACCGTCGCGGGTCCGCCGGCCGGCGTGTCCCCGGGGGCGGGAACGGACTAGAAGACCACGAGCGGGTCGCCGAAGAAGTCGGCGATGAAGTTGACGAAGAAGAAGCCGAAGAAGACCACGTTGCAGCCCAGCAGCACGTAGTGCCAGGAGCGCGGTCGGGCGGCCCGGGGGAGTCGGGCGTTGAGGTACATCAGCATGAACGGGTAGATCAGCGCGCCGAGGTTGGACATGTTGGCCGACCACTGCACCAGGTTGACCGGCACCGCGAGGTGCAGGATCACCGCGATGACGACGAGCAGGAGCAGCATGAACGGGTAGTAGAAGCGGCGCGGGTCGCCCTCCAGCAGGCGGCGCAACCGCGGGCTGGTGGCGTTGGCCGCGTCGGTGGTCACCCGCACCATGCCCTCGAAGATGCCGAGCTGCGTGCTGAACAGCACCAGCACGCCGAGGACCAGGGCCAGGTAGAACATCCAGCGGCCGTACTCGGCGTCGAGCGCGGAGGCGACGAACGTCGGCACGTTGGCCGTGGTCGGCTTCTCGCCGGAGACGCTGACCGCGTGCGCCATCAGGATGGTCGGCAGCAGCATGCCGAGCATCGCGCCGATGAAGAAGATGCCCCACATGTCGGTCAGCAGCAGCCGGTACCAGCGCTTCCAGCGGGCCGTGTTGGCTTCGTCGTCCGGGAACGTGACCCCGGTGGCGAGCACCTCGCGCCGCTCGCCGCGCAGCCCGGAGATGTAGCCGGTGCGGTAGCCCATCCCGTAGCCCTTGTCGCGGTAGTGGCCCATGACGTACCAGTTGAGCCCGGACGCGAGGGCGGTGAAGCCGGCCAGCCCGCCGAGTTGGGTCGCGGAGATGCCCGCGGGCGGCGCCGCCGGTGTGAAGAAGCCGCGGATCCCGTCCCACCACAGGTCGAACGGCACCACGAACAGGTCGATCAGCAGCAGGCCGAGCAGGATGGCGCTGACCATCATCCAGTTGGCCAGTTCCAGGGCGCGGCTGATCCGCTTGGCCGCGACGGTGATCAGGAAGACCAGCAGCAGAAGGGCGATCGCCCACAGCCGCGGCTCCTCGGCACCCGCCTTCGGGACGGCGCCGTGGACCAGCGCGTAGACGCCCTGCCCGGCCGACGCCGCCCAGCCGCCCGCGATGAAGGCGAAGATGACCACGAAGACGGACAGCGGGACCCAGAGTTTGAAGCCGGGCGGCACCCGGCCCCACCCGACCACCGGCGCTTCGCCGGTCGCCAGCACGTAGCGCGAACTCTCCACGTTGTAGAACGTCTGGAGCACGGCGGAGACCAGGATGACCCAGCCGACGCCGACGAAGCCGTATTGACCGACGGCCTGCGGGCCGAGCAACCACTCGCCGCTGCCGATCGAGATGCCGAGCGCGATCAGGCTCGGGCCCAGCGCGTATTGGATCAGCTCGCGGGGCCCGATCCTCCGGACCCCGAACACCTCCTCGGGGTCGGGCAGGTCGGCGATGGCCAGCGGTGGGCGGCTGACGCCGAGCTGGGTTGATCGAGGTGTTTCGGGACGGACGTCGAACGCTTGGTCCATGGCGCCTCCTTCGATGGAAGAGCCCCCGGGACAGAGATTCATCTTCGTGTATGGATGGTGGCAATGGCAACAGGCCAGAGCAAGGTCGAACGGCGTAAGGTCAGAAGAATGGACGGGCAGGGTCTGGTCGAGCGGCTGCGCCGGGCGGTCGGCGACCGCTGGCTGCTGACGGGCGAGCACGACCTGCGCACCTACGAGTCCGACGGCCTGCTGCAATACCAGCAGGTCCCGCGGCTGGCCGTGCTGCCCGGCACCGGCGACGAGGTGCGCGAGTGCGTCGCCGCCTGCGCCGAGGCGGGGGTGCCGTGGGTGGCCCGCGGCGCCGGCTCGGGCCTGTCCGGCGGCGCGCTCCCGGTCAAGGACGGCGTGCTGATCGTGCTGTCCCGGCTCAACCGGATCGTCGAGGTCGACCTCGACAACGGCCGGGTCTGCGTCGAGCCCGGCGTCACCAACGCGGCGGTCTCGGCGGCGGTGGCGCCCGACTTCTTCTACCCGCCCGACCCGTCCAGCCAGGTGGTCTGCACGATCGGCGGCAACGTCGCGGAAAACTCCGGCGGCGCGCACTGCTTCAAATACGGCTTCACGACGAACTACGTGACCGGGCTCGAGGTCGTGCTGCCCGACGGCGAGCAGGTCACCATCGGCGGCAAGGAGCTCGACACACCGGGGTACGACCTGCTCGGCGCGTTCGTCGGCTCCGAGGGCACGTTGGGCGTCGCGACGAAGATCTGGCTGCGCGTGGTGCCGGTGCCGGAGGCCACCCGTACCCTCGTCGCGTTCTTCGACTCGACCCGGCAGGCCGGCGAGGCGGTCTCGGCCATCGTGCAGGCGGGCATCGTGCCGGGCGCGATCGAGATGATGGACGCGACCACCATCCGGGCGACCGAGCAGATGGCCCACGCCGGCTATCCGGTGGGTCGCGGCGCGGCCTTGCTGGTCGAGCTCGACGGCGCCGAGGCCGAGTGTGACGCGCAGTTCGCGCAGGTCACCGCCATCTGTGCCGACCAGGGCTCCGACGACGTGCGGGTCAGCCGCGACGAGGCCGAGCGGCAGCTGTTCTGGAAGACCCGCAAGGCGGCGTTCCCGGCGATGGGCCGGATCTCGCCCAACTATTTCGTGCAGGACGGCGTGGTGCCCCGCACGACGCTGCCGGACGTGCTGGTCCGGATCGACGAGCTGGCCGCCGAATACGGTCTCGTGGTGGCCAACGTCTTCCACGCCGGCGACGGCAACCTGCACCCGCTGGTCTGCTTCGACGCCGCCGCTCCGGGTCAGGCGGCGCGGGCCGAGGAGCTGGCCGGCCGGATCCTCGACGTGTGCCTGGAGGCGGGTGGCTCGATCACCGGCGAGCACGGCGTCGGGGTCGACAAGCGCAAGCACATGGGCAAGATGTTCGCCGAGGCCGACCTGGCCGCGTTCCAGCGGCTGCGCTGCGCGTTCGACCCCGACGGCCGGGCCAACCCCGGCAAGGTGATGCCGACGCCGCGGCTGTGCGGCGAGGTGCCCGGGGTCTACCGGCAGCACCCCCTGGAAGCAGCGGGTCTGGCGGAACGGTTCTGATGAGCACCACGTCCGCGGTGCGTCCGGCCGGCATCGACGAGGCGGCGGCCGCGCTGGCCGAGCTTTCGAAGCAGGGCGCCCGCGTACGCCCCGCGGGTGCCGGCAGTCGCGCGCAGTGGGGCGGGGCCGACGCCGAGGGCACCGTGACCGTCCACACCGGAGGGTTGGACCGGATCGTCGCGCACAACCCCGGCGACTTCACCGCGATCGTGCAGGCCGGCGTGCCCCTCGCCGCGCTGCAACGGCACCTGGGGCGGGAAGGTCAGTGGCTCGCGCTCGACCCGCCCGACCTCGGCGGCACCGTCGGCGGCCTGGTCGCCACCGCCGACTCGGGCCCGGCCCGGCACCGCTACGGCGGCGTCCGCGACCTGGTCATCGGCATCACCGTGGTGCTCGCCGACGGCTCGGTGGCCCGCTCCGGCGGCACGGTCATCAAGAACGTCGCCGGGTACGACCTCGGCAAGCTGTTCGCCGGCTCCTACGGCACGCTCGGGCTGGTCGCCCAGGTGGCGCTGCGCCTGCACCCGCTGCCGGCCGGCACCGCGACCCTGGTGGCCAGCGCCGGCGACCCGGCCCGGCTCGCCGCCGCGGTCCGGGCGATGTCCCGGCACCCGCTGGAGGCGCAGGCGCTCGACGTCGCCTGGCGGGCGGGTGAGGGCCGGCTGCTGGTCCGCTTCGGCGGTGTCACCGCGGCCGACCGCGCCGAACACGCCACGACGTTGGTCAGCGACGTGGGCATCGACGTGGTGCGCGACGACGAGGCGATCTGGGCCGCGCAGCGGGCCGCCCAGCGTGGCCCGGCTGTGGTCAAGGTCTCCGCGTTGCCCAGCGACCTGCCCCGGGTGATCGCCGCCGCCGGCGAGGCCTCCGTGGTGTCCCGGGCCGCGCTCGGCGTCTCCTGGATCTCCTTCCCCGAGGGCGCCGACCTGGCCGAGCGGGTCGCCGCCACCCGGGCCGCGCTGGCGCCGCGCCCGACCGTGGTGCTCGACGGTGCCGGTCTGGTCGCCAAGCCGTGGCCCGAGCCCGACCCCGGCGTCGGCGCGCTGATGCGCCGGGTCAAGCAGCGTTTCGACCCGACGGGCACGTTCCGGCCCGGCAGCTACGTGGGAGGCATCTGATGACCGACACCGCGTGGGACGCCCGCCGGCCGCCCGATCCGGAGCTCATCAAGGACTGCGTCCACTGTGGCTTCTGCCTGCCCACCTGCCCGAGCTACGCGGTGTTCGAGAACGAGATGGACTCGCCGCGCGGGCGGATCGTGCTGATGAAGGTCGGCCACGAGTCCGAATCCGTGCTGTCACCGTCCATGATGGAGCATTTCGATCGCTGCCTGGGTTGCATGGCCTGCGTGACCGCCTGCCCGTCGGGCGTGCAATACGACCGGCTGATCGAGCAGGTCCGGCCGCAGCTCGAACGCAGCCCGCTGCGCTCGCGCACCGAGCGGCTGCACCGGGCGGCCATCTTCGCGCTGTTCACCCACCCGGCCCGGCTGCGCGCAGTGGTGCCGGCGATCGCCGCGCAGGGCCGGCTGCGGCTGGCGTCGTTGTTCGGTGACCGCGCGCTGCGTACCCGGATCGGCGCGATGTTGTCGCTGGCACCCAAGGTGCCGATGCGGGCCGCGACCCGCCGGTTGGCGGTGGTGACCCCGGCCGCGACCGACGTCGAGCCGCGCGGGCGGGTGGCGTTCATGCAGGGCTGCGTGCAGCGGGTCTTCTACGGCGACGTCAACGCGGCCACCGTGCGGGTGCTCGCCGCCGAGGGCTGGGAGGTGCACGCACCCCGGCAGCCGCGTTGCTGCGGCGCGCTGCCGCTGCACTCCGGGCTCGAACCCGAGGCGTTGAAGCTGGCCCGGGCGACCATCGCCGCTTACGAGGGCTTCGACGCGGTCGCGGTCAACGTGGCCGGCTGCGGCTCGGCGATGAAGGACTACGGGCACCTGCTCGCCGACGACCCGGCCTGGGCGGCGCGCGCGGCCGCGTTCTCGGCGAAGGTGCGCGACGTGCACGAACTGCTCGACGCCCATCCGCCGCAGGCCACCCGGCATCCGGTCGAGCTGAAGCTGGCCTACCACGACGCCTGCCACCTGGCCCACGCCCAGGGCGTGCGGATCCCGCCGCGGGCGCTGCTGCGCGGCATTCCCGGCGTCACGCTGGTCGAGCCGCGCGAGTGGGAGCTGTGCTGCGGCTCGGCCGGCATCTACAACCTGCTCCAGCCGGAGGCCGCCGCCACCCTCGGCAAGCGCAAGGCCGACAACCTGGCCGCCACCGAGGCCGACGCGATCGCTGCCGCCAACCCCGGCTGTGCGCTGCAGATCACCGCGCACCTCGGCCGCGACCGGGCGATTCCGATCTACCATCCGATGACGCTGTTGGACGCATCGATCCGAGGAGTCGCGCCATGACGCTCCGCCCCGTCGACCATCCTGACCTGAGCGAGCGGGGGCGTGACGAGATCCTCTCCGCGGCGGCGCTGGCGTTCCTCGGCGACCTGCACGACCGCTTCGACGCCCGGCGGCGCGAGCTGGTCGCCGCGCGGCGGTCGCGCCCGGCGCCCAGCGACTTCCTGCCGGAGACCGCCGACGTGCGGTCCGGCGACTGGCGGGTGGTGCCGCCCCGGCCCGACTACGCCGACCGGCGGGTCGAGATCACCGGGCCGACCGACCGCAAGCTGGTGATCAACGCGCTCAACTCGGGCGCCAGGGGCTTCATGGCCGACTTCGAAGACGCCAACAGCCCGACGTGGAGCAACCAGGTCGAGGGGCAGGCCAACCTGGCCGACGCGGTGCGCGGCACGATCTCCTACGACGCCTCCGACGGCCGGCACTACGCGCTGCGCGACGAGATCGCCACCCTGCTGGTCCGGCCGCGCGGCTGGCACCTGCCGGAGAAGCACCTGGCGGCCGCCGACGGCGCCCCGGCGGCCGGTGCGCTGGTCGACTTCGGGCTCTACGCCTTCCACAACGCGCAGGCGCTGCTCGACCGGGGCAAGGCGCCCTACCTCTACCTGCCCAAGATGGAGCACCACCTCGAGGCCCGGCTGTGGAACGAGGTGTTCGTGTTCACCCAGGAGGCGCTCGGGCTGCCGCACGGCACGTTCCGGGCCACCGTGCTGATCGAGACGTTGCCGGCCGCGTTCCAGATGGAAGAGATCCTCTTCGAGCTGCGCGACCACTCGTACGGGCTGAACGCCGGCCGCTGGGACTACATCTTCTCGATGATCAAGTCCTACCGCGACGACCCGGCGTTCGTGCTGCCCGACCGCACCTCGGTGACGATGACCGCGCCGTTCATGCGCGCCTACACCGAGCTGCTCGTGGCCACCTGCCACCGGCGCGGCGCGTTCGCGATGGGCGGCATGTCGGCGCTGATCCCGTCGCGCACCGACGCGGCGGCCAACGAGCGCGCGGTCGACGCGGTCCGGGCCGACAAGCGGCGCGAGGCCGGTGCCGGGTTCGACGGCACCTGGGTCGCACACCCCGACCTCGTCCCGGTCGCCACGGCCGAGTTCGACGCGGTGCTCGGCGACCGTCCGAACCAGATCGACCGGCAGCGCGACGACGTCTCGGTCAAACCCGCCGAGCTGCTGGACGCGGCCGCGACGCCCGGTGCCATCACCGAGGCCGGGCTGCGCAACGACGTCAGCGTCGGCTTCCGCTACATCTCGTTCTGGCTCTCCGGGCGCGGCGCGGCCGGCATCAACAACCTGATGGAGGACGCCGCGACCGCCGAGATCGCCCGCAGCCAGCTCTGGCAGTGGATCCGGCACGGGGTCACCCTCGACGACGGCCGACCGGTCACCCGCGCGCTGGTCGAGCGGGTGCTCGAGGAGGAGATGGCGGCGATCCGGGCCGAGGTCGGCGAAGACGTCTGGCACAAGGGCCGCCCCGACGAGACCAGGGCGGTGTTCACCGCGGTCACGCTCGGCGACACGATGCCGGAGTTCCTGACGCTGGAGGCGTACGACCGGTTGTAAAACGCGATTCGCGTTTGCCGCACCGCTCCGATCGGGTATCAGGCCTCACCCGCGCACCGCGGGAACATGACCTGGGAGGAACCTGTGCGGACAACCGGGATCGGTGGATTGATAGTCGTGATCTGGCTGATCATTGGCGCGATCGCGGCGGGGCAGCGCGGCTACTTCAGCAACGACGACACGAACTGCGCCGAGGCGAGCAACACGATCGTGACGATCATCGCCGGCCCGCTCAACTATTTCGGTGTCAACCCGAAGGTCGACTGCGACCTTCCGCAGCCGTCGAAGTAGCCGGCACCTCGGCCCACCTGATCGCCGGCCGGGTCCAGTCGGAGCCGACCGTGACGCCGCGCAGGTAGGTGTCGACCAGGTGGGCCTCGTCGCACAATCGCACGGGGTCGGCCCGCCCGGTCGACCGTCTCCGGTCGTAGACGCGGCCGAGCACCAGCACGTCGAGCTCGTCGGCGGGCACGGCACGGCTGCACCGGCAGATGTAGCGCCGTAGCCCCCGGATCGTCTCGGCGGTCATGTCGGCGCCGCAGGTGCCGCAGTGAACAAGGCCATTCAGGAGTCCGCGGGCGACCGCGGGCTCCTGTGCTGATTCGGTTCCCATTGGTGCACAGGTTATTCACCTGGCGTTCATCATCACAGTGGGTCGTCCCACCGATGTCATCCTGTCGCCCTATCGCGTCCGCACGGACCGTCGGGCACGCCGATCAACCGATCCCATATGGGTGCTGACCAGGCGCAACTTGCAGATTGGAAGTGCTAGGCCCCCGGACCCGGGCCGCCGGTCGGCTCGCCCGTCGGCTCGACGGTCGCCGGGGGCGTGGTCGGCTGCTGGGTGGGCGGGTTCTTGGTCGGCTTGTCGTCGGGCGTCGGCGTGGCACCACCGGTCGGCTTGGTGGTCGCCGTCGGTTGGCCGCCGTTGCGTGACGAGGTGCTGGTGCGCGGCTTGTTCGGGGTCGTCTGGGCCGCTCCGGTGGGCGTCGCGGCACCGGTGTTCTCCGGACCGGTGCTCACCCCGGCCGGCGGCGACGGCACGGTGCCGCCGTCGGGTTGCCCGTCGTTGCCGGGGTTGGCCACCACGAACGCCATCACCACGGCGGCGACGCCGATCAGCACGGCCGCGACGATGCCGGCCCGGTGGGTCGAGCTGAGCCGCTTACGCCGGCCCGCGGCGGGCACCGCGGTCGGAACGGGCACGGCCGGCGGGAACGGGGGCCCACCGGGCGGGAAGGCGGGGGAGACCGGCGAGACCGGACGGGTGCCGGTGTTGGTCAGGCGCGGGTCGCTCCCGGCGAAGGTGTCGTTCGGGCCCCGGCCGACCGGCGCCGCGCCCGGCGCGTAGCCACCGGGACGTGGGCGGGTCGTCGCCGGGCCGCCGGCCAGCAGGGCCGTCGTGCCCGCGCGGGTCATCGAGGTGGTGGTCGTCTCGGCCGGCGCCGGGCCGAGGGCGGCCTCGGCGATCTGGGCCAGGGCCGCGGCGTTCTTGAACCGGTCGGCCGGCTCCTTGGCCATCGCGGTCGCGATCACCGTGCGGACCGCGTGCGGCACCTCGTCGGGCAGCGGCGGCGGTTCCTCGTCGAGGTGCGAGAGGGCGATGGTCAGGGCGTTGTCGCCCATGAACGGCGGGTGCCCGGCCAGGCAGTGGTAGCCGACCGCGCCGAGCGCGTAGATGTCGGTCGCAGCGGTGATCGTGCGCTTCGCCACCTGCTCGGGCGCCATGTAGAGCGCGGTGCCGACGAGTTCGTTGACGCCGGTCAGGCTGGCCGCCTCGGCCGAGCGGGCGACGCCGAAGTCGACCAGCACGACCTGGCCGTCGGGGCGGACGATCAGGTTGCCCGGCTTGACGTCGCGGTGCACGACGCCGGCGTCGTGCGCGGCCTGCAGGGCGTGTGCGGTCTGCGCCACGATGGCCATCGTCTCGGCCGGGCTGAGCCGTTCGGCGGTCTTGATCCGCTGCGACAGGGGCTCGCCGTCGACGAACGCCATGACCAGGTAGACGACCGTCTTGCCGTCGGGGTCGGTGTCTTCGCCGAAGTCGTAGACGTCGACCACACCCGGGTGGCGGAGGGTGGCCATGGTGCGCGCCTCGCCGCGGAAGCGGGCGCTGAAGCCGGGGTCGCCGACGGCACGGGGATGCAGCACCTTGACCGCGACGGTGCGGCCGAGCACCTGGTCGATGGCACGCCAGACTTCGCCCATACCGCCGCTGGCGATGGGCTCCTCCAGCCGGTAGCGCCCGCCAAGCGCGTCTCCGGGATTGAGCATCATGCCTCCGTACCCCGTGTTGCGAGGTGTTACGCCCCGCCAGGGCAAGACCGTGCCCTCCCCCGGGCAACCTTAGCGGCCCGGTCCCAGCCGGCAGTGCTCGCGGGGGTCCGTCGATATGTCAGCGTCGCCCGCCGGGATGGCGTTACGGGCGATGTCCGATCCGTGACTGCCGTCACGTCTGTCCGCGTCTACCGTCGGTCCGTCCACAGGCGAAGGCGGTGTGCCCGGTGAGTGCGATCTTCGGCGAGACCTTGCGGTTCCAGCAGCGCGACGGCGACGACGTCGCCCTGGTGGTGCTCGGTGACGAGATGTATGCCCGTTACGAGACACCCGAGGGCTACACCGCCGTCTACGACCACGAGACCGGCGCCTACTGCTACGCCGACCTGGAAGGCGGCCAGTTCGCCTCGACCGGGCGGCGGGTCGACGCCGGGCCGCCGCCGGCCACCGTGCAGCGGCACCTGCACGAGGCGGCCGCCGTCCGCAACGACCGGGTCAAGGCCCGCCACGAGGCGATGGTGCCGCCGGGGGAGGTGGCCGGCGGGCGGGAGAAGTTCCTGACCTTCGGCCCGAGCGGCGGGCTGCTGCCCGGGCGCCGGCTCAGCTCCGGCACGGTCACCGGCCTGACCATCCTGATCGACTTCCCCGACACCCCGGCCGCCGTCGGCACCGCCGAGGTCGACGGGCTGCTCAATGCGCCGGCCTACCGGGGCGGCGGCAACGCGACGTCGGTGCGCGGCTACTTCCAGACCATGTCGACCGGCCGGCTCGACTTCGGCAACGTGGTCGTCGGCCCCTACCGGATGAGCCGGCCCCGGCTGGCCTACGCCAACACCGAGGGCCTGCTGGTGCCGGAGGCGATCCAGCTCGCCGTCGACGCCGGTGTCGACCTGTCCCGGTTCGACTCGTGCGACGAGGGCATCGTCGACTCGCTCTGCATCATGTACGCGGGCCAGACCGAATACAAAGGCGACCTCTGGCCGCACAACTTCGTGCACCGCAAGGAATACAACGGCGTCCGCACCGAGCTCTACATCGTCACCAGCGCCGGCCGGACGGCCGACGACCTCAGCATCGGCACGTTCTGCCACGAGGCCGGCCACATGCTCTGCCGCTTCCCCGACCTCTACGACTACGGCCTGGCCGAGCGCGAGGGCGACGACTTCAAGAGCGCCGGGGTCGGCATGTATTGCGTGATGGGCGCCGGCAACCACCTCGACCGGGGCCGCACGCCCGCCCCGATCAGCGCCTACCTGCGGCAGCTGGTCGGCTGGACCGGCACCGAGGTCGACCTGACCACGGGCGGCCGATTCTCGGCGAAGCAGGGCGACTACGACACCGTGCTGCGCTACGCGACCGGGCTCGACAACGAATACTTCCTGGTGGAGAACCGGTCCCGGGCCGGCTTCGACCAGTTCCTGCCGTCCAGCGGGCTGGCCGTCTACCACTGTGACGTGCGCGGCTCGAACGAGTTCCAGCAGGGCACCCGGGAGCAGCATTACCAGTGCGCGGTGCTGCAGGCCGACGGCCACCTCGACCTGGAGGGCAACGTCAACCAGGGCGACGGCGGCGACCTCTTCGGCCGCGTCGAGGGCACCGCGGTCTCGCACGCCACCCGGCCGGCGACCCGCCGCTGGGACGGCACCGAGTCGGGCCTGACCATCTCCGACGTGTCCGCGCCGGGTGAGGTGATCACGTTCCTGGTCGGCGAGGTCGGCGACGCGGGCGCCTCCGTGGTCGGCAAGTCCGAGCCGGCGCTGTCGATCCCCGACGGCGGCTCCAACGGCGTCTCCGACACGATCACCTTCGACTCGCCCGGCACGGTGCGGGCGATGACCTTCGAGGCCGACATCACCCACCCGTTCGCCGGCGACCTGCGGATCGTGCTGCTCTCGCCGACCGGGCGCCGGGCGGTGCTGCACGACCGGGTGCGCACCGGGCGCAACCTGCACCTCGAGCTCGACACCGAGCCGCCGTCGGCGCTGGCGCCGATGGTCGGGCAGCCGGTCGCGGGCACCTGGTTGCTGCGCGTGACCGACGCGTCACCCGATGACGCGGGCACGCTCGACCGCTGGCGGATCGAGATCACCGTCGGCACATAGCCGGATTTGCCAGGAAATTCATAGCCGATCCCCATCGTCTCCCCAGCGGGATGCCGCAGAGTGCTCCGAGTCCCCTATTGGCTTGGAGAGAATTCACATGCGACGACCCAGGAAGCTCGCGCTTGTCGGGGCCGGTGCTGCCGGTGTTCTGGCGATCGGTCTGAGCGTGCCGGCCTTCGCGGCCGGCAACGACAGCCCGTCACCCGCGCCGTCTTCGTCTTCGTCCACCACGTCCGACCAGGGCTCGCACGCGGCGAAGCCGGACCGGGCGCAGGCGAGGAAGGACCGCCAGGAAAAGCTCGCGGCGGCGCTGGCCAAGGAGCTCGGCATCGACCAGCAGAAGGTCTCCGACGCGCTCACCAAGGTGCAGAAGGACCTCGCCGGCGACGCCAAGGCCCAGCGCACCGACCAGCTCAAGAAGCGGCTGGACCAGGCCGTCAAGGACGGCAAGCTGACCCAGGCCCAGGCCGACGCGATCATCGCGGCCGCGTCGAAGGGCGTGCTGCCCGGCGGCGGCGCCTGGGGTGGCGGCGGCTGGGCTGGCGGCGGCCACTGGCGTGGTGGCCAGGGCGGCCACGACAGCAAGTAGTCCCACTGTCCCTACCCAGGGATGCCGAACCCGCGCGCGACCGGTGCTCACCCCCCGACACTGGTTCGCGTGCGGGTTCGGTGGTTGGTGGCGGTGGTCGCGGCGCTGGGCGTCGCGAACTACCTCAACAACGTCGCGCTCCGCTGGGCGTACCCGTGGATCTCGGTCATCGAAGCTCTGGTCCTGCTGGGCCTGGGCCGGGCGGCCGGGCTGACCGCGGCCGATCTCGGGTTGGCCCGCGCGACCTGGCGGCGCGGCCTGCGCTGGGCCGGCGTGGCGGCACTGCTCGTGCTCGCCGGCTATCTGGTCGCCCTGTTCCTGCCGGCCGGTCGGGAGGCGTTCCTCGACCAGCGGGCCCACCTGAGCGCCGGTGGCGCCCTCTACGCGGCGTTCGTCGGTGTGCCGATCGGCACCGTGCTGCTCGAAGAGGTCGGCTTCCGGGGCGTGGTCTGGGGCATGGTCGCGCGGCTGCGCGGGCCGGGCTGGGCCACCGGGGTGTCATCGGTGCTGTTCGGGTTCTGGCATGTGCTGCCGTCGCTCGGGCTCGGCCGGAGCAGCCAGGTGGTCGGCGACGTCTACGGCTCCGCGGCCGGGGCGGTCACCCTCTCGGCGGTGCTCGCCACGATGCTGGCCGGCGTGGTGCTGGCGGGGCTGCGCTGGCGATCGGGAAGCCTGCTGGCGCCGGCGGGACTGCATTGGGCGACGAACGGCCTGGCGTACGTGGTCGGCGCCGCGCTCTGGGCTCTTTCGGGTTAAGCCCCGGAACCACCTCGCGTTTTGGTACGAAGAGGTGTGGGCGATCGCCTGGTGCGCTGGGGGCTCCCACGAGCCGCCAATGCCGTGCCGCTGCTGATGGAGTTCATCGTCGTCGCCGTAGCGACGGTGCTGGCCATCCGCTTCGCCCTGTTCCTCACCGGCTATCCCCAGTTGGGTGGCAACGGCCTGCACATCGCGCACGTCCTGTGGGGCGGCCTGCTGATGGCCGTCGGCGTGATGGGACTGCTGTCGTTTAACGGGCGGGTGATCAGACCCATCGGGTCGTTCCTGGCCGGCGTCGGCTTCGGACTGTTCATCGACGAAGTCGGCAAGTTCCTGACGAGCGACAACGACTACTTCTTCACACCGAGCATCGCGATCATCTACGTGTTGATCGTGCTGCTGGTGCTCGGCATCCACGCCCTGCACGGCCGGCGGCCGCTCGGCAAGCGTGAGTTGTACGTCGCCGCCCTCAACCAGGCGGCGGCCGGCGCGTCGAACGGGATGACCGACAACTCGCGCGCGCTGGCGCTGCGCCGGATCAACGCGGCGGCCGACCTGCCCGGTGCGGCCCAGGCCGCGGCGCTGGTCCGGGAGATGCCGTCCGGGCGTGCCGAACGCTACGACGTGAGCCAGATCGGCTCGCGGGTGGCCGCGCGGATCGCCCGGACGTTGCGCACCCGACCGGCGATGGTCACGACGATCGTCCTGCTGCTGATCCAGACCGTGGTCACCGTGGGTGTCGCGCTGTTGATCGTCTCGGCGTTGATCGCGCGCGAGGTCGGCGCGAACGCCGAACTCCGGTTCACCGAGCCGGTGCCGACCGCGATCGGCGGTGCGAGCGCCATCCTGTCGGCGGCATGCGTCGTCTACGGCGTGGTGCGGTTGCGGCAGCGGCGGCGGGTGACCGGATACCGGTGGCTGCAGCGGGCGGTCCTGATCGACCTGCTGCTGACCCGGGTGTTCGAGTTCGCGGTCTACCAGTTCGCGGCCATTCCCTCGCTGGCGGTCGACCTTTTGTTGCTCGCGGTGCTGGAGTTCGCGATCCGCAACGCCGTCGCCAAGGAGGAGGCCGTCGACGAGGGCTCCGCCGAGGCGGAGGAGTCTGGCCGCCGATCCCCGGCCCGGGTGGCCGCGGCCGCCGGTGTCGCCGCCGGGCTGGGCGCGTCGCCGGTGGCGGGGCGGTCCGGGTTCGCGGGTTCGCTTCCGTCCGGTGCGTCGGCGTCGGCGTCGGCGTCGGCGTCGGCTTCGCTCGGTGACGGGGACGGGGTGCGGAATGCCGCGGACGTCGGGCCTGCGGTGGCCGACCGATCGCCGGGCGGGTATCCCGGTGCGTTGAGCCCGCTCTTCGGCGCGGCCGACGCCGCGTCGCCGTTCGTGGCCGGTCAGCCGTCGGCGGTGGGGGAGCCGTCGCGCTTCGCCGGGGCTGGTGCCGCGTCAGTGACCGGTCAGCCGTCGGCGGTGGGGGAGCCGTCGCGCTTCGCCGGGGCTGGTGCCGCGTCAGTGACCGGTCAGCCGTCGGCGGTGGGGGAGTCGTCGCGCTTCGCCGGGGCTGGTGCCGCGTCAGTGACCGGTCAGCCGTCGGCGGTGGCGGAGCCGTCGCCGGGCCGCGGGCCGCTGCCGGCGGAGCCGAACCCGTTGACGGGGCCGGCGGCGACGCCGGGGCTGGTGGGGCGGATGCGGTCGGCGTTCACGGGCGGGTGTCCGTCGCATGCTGGGGTTGTCGGGGGCGCGATGTCGGCCGGATGCGGCGCCATCGCGGGTGGGCTCGTCGCCGGGGTGTCGACGCGCTCGGCCGCCGCCCACGGCGAAGGCGCGGCGGAGACCGGCGGCGACGCCGGCGAGATCGTCGGCGAGGTCCTGGACGACTCCGCCTCGGGCGACCACCCCGCGCTGCCGGCGCCGGGTGCCCCCGAACCGGACGCCGCTCGCGGCGACGGGCCGCGGCCCGACGCGGGCGCCGGTGCGGTGCGGTCCGCGGCGGGCGTCGACGGCCCGGAGGTCGTGGACGACGCGGGACGCTCGCCGCTGAGTGTGGGTGGGCAGCCGCCGCCGGCCACGTGGATCGGGAGCCGGGCCGGAAACGCCGGAAGTGGGCGCTACCGCCCGGCCGAGCGCGGCGGCGAGCGGGTGGAGAAGGGCAATGCGCGCGGTGGGCGTACTCCCGGATCCAATGTGGAATCTCAGCGGCGGATGACGCCGCCACCCCTGTCCTGAGACGGTTCTAGGGGCGTCGGCGGGCTGCCGACGCGAAACCCTGCGCGGCAATCGCCCCGGGCGTAACGTGAGTTCATGGCGGTCATCGGCATCGACATCGGCGGCTCGGGCATCAAGGGCGCGCTGGTCGACATCAGGCGGGGCGAGCTCTCCGGCGAACGCTTCCGGGTGGATACGCCGCAACCCTCCAACGTCAAGGGAGTCGTCGCCGCCGTCGGTGAAGTGGTCCGCCATTTCCAGACGCGGCCGGAGCGCGTCGGCATCACCTTCCCGGGCGTCATCCAGAACGGCTTCGTCCGCACGGCGGCCAACGTCGACAAGTCGTGGATGAACACCCCCGGAGCCCAGCTCTTCGCCGAAGAGCTGCGCAGCCCCGTGGCGCTCATCAACGACGCCGACGCGGCCGGCATGGCGGAGATGGCGTTCGGCGCGGGCAAGGGCCACAAGGGCAAGGTCGTCATGCTGACCTTCGGCACCGGCATCGGCAGCGCCGTCTTCATCGACGGGGTGCTGGTCCCCAACACCGAGTTCGGCCACATCCGGATGCACGGCATGGACGCGGAGAAGCGCGCCGCCGCCCGGGTACGCCAGGACGAGGACCTCGGCTGGGGCGCGTGGGCGAAGCGGGTCCGGAAATACCTGCAACACCTGGAGCAGCTCCTCAGCCCCGACCTGTTCATCGTCGGCGGCGGGGTGAGCCGCAAGTCCGACAACTTCCTGTCACGCATCGAGGTCGAAACCCCGGTCGTGCCGGCGATGCTGCTCAACGACGCCGGCATCATCGGCGCCGCCCTCGCGTCTCCGCAGGCCCGCAGCCGCAGCGCCACCCCGACCAAGACCAGCGCCGACGGGCGCAAGTCGACGCCGAGCAAGTCGGCGACCGGCGGGGGCGCCCGCAAGGCCTCGACCGCGCGCAAGTCGACCAGCGCCCGCAAGTCGACGTCGGGCCCAAGTTCCACGCCCCGCAAGGCGGCGAAGACCACGACGGCCCGCAAGGCGACCAAGTCGTCCACGGCCCGCAAGTCGACGGGTGCGGCCCGCAAGTCAACGGCGGCGCGCAAGTCGACGGCCGCGGCGCGCAAGTCAACGGCGGCGGCCCGCAAGTCGACGGCGCCGCGTAAGTCGACCACTGCCCGGAAGTCGACGGCGCCGCGTAAGTCGACCACTGCCCGGAAGTCGACGGCGCCGCGTAAGTCGACCACTGCCCGCAAGTCGACGGCGCCGCGTAAGTCGACCACTGCCCGCAAGTCGACGGCGGCGCGAAAGTCCACGGCTGCTGGCAAGTCGACGACGGCGGCCAAGTCCGCTACGGCCGGCAGGTCGACGGCGGCGGCCAAGTCCACGGCGGCGCGTCGGTCGACCTCGACCGGCAAGGCGACCTCGGCGCGGAAGTCCACGACGGCGCGCAAGGCGGCGACGGCGCGCAAGTCGTCCACCGCGCGCAAGGCACCGGCCACCCGCAAGTCGACCACCGCCCGCAAGTCGACCGCGCCGCGCAAGGCGTCGACGGGCCCGGCCCGTCGTTCCGCCGGCTCGGCCCGGAAGGCGGCCGGCTCACGCTCGACGGCGGCGCGCAAGTCGGCCACGACCGGCCGCAAGTCGACCAGCGCCGCCCGTCGGACGGCCTCGACGGCGCGCAAGCGCACGAGCGCGGCGCGGGCGACGACTCCCCGGTCGCGGGCTACCGCTACCGGCACGGTGCGGAAGCCGGCGGCGGCCGCGCGGCGCTCGACCAAGACGGCGACGCGGGCTGGTCGGTAGGCGTTGGTCGGTGGCGGGGTGTCGTGCGGCGGCACCCCGCCACCGGCGTCTCCGCCGATCCGTCCGCCTGTCACCCGACTGGTCTCCATTATGGATCACCCTGGGTCGGTGGCGGCGTCGAGCGGATAGTGTCCGGATAGGACGGAGGGGCGCCTCAGTGATCTCCCGGTGTCCGGCCTGAGCGGTTGGTGATCTCCGATGTCCGGGTCTGGGTGTGACGGTTGCCTCGGGCATGGGGGGTCAGGCGTAGGCCGGATGAGGTGCGACTGTTTTGATCGTCCCAGACCTGGCGTGCGAGTTGGGCGGTCAACCGGATGGTCGCCCGAGCGTAACCGGCTGGTAACGAGGCCCGTGCCCGAGGCGCGGACGGTCTGGATGGGTTATACGCTTGCAGGGTGGCAATGATTGACGACGCCTCCGTCACATTGAGGGTGAGCCGGGTGGACCGGCCCGATGTGGTGGTGTTGCGGCTCTCCGGGGAGCTCGACCTGAGCACCGCCCCTCACCTCAGTGAACGCATCGACGAGGTGGTCGGCGACGGGCGTACCAGCATCGTCATTGATCTTGAAGAAGTGACGTTCTGTGATTCGACCGGAATGTCGGCGTTCATCCGGGGCCACCACCTCAGCTCGGCCGCCGGGGGCTCGCTCCGGCTGACGGGAGCGCAGGGGGTCGTGGCCCGGGTACTCAAGATCAGCGGACTCGACACGCTGCTGGGCGACGACGCCTGAGCCGTCGCGGTCGACACACCCGACCGCGCGGGCCAATGTGGATTTAATTCCGCAAAACGACCCGAAACGGGTTATGCCTCGGGAGGATGGCCGGGAGGGGAAACGACTGGCTACCTGGGGGCGAGCTAATGGACTTCTCCATTGTCGAATCCGGCTACGACCGCGACGAGGTCGACAGTTGCCTTCTGGATCTGGGTGAGCAGCTCGCGAGCGCGACCGCGCAGGCTGAGGGCGCCGCCAGCATGCGGATCGAGCTTGGCATGGTCCGCGCCGAGGCCGAGCGGCTGCACGAGATGCTGCGGGGCCGCCCGGCGGTCTACCGCAACACCCTCCGCATCCAGCAGATGGTCACGCTCGCCGAGGAAGAGGCGGCCGAGATCGTCGCCGAGGCCCGGGAGACCCTCGCCAAGGCCCGCGAAGACGCCCAGCGCATCCGGGCCGAGGCCTACAACGACGCCGTGAAGGCCCGCCGGGACTTCGAACTGGCCCTGGCCGCCCGCCGGCGCCGCCAGGACGGGGCGGAGAAGGTCCTCGCGCAGATCAGCTTCGAGCCCGCGCCGGCCAGCGCGGCGGAGCCGGAGGCCACCCCCGCCACCGCGCCCGCCAAGGCGGTCCGGGCCGCCGCCGGCGGCAAGGCGGCGAACAGCCGGGCAGCCGCCTCCGCCACCGCGCCGGTGGCCAAGGGCGCCGGGCAACGCAACGACGGCGGTCACCACCGCGAGCCCGGCCAGTCGGCCGTCCCGGGCAACGCCGCGGCCGGCAAACACGACGCGCCGGGACGCCCCTCCCCGACGCCGGTCAACGGCGAGATCGCCCCCGTACGCGACGCCGTCCCCCGCAGCGGGTCAACCGCCGCGACGCCGCCGGAGAAGCCCAGCAAGGGTGGCCTGTTCGGTAAGGGTGGCCTGCTCGGCAAGGCCCGCTCGAAGGGCGGCTCGGCCACCTCGAACCCGCCCGCCGCCGGCACGGCCGCGACCACTGCGAACGATGCGCCCGCGGCGAAGGCCACCGGCCGCGCCGGCGTGGCCGGGAGCGCCGGCGCGGCCGGTGGCGGGGCGGGCGCCGACGGCGCCGCCTCGACGGCGGGTGGGGCTGACGCTCCGGCCGGTGGCGGCGGTCCCAACGGCAGCGGTCCGGCTGGTGCTGGCGCCGCGCCCGGTGCGGCGTCGAGCCCGAACGGCAGGAAGTCCCCAGCGGCGGGCGGCGCGGCGGGTCGCGCGGCCGGCAACGTCGCATCGGCCTCTGGCGCGACGGCTCCTGTGGCCGCCAACGGCGCACCGGCCTCGGGCGCGACTGCTCCTGCGGCCGCGAACGGTAGCGGACCGGCTGGCGGCGCCGCGCCCGCGTCGAACGGCGCGAAGTCGCCGGCGGCGGGTGCGGCTTCCAGGGCCGGCGAGGCCGGGGCCGATGGGAGTGCCCAGCGTCCGGTCCCGAGCGCGAACGGTGCCAAGGCGCCTGCGGCGGGTGCCGCGCCTGCGGGTGGGGCGGGGCAGGCTTCAAGCCCGAACGGTGCGAAGGCGCCCGCGGCGGGTGCCGCGTCGTCGGGCACAGGTTCGGGTCCGAGCGCCGCGAAGGCGCCCGCGGCGGGTGCCCAGCCCGCGGGCGGGTCTGGGCAGGCTTCAAGCCCGGGCGGTGCGAAGGCGCCTGCGGCGGGTGCGGCGTCTGCGGCTGCGGCTGGGCAGGCTTCGAGCCCGGGCGGTGCGAAGGCGCCTGCGGCGGGTGCGGCGTCTGCGGCTGCGGCTGGGCAGGCTTCGAGGCCGGGCGGTGCGAAGGCGACCGTGGGCGATGCTGCGCCATCGGGAGGCTCCGGTCAGGCGGGGTCGAACGGCTACGTCGGGCAGTCGGTGGCCAACGCCGGTGCCGGAACGACGCCCAACGGCGCTCCGGCCAAGGGCGCGGCGGCCGCTGGTAAGCCGGCCGCCTCAAGCAGCGGCGCTGCTCCCGCTGGCGGTGGTGCGGGTGGTGCGGCAACGCGCAGCAACGCGGGCGGGTCCGCCGCGGCCGGCAACGGTGCCGGGGCCGCGGGTCGCCGTGCCGCGGCTGGGAACGGTTCGCGTGCCGGGTCGGCGGCCGGCAGCGGCGGCGCCGCCGCGGGGAACGGACCTCGCGCTGGTGCGGGGGAGAGCGGCCGCGCCGGCACCCCGGCGTCCGGCCGACCGGCCGGGGGCGCCGCACGGGGCGGCAGGGCCGGGTCGAGCAGTGGGCGTCCGGCCAACGGCGACGGTCGTAACGGTGGTGCCGCCCGGCCGGCCAACGGCGGTGGGAGCCGGCCCGGTGACAGCGGCTCGCGACAGAGTGGCTCGTCCGGCAGCGGCGGCCAGGGCGCCAGCGGGTCGGGCAATGGCGGCGGGAGCAAGCCTGCCGGCGGGGGCGGGTCCGGCAACGGCAAGGTGGTGGAGAACGCCGACAAAAGCCCAAGTGGCCATACCGCCGCCCGTCGGGCGTCTGAGGTACCGGTAGGAAACGGCCCGCGAGCCGCAAGCACGCCAAGCGACGGCGCCACTGGTAGCAGGACCGGCACCGACGTGCCGCCGACGCCGCAGGAGGCCTCTCCGGGGCCGCGCGGACCGTCCGCCGAGGCGGACGTCGGCGACAGCGGCGTCGCCGGCCCGACGCCTCGACCGGGCGCGACGCCAGGTGCGGACTCGCCGCTGCCCAGGCTGCGCTCGGGCGCACCAGCGGTCGAAGACACCCGCGACGGCGCCGGCCGGCCGGCGACGACCACGCCCGGGACGACCAGGGCAGGGGCGGAGCGGGCCGGCGGGGCGAAGGGGAAACCCGCAGCCGATCAGCCGGCGGCGACCACGCCCAAGGCGCCGAGGTCCGCCGTCCCGGGGGCCGAGGCCACCGAGGCCGGCACGGCGAACCCGGGTGAGGACGAGGACGCGGGCGCCGGCGAAGAGGGGGCCCAAGGCGTGGACGAGAAGGACGGCACGGGCAGGGGACGGTGGCCCCGGCTGCGGGGGCGGCGTACCGCCGTCATTCGCTGAGGGCGCGGAACACCCGAAACGAGAGGACCCGGGCGGCCAGGTGGCCGCCCGGGTCCATACCCGTGACTGGGCTCAGCTGAGCGCCTGCACCACCGTGGTGGCGGCCAGTTCGTGTTGGGCGTACGCGTCGGGGAACGCGGACACCTGCACGGCCTGGGCCGCACCGGCGATGGACATGTTCTGCCAGCCGATTATCTGCTCGAGGGCGCTGAAGAACTTCTGGGCCGAGATGGCCGGCGTCATCAGCTCCTGCACCGTGCCCCAGCCGCTGCTCGTGCGCTGCTGGAACAGGCCGACCGAGTCGTGGTCGTACCCGGTGCCCTCGTTGGGGTAGTTCAGCGACTCCGGCAGGCCGGTGTTGGCCAGGTTGAGCAGGTTGCTCTCCTGCATCGACGTCGCGATCGCGACGATCAGACCGCGCTGGGGGATGCCCATGCTGACGCCGGTCTTGACGATCGTGGCGGCGTTGTTCATCTGCGCCTGGGTCAGGCCGGCGACCGGCGCTACGACGGTCGGTTTCGGCTTGGGCGCGGCCGTGGTGGCCGATTTGGTGGGGGTGGTCGCCCTCTTCGTGGCGGTCTTGCGGGGGGTTGGCTTACGGGCGGGGGGAGTGGTTCTGGCGGGTGCCGGCGGCGCGGGGGTCGTGGCCGTCGGCGTGGGGGATGGAGCCTGTTCGGGGGTGAACGCCTGGCGGATGTTCGACCGCGACGCGCGTTGCTGCGTCTCGGCGATCGACCGGTCCGCGGCGGCTTGCGCCGCCGCCTGTTCCGCGGCTGCCACCGAGGTGGCCGCTCGGGCCGGCGCGCCCGCGTCGCGGGTCTCCACCGCGGCCGCGAGGCCGAGGCAGCAGACGAGACCGGCAGCGAGGCCGATACGCGCGGCGGGCGTGGCGTATATGGGTTTGAGGCGGGTCCGCAGCGTCGTCAGCTGGGTCGACTCGATCTCTCGTCTATGGCGTCCGGTTGGCTGACCGCCTGGGGTGACCTCAACCGAACGGGTAGTCGGGCTAATTCCGTCATGTCGATGTTTTCCTATGTCCTTGCGCGGCACCCGAAGAGGTTAGACAGGGCTCGCCCAGGTTTGACCCGCCAGTTTTGTGGCCTGCGCCACATTTGTCGAAAGGCCACCTAGTCAGGTGGGACGACCCTGGGAGGGCTCGGGCCGGCAGGGTGCCAGACCGGCTTGTCCGTCAAGCCCATGCACGCGCGGACAAGCCTGGCAATTCGGAAGCGTCCGGTCGCAATCGGGGCCCAAGCCGCCGCCTCGGTCGAACGGTGGAGCAGTGGGGCCCGCGCGGATGAGCGCCGGCTCGGCCTGGCGTACATCCGTTGCCTGATAGGCCTTCGCCGTTCACCCACCGACCTGCAGCCGCGACATCATGATTTATCCGTTATGGACGATCAATAGCATAAGAAGCTTTTGCCGGCTTTGACCGCATCCCAAACACCGATCGAGGATCGGACTCAGGAGCCGACCATCTTATATGGAGTCGTACCCGACTGGGGACGATTGCCCGAATCGAGCAGCTTGTCAGGCTTTTCTGGTGTCCTGGGGCTACCGGAGACCGGCGAGGGTGGGTGCGGAATGCGGCGAGATCTGCGCGCTCAGGAGCCGTCGGACGCGGCCGCGAGCGCGGCCCGGGTAGGGCGGCCGGCGGATGCGGGCCGCCCGGCGACGGCGTGGCAGCAGCGGTGCCGCGGTCGAGAGCGAGTCGGCCAGCTCGGCCGCGCGGGCCGGGTCCGGCAGCCCTACGGGCTGGTGCTGCTCGGCGCCGGCCTGGTGTCGCTGTTCGTGCTGGCCGGCGCCGCCCCGGCCGCCGCCGACGCGACGGTCTTCGCGCCCAGGGCGGTGCCCGGCCGGACGACGGTCATCGACGTCTGGTGCGGCGCCCGCGCGACCTCGGCGAGCGTCAATGTCACGCCCTTCGGCGGCCCGCCGGAACTGCCGCTGGAGCCCTACCCGGCCGGCGGCCCAGGCGCGTTCCGCATCTCCTACCGCGTGCCGGCCGACGCGGCTCCCGGCAGCTACGAGCTGGTCGCCCAGTGTGACAACGGCCAGGCCGGCGACGCCGCCCTGCTGGTCGGCCTGCCCACCGGGGTGGACTCCGCCGCACCGGGCGGCGCCCGCACGGCCGCCGCGGTGCTGGCCACCCTGGCGGCCCTGGCCGCACTGATCGCCGGTGTGCTCCTGGCGAGGCGCTACGGCGCCCGGTCCCGCCTGCATACCTGACCGCCAAGCCGCGGCGGAACCGACCACGGCCGGCGGCCTACGCCGGGTGGTGGTCGATGAGGACGATCCAGTCGTCGTCTTCTTTCTCGGCGATGGTGCCGGCCGGCCAGACGTGGGCCTGGTCGGCCGCGGCGCGGACGTGGTCGATGTTGGGGCGGCGGCGCATGGTGGCGCCGGCGAAGCTGGCGCGGCCGTGGAACTCGGCGCGGCCGAGGTTGACGGCGCCCGCGAAGGTGGAGTTCTCGAAGTAGGCGTCGCCGCGAAAGGTGGTCCAGCGGAAGAACGCCATGTCGCCGAAGGTCACCGCGCGGAAGCCGGCGTACTCCGCGAACGAACCGCGTTCGATCGAGAGTCCACTATGGAACACGGCGGCGCCGAACGAGGTCGTCCCCGCGAACGTGCTGTGGTCCAGCGTCAGCGTCTTGTCGAAGACCGCCTCCGCGAAGGACGCGCCGGCGAAGGTCACGCGGCGCGCGGAGACCTCCCCGCCGAAGTGGGCGCGGTCGAAGCTGGCCTCGCCCGTGAACGTCGCGCCGTCGAGGACGACGCCGCCCGACGTGGTCAACCCGTCGAACGTGGCCGCCGCGAACGTGGCGCGGGAGAGCGAGAGCCCGCCCTCGGCGCGGGCGCCCGCGAAGCTGGTGGTGCCCTCGAACGTCGCCCCGGTGAAATCGGCGTCGATCAGGGTGCAGCCGCTGGCGTCGAAGTCGGTCAGCCGGGTGTCGGCCAGGTCGAGCCGGACCTCGGGCCACCAGGCCGACGGCGCGTCGGCGTGCAGGTGTCGGGTCAACAGGCGCTGTGCCGTGCGGCGGATCTCGTCGTCGTCGCTCATCCGTAGGTAGGCGCAGACCACCGCCAGCACCGTCTGGCGGTGGCGGGGGTTGTCCTGCGCCAGGCGCTCCAACGAGTAGAGCCCGCCCAGCCGCACCGCCGCCTTGTCGCTGCCGAGCAACTCGACGGCCGTGGTGAACAGGTCGGTGACGCGGCGCTCGGTCGCGTCGTGTGCGGCGACGCGCGTCTGCTCCGAGGCAGTCCGCGCAGCAGTCGAGGCGACCTGCTCGGTGTGTGCCTGGACCAGTTCGCGGTGGGCGTGGTCACGCGCGGCGACCAGCCGCCGACGGCGCGCGGCCAGCAGCAGGGCCAGGCCACCGCCGGCGGCGGTCACCACGAACAGGGCGGTGCGGATGGCGTCGACCCGCAGCGTGGCCCGGGTGTCGACGCTGGCGGCCCGGTCGGCCTCGGCCAGCAGCCAGTCGAGGACCAGCCAGCCCAGGGCGATGGCCAGCAGCACGCCCACGAGCACGCACCACCATGGCGGGGCGAGCGGGTCGTCGTCGGAGCGTTTGGGGGCTGTCACGGCGGACAGCATCCCATCGACGGGTCAGGCGGGTGGGGTCGGCTGTGGATAAGTCTCGTCTGTGGACAGGGCGATCGCCCGCCGCGACGGTGCCACGGTGAGGCCCACGATCAGGGCCATCAGCACCGCGATCACCTGGGCGGTCGCCGGCACCAACGGGGCGAGCAGGATCAGCCCGGCGCCGACCGGCGCCGTGAACAGCAGCACGCCGTGTTCGTGCGGCAGGATGTGCAACAGCCAGACGCTGACCGTGTAGGTCGCGACCGGGATCGCGAGCGCGTAGCCCGCGGCGGTCTCGGAGATGTGCGCCTCGCCGGTGTGGAACGCGACGTTGACGACCAGCCCGGAACCGACCGCAGCCGCTGCCGCGAAGATCAGATAGTGGCCGTACCCCCAGAGGAAGCTGCTCAGACCACCCAGCTCGCCCTCCCGGTCGAAGTAGAGCCACCACATCGCGAAGACGATCACGATGCCGGCCGCACCCAGCGCGATCACGTCGGCGTTCGCGCCGCTGCCGAGCCCGCTCTCGAACGCCACCGACGCGGCCAGCACCGCCTCGCCGAGCACGATCAGGGTGAACAGGCCGTAGCGCTCGGCGATGTGCCCGGGGTGCCACTGGGTCATGCCCGGTCGCTCCGCCCAGATCGGGATCAGCAGTTCCGCGACGACCAGGATGCCGAAGGTCCAGTAGGCGGCGTCGCCGTGCGCGAGCAACCGCAACCACCAGCCGATCTGGACCACGAAGATCCCGATGGCGTAGCGCGTGCCGTTCTTCCGGTGGGTCGGGTCCGAGACGGCGGCCCGGATCCACTGGCCGACGTTGGCGAGCCGCATCACCGAGTAGCCGACGGTGATGAGCACGAAGTCGACGTTGTCGAAGGCGCGCGGCACGCCCGCGGCGATGATCAGCGCCCCGACGATCGCGATCAGCACCGACAGGCGGTAGACGTCGTCGTCGGTGTCGTAGGCCGACGCGAACCAGGTGACGTTCATCCACGCCCACCAGATGGCGAAGAACACCATCGAGTAGGAGACGACCCCGTGCCAGAAGTGGTGCTCGACGATGTCGTGCTCCAGCAGCGTGGCCGCCTGCGCGACCGCCACCACGAAACAGAGGTCGAAGAGAAGCTCCAGCGGCGTCGACGCGCGGTTCGGCTCGGTCGCGGACCGGGACCGCATCGGCCGGTAGAAACTGCGGCGCGGGGCTGTCGTCACGCAGGAAACTGTGTCATAGCCCGTCGCGCGAAACGGGTAGGGCGCCGGTGGTGGTCAGGATCAGGTCCGCCACCAGATCAGGGTCGTCGCTCATCGGGACGTGGCCGCAGCCGGGGAGGTCGACGTGCCGGGCCAGCGGCAGGCCACGCCGGGCGACCGCGGCCTGCCGGTAGCGCAGGATCAGGTCCCGGGTGCCCCAGGCGACGGTGACCGGCACGGTCGGCGCACCGCTGAAGGCATACCCCCGGCTGGCCCGCGCGACCGCCCGGAACGCGACACCGTCCCGCAGGGCCGCCGTGTCGGCCAGCGAACGTTCGAACGAGATCCGGCCCGGCCGGGACAGCAACATGCCGAACGCGACGGAGCGCAACCGCGATGACCGCAACACGGTACGCACGACCGGGCCGGGCAGGCGCGCGACCAGCCGATGCGCCGTGAGCACCGCGACCGCGTAACGGAGCTGACCCGACGTCGCGAACCCGGCCGGCGACAACGCAGTGGCCGAGGCGACGTGCCCGGCCGCCGCCAACTCCAGCGCGAGCGCCCCACCCAGGCTGTTGCCGGCCACGTGCGGCCGCCCGAGCCCGAGGGATGCGAAGAACGACGCGAGCGCCTCCACCAACGACGGCATCCCAGCGAAGGAGCCGGACACCGGCGAGCGACCGAATCCCGGCAGGTCGACCGCGATCACGTCGTGATGCCCGGCCAGCCGGTCCAGCACCGGCTCCCACGCCCGCCAGTGATGACCGATGCCGTGGAGCAACACCAGCGGCGGCCCGGCGCCCCGGCGCGAGTAGAACAGCGTCACTGCGGTGCGGTGTTGCGTCCGTAGCCACGCCCGAGCGCGCCCAACTGGGCCTCGAGGTCCGGCACCGAGGTGGCCGCCGCCCGCCGGGCGACCCAGCCGCCGAACGGCCCGTTGGCCACCGACCGGAAGGCCGACGCCAGGGCGACCACCCGCGGCACGTACACCCGGCGCTTCCGGCGGGCCACCGCGTCGACGAACGCGGCGGCGCACCGCTCGACCGGCACGCTGCGCCCGAGTGGGCCGGGCAACCGGTCCAGCGCCGCCTGGAACGTCGGCAGGTCGTCTTTGACGTCGCGCACCAGGTCGGTGTCGACCCAGCTCATGTGTGCCGTGCCCACGGCGACGCCGCGGTGCGCGAGTTCGAGCCGGATGGCGTTGCCGAAGTGCTCGACCCCGGCCTTCGCGGCGCAGTAGCCCGACATGCCGGGCAGCGCCGCGAACGCGGCCGCCGACGAGACGAGCAGGTAGTAGCCCCGCCGGGCGGACACCTCGGAGACGGTCGCGCCGACCGTG
Organism: Asanoa sp. NPDC049573; assembly: GCF_040676615.1. Taxonomy (NCBI): domain Bacteria; kingdom Bacillati; phylum Actinomycetota; class Actinomycetes; order Micromonosporales; family Micromonosporaceae; genus Asanoa; species Asanoa sp. NPDC049573. The sequence continues at coordinate 491,025 of NZ_JBFAPI010000001.1, forward strand.
CGGACGGTGCCGATCAGATCGACCTCGACGGTGCGGACCAGCGCCTCCAGGTCGCCGACCGCGATCGTGCCGCGGTTGGCGATGCCGGCGTTGGCGACCACCGCGTCGATGCCGCCGAACGCGTCGACCGTCCCCCGCACGGCGGCCGAGAGCGCGGCCTGGTCGGTCACGTCGGCCTCGAACCACCGGGCGGCGTCACCGAGCGACGCGGCCAGGTCGGCGAGCCGCGCCGGTTCCAGGCCGACCAGCGCGACCTTCGCACCGCGGGCGACGGCGAGCCGGGCGGTGTGCGCCCCGATCCCGCGCGCCGCGCCGGTGATGAACAGGACCGAACCGTTCACGAGACCACCTCGGAGAGACGACGGTAGGCGCGGCCGTCGAAGCGACGGGTCCGCAGCCAGTAGGACCAGGTGTGCCCGGGCCACAGCGCCGACACCCGGCCGTTGCGGTCCTGGTACCAGCTGTGGCAGCCACCGGACTGCCAGACCGTGCCGGCCATCCGCCGGTCGACGAACCGGGCGAACGACGATTGCGCCGCCGGCGTCGGCTCCCACGCGCCGCCCCCGGCCGCGTCGATGTGCCGCAGCAGCCGTACCAGATGATCGATCTGGCATTCCAGCATGAACAACACCGACGTGTGCCCCAGCCCGGTGTTGGGCCCGAGCAGCAGGAACAGGTTGGGGAACCCCGGCACCGTCGCACCCAGGTAGGCCCGCATGCTGCCGCCCCAGGCGGAGGCCAGCGTCTGACCGGACGGGCCGCGGATCAGCGAAGCCAGCGGCGGCTCGGTCACCTGGAACCCCGTCCCGAAGATCAGGGTGTCGGCGGGATGGGCCGCGCCATCGGCCGTGACCAGGCCGCCCGGCGTCACCGACACGACGCCGGAGGTCACCAACGAGACGTTGGGCCGGGACAGCGCCGGATAGAAGTCGTCGGAGAGCAGGACCCGCTTACAGCCCATCCGGTACGCCGGAGTCAGCGCCCGCCGCAACGCCGGGTCCGCGACCGACGCCGCCAGATGCCGCCGCGCCGCCCGCTCGGCCAGGCGCATCACCGGTGGATGCAGGAACCCGACCGCGGCCAGTTCGCGTCCCCAGTAGACCCCGGCCCGCGCCACCCGCCGGGCACCCGGCACCCGCGCGAACACCCGCCGCTCCCGGTCCGAGAAGTCCCGGTCGCCGCGCGGCATCACCCACGGCGCCGTGCGCTGGAACACGGTCAGCGCGGCCACCTCCGGCGCGATCCGGGGCACGAACTGCACCGCCGAGGCGCCGGTGCCGATCACCGCGACCCGCCGCCCGCGTAGGTCGATCGAGTGATCCCAGCGGGCCGAGTGGAACGCCGGGCCGCCGAACGAGGTCAGACCGGGCAACGGGGGGATGACCGGCGACGAGAGCGGACCACCGGCGGCGACCAGGAAGTCGGCGGTGTAGACCCCACCGGAGGTGTCGATGGCCCACCGACCGCCCTCCCAGCGCGCACCGCGCACCTCGTGCCGCAGCCGCAGGAACGGCCGCAACGGCTCCGCGCACCGCCGCAGGTATGCCCAGATCTCCTCCTGCCCGGAGAAGCTACGGGTCCACCCGGGGTTGGGCATGAACGACAATGAATACATGTGGGACGGCACGTCGCAGGCGCACCCGGGATATGTGTTGTCCCGCCAGGTGCCGCCGACGTCGTCGCCGCGATCGAAGATCACCAGGTCGTCGTGGCCGGCGGCGAGCAGCCGCAGGCCGGCCGCGACGCCGCCGAACCCCGCGCCGATGACGGCGATCCGACTGTGTCGGGCTTGTGCCCGCGCCGTGTGGCCGCCCATGATCGGCTCACCTCCACCAGCATTCCCCCGGAGGCGACACCCATGACCGCCCCGCGCACCGCGGCCGACGTGCGGGCGAGCCTCGAGCTCGCCCTCGCCAACGCCGTTGCCGAGAAAGGCTACGCCGCGACCACGATCGCCGACATCGTCGCGGGCGCGCGCGTCTCCAAGCGCACCTTCTACGAGCACTTCGCCGACAAGGAAGCCTGCCTGATGGCGCTCTACAGCGACGCCTGCGCGCGGATCATGGCCGTCCTGCGCAGCGCCGGGAGTGTCGAGCAGCCCTGGCCCGACCGGATCCGCGCGCTGACCGACGCCTACCTCGGCTCGCTCGACGCCATGCTCCCGGTCAACCGGGCCGTCGTGGTCGAGATGCAGGCCGCCGGGGTTCGCGCCTACCGGATGCGGCAACGGGTCCAGCGCGAGTTCGCGCAGACCCTGGTCGACGTCGTCGCCGGCGCGAGGCAGACCAACCCGAAGATCACGGCGCTCACCCCGGCGATGGCGCTGGCGCTGGTCGGCGGGATCAACGAGCTCATGCTCGACGTCGTGGGCCCGAGCGGCGAGGCCGGCGGCACGTTCGCCGGCCTGGCCGAGAACGTCGTGGCGTTCTTCGCCGCGGTCGTCCCCGAGACACCATGAAGGACAGCCGAGCTCACAGCTGCTACACAGGAAACGCCTAAACGGCACACAGTAACCACCCCCACGATGAGGAGCATGGTCACGATCGGCGACGGGCGACTCATGGACTTCCGGCGCATCGACGGTGCGCCGATCCGGGTGCTCGTCGTCGACGACGAGCCGACCCTGGCCGACCTGCTGACGATGGCCCTGCGCTACGAGGGTTGGGACGTGCGGTCGGCGCTGACCGGCGGCGGGGCGGTGCAGGAGGCGAAGCTGTTCGGCCCCGACGTCGTCGTGCTCGACGTGATGCTGCCCGACTTCGACGGGCTCGAGGTGATGCGGCGGATGCGCGTACACGCGCCCAATGTCCCCGTCCTGTTCCTCACCGCGCGTGACGCGGTGGAAGACCGGGTCGCCGGGCTGACCGCCGGCGGCGACGACTACGTGACCAAGCCGTTCAGCCTCGAAGAAGTGGTGGCCCGGCTGCGGGCGCTGATGCGGCGGGCGGGCGTCGGGGTCAGCGCGCGCGAAGAGGCCGTGCTCACCGTCGGAGACCTCACGCTCGACGAAGACTCCCACGAGGTACGCCGCGCCGGCACCCTGATCACCCTCACCGCGACCGAGTTCGAGCTGCTCCGGTTCCTGATGCGCAACCCGCGACGGGTGCTCAGCAAGGCACAGATCCTCGACCGGGTGTGGAACTACGACTTCGGCGGCCAGGCCAACGTCGTCGAGCTCTACATCTCCTACCTGCGGAAAAAGATCGACGCCGGCCACCCACCGATGATCCACACGCTGCGGGGCGCCGGATATGTCCTCAAGCCCGCCGACTGAGCCGCCGGGGGCGCTCTCCCCAGCGCCCCCGGCGCCTCGTAGGCGGCGGACCCGGTCGCTGCGCGCCCGGCTGCTGCTCGCGGTGATCGCCCTGCTGACGATCGTGCTGGTCAGCACCGGCGTGTTCGCCACCCTGGCGCTGCGCCGGTCGCTGGTCGGCCAGCTCGACCGGCAGCTGACCGCGAGCCAGCTCCGGGCCGGTTTGCCACCGGCTGGCCAGCATCCCGACGACCGGGACGGGAACCCGCCGCCCGGCGGCGGTGACGCCGACGGCAACTCGCCGCCCGGTGGCGCTGACGGCACCCCGCAGGACAGCCGTCCGCCGCGCGACGGGAGCGGCCGGCCCCCGGGCCCGCCGCCGCCCGGCCCGCCGAGCCGGTGGCCCGACGTCGGCCCGGCCATCAACGGCCAGCCGCCCGACACGCTGGCCGCCGTGGTGCGCGACGGCAGGGTGGTGCTCTCGGGCAGGCGCGACCCGGAGTCGACCAGCCAGATCCTCGCGGTGCCCGCCGCGGTCCACCCGGCGCTGGCCGGCGTGCCCACCGACGGCCGCGCGCACAGCCGCGAACTCGGCGACCTGGGGGAGTACCGCCTCACCGCGCGGGTCGACAGCGGCAGCACCGTCGTGATCGGCCTGCCGATGCGACCGGTCGACGACACCGTCCGCGACCTGGTCGTCATCGAGTCCGCTCTGGCCCTGGCCGCGCTGCTGCTGGCCGGCGGCGCCGGCGCGCTGATCGTGCGCCGGTCGCTGCGCCCGCTGGAACGCGTCGCCGCCACCGCCGCCCAGGTCAGCGAACTGCCGCTGGATCGCGGCGAGGTGGCGCTGTCGGTCCGGGTGCCCGCGGCCGACACCGATCCGGACACCGAGGTCGGCCGGGTCGGTGCGGCCCTCAACCGGATGCTCACCCACGTCAGCGAAGCGCTCGCGGCCCGGCACGCCAGCGAGACCCGGGTACGCCAGTTCGTCGCCGACGCCAGCCACGAGTTGCGTACCCCGCTCGCCGCCATCCGCGGCTATGCCGAGCTGACCCGGCGCAACCGCGAGCCGGTGCCGGTAGACGTCCTGCACGCGATCCGCCGGGTCGAGTCGGAGAGCGCGCGGATGACCACGCTGGTCGAAGACCTGTTGCTGCTGGCCCGTCTCGACGCCGGCCGTCCGCTCGCCGCCGGCGCCGTCGACCTGACCGCGATGGTGGTCGACGCGGTCGGCGACGCGCACGTCGCCGGGCCCGACCACCACTGGCGGCTCGACCTGCCGACCGAGGCGGTCCTGGTCGAGGGCGACGCCCTCCGGCTGCACCAGGTGCTGGCCAACCTGTTGGCCAACGCCCGCACCCACACGCCACCGGGCAGCACGGTGGTGACCGCGCTGGCCGCCGACGCCGGCGCCGCGGTGCTGACGGTCCGCGACGACGGCCCGGGCATCCCCGCCGACCAGCAGCGCGAGGTCTTCGAACGGTTCGCCCGGGGCGACTCGTCGCGGTCCCGGGCCGCCGGCAGCACCGGCCTGGGCCTCGCGATCGTGGCCGCCGTCGTCGACGCGCACCACGGCACGGTCACCGTCGACAGCGAGCCGGGCACGACCGTCTTCACCGTACGGCTGCCCCTGTTCCGCGATGGCGAGGCGGAAAGCGGACGTCTCCCGCCCGGATGACGGGCGCGGCGCCTCCGGTTTGCCGGTTACCCCGGCCGGGTATCGCACCCGTGCGGGACATCGACGAGGGGAGCGGCCGTGGCCCGTCGGAGCATGGCAGCGGGAATCGCGTGCGGCCTGGTGATCGGCGTCGTGCTCGGGGTGTTCTTGCTCGACAACGTGGCCACCGGCATCGCGATCGGGATCGGCATCGGCCTGGCCATCGGGATCGCCTTCGGGTCCGGGGAGGCCGGCGACCGCAACGTCGGCGAGAAGGACGAGTGATCTGTCGTACCCCGATGGGACGCTGACCGCCATGAGCGTGCACGAGTCGTCCGCCGCACACACCCGCGGCGCGGTCGTCTGGGAGCGCACGACCACCGGTCCCGGGCAGGCGCGCATCCTGCCCGACGGCTGCACCGACCTGATCTGGTCCAGCCGCGCCGGGCTGACGATCGCCGGGCCCGACACCATCGCGGCGATGTCGGAGCTCGCCCGCGGTGAGCTGATCATCGGGTTGCGCTTCCCGCCCGGCACCGGCCCGGCGGTCTTCGGCGTCCCGGCGGCCGAGCTCACCGACCAGCGGGTGCCGCTCGACGCGATCTGGCCGGCCGCGACCGTCCGCGAGATCGACGACCGGATGGCCGGCGGTGCCGGCGCCGACCTGCTCGACCGGCTCGCGGATGAGCGGCTGCGCGCGGCCGGCGGCGCCGATCCGCGGGCGCGGGTGGTCGCCAGGCGGTTGGCCGGCGGCGCGACGGTGGCGCAGACCGCGGCGGCCGTCGGGCTCAGCGCCCGGCACCTGCACCGGGCCAGCCGCGACCTGTTCGGCTACGGCCCCAAGACCCTGGCCCGCATCCTGCGTCTGCGGCGCGCGCTGGCGCTGGTGCGCTCCGGCATGCCGGTGGCTCTCGCGGCCGCCGAGGCCGGCTACGCCGACCAGCCGCACCTGTCCCGCGACGTGCGGGCGCTGGCCGGCGTCCCGCTCGGTGCGCTGGTTCAGCCCAGCGCGGCGCAGAGGTCGACCGTGTTGCCGTCCGGGTCGCTCAGGCTGGCATAGCGCTGCCCCCAGAAGGCGTCGAACGGCACCAGGTGACCGGCGTGGCCGTCCTTGGTCATCCGCGCGAAGGTCTCGTCGACCTCGGCCGGCGAATCGCACTGGAAGGCGATGGCGGTGCGGGCCGAGCCGGTCGGCGGCTCCCACGACGGGTCGAACGAACGGATCGTCTCGACGGTGTCGAACGCCAGCCGCAGCCCGCCGGGCAACGCGACGTCGACGTGCGGCTCCTTGTCGGCGTCGGCGGGGATCTCCAACCCGAGCGCTCGATAGAACGCCAGCGAGCGGGCCATATCGGCCACAACCAACTCGAACAGGAAGATGCGAACAGTCATGCGGCCACCGTAGGACCGGCGGCGGCGTTGGTCTTGAAGGAATCGGACCCGGGCATGTTGGACAAAACACGTCAAGCGACGCGCCGTGGACGCTGCGCCGATCCGATCTCAAGCGTAGGGTCGGGGCACGGCACGTGACAAACATCCGTCCGGGTGGCAAACGGATGTGGTCGGCGCGATGGCGCGGTGCCGGGGAGGACGGGGCAGACGACACCGCGTGCTCGACACGACCGCGGGGGCGGTCGCGCGAGCGCGGGGTGGCAACAAGAGGGAGGAGAGGGCGGGATGGAGTCGCATCTGGCCTATCTGGACGCGGGTTCAGGAAGCCTGATCGTGCAGGCGCTGGTGGCGGGCACGGCCGGCGTGGTGGTGGCCGCCAAGCTCTACTGGCGGCGGTTGAAGAGCGTGTTCCGCCGCAAGACGCCGGCCGAGGCGACGACGGCCGACCAGGACTGAGCGCTCGGTGACACCTGAAAACCCCCGGCCGCGGGCCGAGCCGGGTTCTTTCCGTGACCCACAGACCCGGGTCTTCTACGCCGGCGGCGAGGTGCTGCGCGGCCTGGGCGCGCAGGCGGCGCAAGACTGGAAGGCGCTGCGGGCCAGCGACTTCTTCGCCCGCGCCCAGGCCGACGGCTCGGTCACCGCGACCGACGAGGTCGACCGGGAACTGCCCGGCGAGCCCGGCACCTGGAGTGCCACGCTGCGCCACACGCCGATCCCGTTCGTGACCTATCCCTACGAGTGGTCGCACGCCATGCGGCAGGACGCCGCCCGGCTCCACCTCGACCTGCTGCGCCGGGCGCTCGCCGCCGGGTTCACGATGAAGGACGGCTCCGCCTACAACCTGCAGTGGCGGGGCGCGGTGCCGGAGTTCATCGACATCGGCTCGTTCGAGCCGGCCCGGCCGGGCGAGCCGTGGGCCGGCTACCGCCAGTTCTGCCAGACGCTGCTCTACCCGCTGATGCTCCAGGCCCACCTCGACCTCGACCCGCGGCCACTGCTGCGGTCGCAGATCGACGGCGTCGAGCCGGCCCAGATGCGCCGCCTGTTCGGCGGCACCCGGCGGCTGGCGGCGGGCGTGCTCAAGCACGTGCACCTGCACGACAGCATCCAGTCGCGCAACGCCGACCGGAGCACCGGCGCGGTCCGCGAGCAACTGCGCGACGCCGGCTTCAACAGCGAGCTCGTCGTGGCCGCGGCGCGAGCGATGGCCAAGCTGGTCGACAAGCTCGACTGGTCGCCGCCGGCCACGCACTGGGGCGACTACCGGGAGACCTGCAGCTACTCCGACGACGACCGGGCGGCAAAGGCCCGCTTCGTCGACGCCGCGCTCGACGCCGCCGACCGCACCGACCTGGTGCTCGACTTGGGCGCCAACGACGGCGTGTTCGCCCGGCAGGCGGCCGCCAAGGCCGGCTACGTGGTCGCCGTCGAGGCCGATCCCGCGGTCGTCGACACGCTCTACCGCCAGTTGCGCGCCGAGGGCGAGAAGCGGGTCCTGCCGATCGTGATGGACCTCGCCGACCCGTCGCCGGGCGGCGGGTGGGCCGGTGCCGAGCGGGCCGGGTTCGCCGCCCGCGCGGCCGGGGCCGACGTCGCGCTGGCCCTCGCGCTCGTGCACCACCTGGCGATCGGGCGCAACGTGCCGTTGCCGGCGATCGTCGAGTGGCTGGCCGGGATGGGCCGGCACGTCGTCGTCGAGTTCGTCCACGCCGACGACCCGATGGCGAAGCGGTTGCTGGCCAACAAGCCCGACGGGCTGTTCCCCGACTACCACGTCGAGACGTTCGTCCGGCTGCTCGGCGAGCGGTTCGACATCGCGCGGCGGGAGACGTTGCCGGGCGGCACCCGTACCCTCATCGCGGGCGTCCGGCGTGACTGAACCACCGGCCAGACCGCACAAGGTCCGGGTCTGGCTCCGCGGCGAGGTCGCGCCGCTGCTGGAGATCATCGCGTTGTGCGGGTTGGCGGTCGCCCAACCGCTGCTCGACGTGACCGGCAAGAGTCCCGACTTCTTCCTGTTCTACGGCGCCGGCCGCGGCGACATCCTCGCGCTGGTCGCGCTGGTCACCGTCGTGCCACCGGCGGCGCTGTGGGCGGTCGGCGCGCTGACCGGGCTGGTCGGCCCGCGTACCCGGAAGATCACCCACGCGGTCACCGTCGGCCTGTTGGTCGCCGCGATCGCGGTGCAGGTCGGCAAGAAGCTGCTGCCGACGCGCGGCCTGCCGCTGGCGGCGCTGGGTCTCGTGGTCGGCGCCGCCATCGCCTACGCCTACTGGCGCTGGCGGGTGCCGGGGCAGCTGCTGCGGATCGCCTCGCTCGGCCCGCTGGTGTTCGTCGCGCTGTTCGCGTTCGCGTCGCCGACCTCGGCCGTGGTGCTGCCCTCGGCCGCGCTCTCGGCGCGCTCCGACGTCACCACCACCAAGGCCAGCCATCCGCCGGTGGTGATGCTCATGCTCGACGAGTTCCCGCTCTTGTCGCTGCTGGGGCCGGACGGGCGGATCGACAGCGCGAAATACCCCAACATCGCCGCGCTGGCCGGCGGCTCGACCTGGTACCGCAACGCGACCGGGGTGAGCGGCTGGACGCCGTACGCCATGCCCGCGATGTTGACCGGCCGTTATCCCGCGAAAGAGGTCGCGCCGCACTACGCGGCCTATCCCGACAACCTCTTCACGCTGCTCGGCGGCACCTACGACACCGACGTGCAGGAGACCATCACCGAGCTGTGCCCGCCCAGCGAGTGCGGCGACCGGGCGGTCAGGCACGGCGGCGGGCTGCCGGTCCTGCTGCGCGAGGTGGCCGGCGTGCTCAAGCAGATCGCCTCGCCGCGCGACGAACCGGCCGACGACCCCGAGGCCACCTACCGCGAGGCGACGATCGCCGAGGCGCGCTCGGGTGTGGCACCCGGCGACCCCAAGTTCCGCTGGGACAGCCTCGACGACAACCAGCCGTCGCGGTTCACCACGTTCCTCGACGGGCTGGCGCCGACCCAGCGGCCGGAGTTGCACTTCCTGCACCTGCTGATGCCGCACACGCCGTGGAACTACCTGCCCTCCGGCACCCGCTACGAGGCGCCGGAAGACTTCCCGCTGGACGGGCCCGGCTGGGTGGAGACCGCGCGCGACCGGCACCTGGCCCAGGTCGGCTACACCGACCTGCTGGTCGGCAAGATGATCGACCGGATGAAGCAGACCGGCCTCTGGGACCAGGCCGTCGTCGTGGTGACCGCCGACCACGGTGTGTCGTTCACGATCGACCACCAGGGCCGGGGGATGGGTGCGGTGACCGCGTCGCCCGAGGAGGTGCTCTGGGTGCCGCTGTTCATCAAGTCGCCGGGCCAGCGGGCCGGCGCGGTCGACGACCGCAACTGGCAACACGTCGACCTGCTGCCGACGGTCGCCGAGATGGCCGGCGTCGCGGTGCCGTGGCAGGTCGACGGGCGCCCGGCGTCCGCACCGCCGCGGACTACGGCCGACCACACCTACTGCGACCTACCCGGCAAACGGGTTGAAATCCCCGATACCAGCACGTTCCAGAAGATCATCTCCGGCCAGGCGGGCCCGCACATGGCGCCGCGGATCCGGCCCGACCTGGTCGGGCGCCGGGTCGACGAGCTGACCGTCAGCGAGGGTGCCGGGCCCAACGTCACGATCGACGACGCCGACGCGTTCGACGACGTCCAGCCCGAGACCGGCACGATCCCGGCGCTGGTCTACGGCGAGCTGCCGGGCAAGATCCGTGACGGCACGCCGATCGCGGTCGCCGTCAACGGGAGGATCGGCGCGGTGACGCAGGCCACCTGGGCCGACAAGAAGGGCCGGCGGTTCGCGGCACTTGTCCCGGACGAGACGCTTTTCGTGCCCGGTGCGAACACGGTGGCGATCTATGAGGTGGCCGGCGGAGAGCTGCGAAGGCTCCCGAACGCCTAGTGTGGCAAATCCCTCGCCGAGGGGGACCTGGGCGCGATTCCGGCCGATCATGTCGAACGATTACCGTTGTACTGAGGCGTAACAACGACGCGACATCCCCCCACCCGTCAAAAGCGAGGACCTGATGACCGATGTCAAGCTAGACCACCCGGCCGGGCAGCTCTCGATGGCGGTACGACCGGCCGTGGAGGGCCCCGCGGGCCTCGACGTCGGCGCGCTGCTGAAAGAGACCGGATACGTCACCTATGACCCGGGCTTCGTCAACACTGCCGCGACCTCGTCGGAGATCACCTACATCGACGGCGACGAGGGGATCCTCCGCTACCGCGGCTACCCGATCGAGCAGCTCGCCGAGCACTCCTCGTTTCTCGAGGTCACCTACCTGCTGATCTACGGCGAGCTGCCGACGGCCGACCAGCTCGGTGAGTTCACCGACAAGATCCGCCTGCACACGCTGCTGCACGAAGACTTCCGCGGCTTCTTCGACGGCTTCCCGCGCGACGCGCACCCGATGCCGGTGCTCTCCTCCGCGGTCAGCGCGCTCTCCACCTTCTACCAGGACAGCCTCGACCCGTTCGACCGCGACCAGGTCGAGATCTCCACGATCCGGATGCTGGCGAAGGTCCCGACCATCGCGTCGTACGCCTACAAGAAGTCGATCGGCCAGCCGCTGCTCTACCCCGACAACTCGCTCGGGTACGTCGAGGACTTCCTGCGGATGACCTTCGGCGTGCCGGCGACCCGGTACGAGGTCGACCCGGTCATGGCCAAGGCCCTCGACATGCTCTTCATCCTGCACGCCGACCACGAGCAGAACTGCTCGACCTCGACCGTACGGCTGGTCGGCTCGGCCAACGCCAACCTGTTCGTCTCGGTCGCGGCCGGCGTCAACGCGCTGATGGGCCCGCTGCACGGCGGTGCCAACCAGGCCGTGCTGGAGATGCTCGACCAGATCCAGCGCGACGGTGGCGACGTCAAGGCGTTCGTCAACAAGGTCAAGAACCGCGAGGCCGGCGTCAAGCTGATGGGCTTCGGCCACCGGGTCTACAAGAACTACGACCCGCGCGCGGCGATCGTGAAGAAGTCGGCGCAGGACGTGCTCTCCCGCATGTCGAAGTCCGACCCGCTGCTCGACCTCGCGATGCAGCTCGAGGAGATCGCGCTGGCCGACGACTTCTTCGTGTCCCGCAAGCTCTACCCCAACGTCGACTTCTACACGGGCCTGATCTACAAGGCGATGGGCTTCCCGACGAAGATGTTCACCGTGCTGTTCGCCCTGGGCCGGCTGCCCGGGTGGATAGCCCAGTGGCGCGAGATGATCGCCGACCCGGCCACCAAGATCGGCCGCCCGCGACAGCTCTACACCGGCGCCGCGAAGCGCGACTACGTGGGGATCGACCAGCGCTGACGGTATTCTGCAAAGATCCGGCAAAGCGCTCGACGAGGTCGTCAGCGGACGATCCGCTGGATTGACGCTACCGTCGGTGGGGCAATATGCGGCACCGGCCGGGATCCCGGCCGGTGCCGCTCTGACACCGCCAACAGGAGGCTGCGTCACATGCAGGTCTGGCCTGGCCAGCGATATCCGCTCGGTGCCACCTACGACGGCACCGGCACCAACTTCGCGATCTTCTCGGAGGTCGCGGAGGGGGTCGAGCTGTGCCTGTTCGACGAGTGGGGGCTCGGCAACGAGCGCCGGGTCAGCATGCAGGAGGTCGACGCCTACGTCTGGCACGCCTACCTGCCCGGCGTGGAGCCGGGCCAGCGTTACGGCTACCGGGTGCACGGCCGCTACGAGCCCCGGGCGGGGCTGCGCTGCAACCCCAACAAGCTGCTGCTCGACCCCTACGCCAAGGCGATCGACGACGACGTCACCTGGGACCCGGCGGTCTACGACTACGACTTCGACGACCCCGACCGGATGTCGACCACCGATTCGGCGGCGTTCGTGCCCAAGGCGGTCGTGGTCAACCCCTACTTCGACTGGGGCAACGACCGGCCGCCGCGCACGCCCTACCACGAGTCGGTCATCTACGAGGCGCACGTCAAGGGGCTGACCCGCCGGCACCCGGCGGTGCCCGAGGAGCTGCGCGGCACGTACGCCGGAATCGGTCATCCCGCGGTCGTCGACCATCTCAAGAAGATGGGCGTGACGGCGATCGAGCTGATGCCCGTGCACCAGTTCGTGCACGACAACCGGCTCGTCGACCTGGGCATGCGCAACTACTGGGGCTACAACACCATCGGCTTCTTCGCGCCCTACCACGGCTACTCCGCGATGGGCCGGCTCGGCCAGCAGGTGCAGGAGTTCCGCGGCATGGTCAAGACCCTGCACGCGGCCGGCATCGAGGTGATCCTCGACGTGGTCTACAACCACACCGCCGAGGGCAACCACCTGGGCCCGACGCTGGGCTTCAAGGGCATCGACAACCCCAGCTACTACCGGCTCTCCGACCAGGACCGGCGCTACTACGTCGACTACACCGGCACCGGCAACAGCCTCAACATGCGCCAGCCGCACTCGCTGCAGCTGATCATGGACTCGCTGCGCTACTGGGTCGAGGAGATGCACGTCGACGGCTTCCGGTTCGACCTGGCCGCGACCCTGGCCCGGGAGTTCTACGAGGTCGACCGCCTGTCCACGTTCTTCGAGGTGGTGCAGCAGGACCCGGTGGTCAGCCAGGTCAAGCTGATCGCCGAGCCCTGGGACATCGGCCCCGGCGGCTACCAGGTCGGCAACTTCCCGCCGGTGTGGACGGAGTGGAACGGCAAATACCGCGACACGGTCCGCGACTTCTGGCGCGGCGAGCCGGCGACGCTGGCCGAGTTCGCCTCCCGCATCTCCGGGTCAGCCGACCTCTACCAGGACGACGGCCGCCGGCCGTTCCACAGCATCAACTTCGTCACCTGCCACGACGGGTTCACGCTGAGCGACCTGGTGTCCTACAACGACAAGCACAACGACGCCAACGGTGAGGACAACCGCGACGGCGAGAGCCACAACCGCTCCTGGAACTGCGGTGTCGAGGGCCCGACCGACAGCCCCGCCGTGCTGTCCCTGCGCGCCCGGCAGCGCCGCAACTTCCTCGCCACCCTGCTGCTCTCCCAGGGCGTGCCGATGATCGGCCACGGCGACGAACTGGGCCGCACGCAGCGCGGCAACAACAACGCCTACTGCCAGGACAACGAGCTGAGCTGGGTCGACTGGGAACACGTCGACGAGCACCTGCTGGCCTTCGTCCGCAAGCTGACCGCGTTCCGGGCCAGTCACCGGGTCTTCCGCCGGCGCCGGTTCTTCACCGGCCTGCCGGTGCAGACCCGCAGCGCCGGCGCCCCACTGCCCGACCTCGCCTGGTTCACGCCCGACGGCCGGGAGATGACCCGGCAGGACTGGGACAACCACTTCGGCCGGGCGGTGATGCTCTTCGTCAACGGCGAGGGCATCCGCGAGCGCGGGCAGTACGGCCAGCGGCACGTCGACGACTCGTTCCTGCTCTGCTTCAACGCCCACGACGACGGCCTGCGGTTCACCGTCCCGGGGCACGAATACGGGCAGAAATGGGCGGCCGTGATCAGCACGGCCGAATACCCGGGGGAGACGCAGCAGGTGATGGAGGCCGGCGCGTCGATCCTGGTGCCCGACCGATCCCTCGTCGTGCTCGACCGCACGGTCTGAGCCCGGGATGGCGACGCCGACCGGCACCTACCGCGTGCAGATCCGTCCCGACTTCACCTTCGACGACACCGCCGCGATCGCCGATTACCTCGCCGACCTCGGTGCCAGCCACCTCTACAGCGCGCCGCTGCTGACGGCCGCGCCCGGCTCGGCGCACAACTACGACGTGGTCGACCACCGGATGGCCAACCCGCGGTTGGGCGGCGAGGCCGGGCGGCTGCGGTTGGTCGCCGCGCTGCGCGCCGCCCGGCTCGGCTTCGTCGTCGACATCGTGCCCAACCACGCCGGCATCGCGGTGCCGGCGGCCAACCCGGCGTGGTGGGACGTGCTGAAGAACGGGCGCGAGTCCGCGTACGCACCCTGGTTCGACATCGACTGGTCCCGCGACCGGATCCTGGTCCCGGTGCTGGGCTCCGACGACGATCTCGACGCTCTCCGGGTGGAAGACGGCGAGCTGCGCTACTACGACCACCGCTACCCGATCGCGCCCGGGACCGGTGCCGGCACGCCGCGCGAGGTGCACGCCCGCCAGCACTACGAGCTGGTCGGCTGGAAACGCGGCGACCTGGAGCTCAACTACCGGCGGTTCTTCGCGGTCAGCGACCTGGCCGGGCTGCGGGTCGAGGAGCAGGCCGTGTTCGACGCGACGCACGCCGAGGTGCTGCGCTGGCTCGACGCCGGCGAGATCGACGGGATCCGGGTCGACCACCCCGACGGGCTGCGCGACCCGGTCGCCTACCTGATGCGGTTGCGCGGCGCGGCCTTGGGCGCCTGGCTGATCGTCGAGAAGATTCTGGAGTACGGCGAGGAGCTGCTGGCCTGGCCGGTCGACGGCACCACCGGCTACGACGCGCTGCGGGAGGTCTGCGGCCTGTTCGTCGACCCGGCCGGGGAGGCGGCCTTCACCGCGCTCGACACCTCGTTGACCGGTGTCGCGGTGTCCTGGCCCGAGTTGACCCACGCCTGCAAGCTCGAGATCGCGCTGCGGATGTTCCCGGCCGAGCTGCACCGGCTGGCCGCGCTGGTGCCGTCGCTGCCGGCCGCCGCGGCGGGCCTGGCCGAGCTGGCGGCCAACTTCCCGGTCTACCGGTCCTACGGCGCCGACGGCCTGCGCCACCTGGCCCGGGCCCGGTCTGAGGCCGGCCGGCGCCGCCCCGACCTGACCGCGACGCTCGACGCGCTGACCGCCCGGCTGCGCGACCCCGACGACGAGCTCGGGCAGCGTTTCTCGCAGCTCACCGGCGCGGTGATGGCCAAGGGCGTGGAAGACACCGCCTACTACCGGTGGACCCGGTTCGTCGCGCTCAACGAGGTCGGCGGGGCGCCGGAGCGGTTCGGTGTCGGGCTGGGCGAGTTCCACGGCGCCGCGGCGCGCCGGCAGCGGCGGTGGCCCCGCGGGATGACGACCCTCTCGACGCACGACACCAAGCGCGGGGAAGACGTGCGGGCCCGGCTCGCCGTGCTGGCGGAGGTGCCGGATCGCTGGGCGCGGGCGCTTTCGTCGTGGATGGCGGCGGCGCCGCTGCCCGACGACCCGGCCTTCGCGCACCTGCTCTGGCAGACGGTCGCCGGCGCGTGGCCCATCTCCCGGGAGCGTCTGCACGGGTACGTGGAGAAGGCCGCCCGGGAAGCCTCGGTGTCGACCAGTTGGGCGTCGCCGTCGGACTCCTTCGAGAGCGCGCTGCACGCGGTCGTCGACCAGATCTACGACGACCCGGCGCTGCACGCGGCGGTCTCGACGTTCGCTTCCGAGATCACGCCGGCCGGCTGGTCCAACGCGCTCGGCCAGAAGCTGGTGCAGCTGGCCATGCCCGGGGTGCCCGACGTCTACCAGGGCACCGAGCTGTGGGAGAACTCGCTGGTCGACCCCGACAACCGGCGGCCGGTCGACTTCTCCGCGCGGGCGGCGCTGCTGGCCCGGATCGACAAGGGGTGGCAGCCGTCGGTCGACGCGTCCGGCGCGGCGAAGCTGCTGGTGGTCTCGCGCACGCTGCGGCTGCGCCGCGACCGCCCCGACCTGTTCACCGGCTACCGGCAGGTGCCGGCGTTCGGTCCGGCCGCCGACCACGTGGTGGCGTTCGACCGCGGCGGCGCGATCGCGGTGGCCACCCGGCTGCCGGTCGGCCTGTCGCTGCGTGGCGGCTGGGACACGACGTATCTGACCCTTCCGGGCAATTCTTCTGTTCCCGATGACTCCGCGTCTTCGCGGCGTTTTACGGATTCGTTCACCGGCCGGGTTTACAGTGGTCAACGGCTGCCGGTGTCCGACCTGCTCGGGCGCTATCCGGTCGCTCTGCTGACCCCCGCCGAACCCGTGGTGGCGCCGTGACTGTGTTCTCCGTGTGGGCTCCGGACGTGTCGCGTGTGCGGGTGCGCGTGGGCTCGTCCGACCTTGCTCTGGCGCGTGATCCGGCGCGGGCCGGGTGGTGGACGCTCGACGTGCCGACCGCCGGTCCCGGCACCGACTACGCCTTCCTGCTGGGCGACGACGACCGGCCGCTGCCCGACCCGCGCTCGGCGTGGCAGCCCGACGGCGTGCACGGCTTCAGCCGCGTCTACGACCAGTCGGCGTTCCGCTGGGCCGACGATTCGTGGACCGGCCGGCAACTGCCCGGCAGCGTGCTCTACGAGTTGCACGTCGGCACGTTCACCGCCGAGGGCACCTTCGACGCGGCCATCGAGCGCCTCGACCACCTGGTCCGCCTCGGCGTCGACCTGGTCGAGTTGCTGCCGGTCAACGCGTTCAACGGCGACCACAACTGGGGCTACGACGGCGTCTGCTGGTTCGCGCCGCAGGAGTCCTACGGCGGCCCGGATGGCCTGAAGCGTTTCGTCGACGCCTGCCACCAGCGCGGCCTGGGGGTGGTCCTCGACGTCGTCTACAACCATTTCGGCCCTTCGGGGGCCTACGCGCCGATGTTCGGCCCCTACCTGTCCGAGGGCCCGGGCAACAGCTGGGGCTCCTCGGTCAACCTCGACGGCCCCTTGTCGGGCGAGGTCCGCGCCTACATCGTCGACAGCGTGCTCGGCTGGCTCCGCGACTACCACGTCGACGGCCTTCGGCTGGACGCCGTCCACGCCCTGGTCGACCGCGGCGCGGTCCATCTGTTGGAGGAGTTGACCGTCGCCGTCGACGGCCTGTCGACCCACCTGGGCCGCCCGCTGTCGCTGATCGCCGAGTCCGACCTCAACGACCCGAAACTGATCACGGCCCGCGAGGGCGGCGGCTACGGCCTGACCGGCCAGTGGAACGACGACGCCCACCACGCGCTGCACACCCTGCTGACGGGCGAGCGGCAGGGCTACTACGCCGACTTCGGCTCGCTGCAGACCCTCTCCGACGTGTTGACCGGCGCCTTCTTCCACGCCGGCACCTGGTCGTCGTTCCGCCAGCGGGTGCACGGCCGCCCGGTCGACCGGGGCCGGATCCCCGGTTACCGCTTCGTCGCCTACCTGCAGAACCACGACCAGATCGGAAACCGGGCGGCCGGCGACCGCTTGACGGCGTCGCTGTCCCCGGGCCTGCTCCGGGTGGGCGCGACCCTGCTCTTCACGGCCCCCTTCACCCCGATGCTGTTCATGGGCGAGGAGTGGGGCGCCACCACACCGTGGCAGTTCTTCACGAGCCACCCGGAGCCCGAGCTGGCCGCCGCGGTGGCCGCGGGCCGCCGCCGCGAGTTCGCCGAACACGGCTGGCCCGAGGGCGACGTGCCCGACCCGCAGGACCCGCAGACCTATCTGCGCTCCCGCCTCGACTGGGCCGAGCGCGACAAGCCCGACCATGCCGAGATCCTGGATTTCTACGTCCGCCTGATCGCCTTGCGCAAGGCCACCCCCGACCTGTCCGACCCCCGCCTGGACAAGATCGAGGTGACCCACGGCGACCACTGGCTGGTCATGCACCGCGGCTCAGTAGCGGTGGCCGCCAACCTGGCGACCAAACCCCAGCGCATCACCGTGCCGGGTTTCATCCGCTCGGTCCTCCTGGCAACAGAATCCGGCGCCACCGTCATGCGCGACGGCATCCAACTCCCCGCCGAATCCGCGGTCGTCCTCGCCCTCGCCTAGCCGGCGTGTCGCTGCTTCGCGGGGTGTCCCTCTTGGCGCGCACATGTTCTCGCA